>JARRQA010000084.1:0-7692 GCA_037382325.1 Robiginitalea sp.
CTTTGCAGAAAGCATCCTGCCGATTATAGAGGATTATAACTGTGCCGGATGCCACGGCGGAGGCCTGGCACCGGTTCTTCGTTCTGAGAATGCCTACAATTCGCTGCTCAACGGATATGTAGTACCCAATGACGCGGAAGCCAGTGTGCTCTTCCAGCGGATGCCGGGTCAAAGCCATCCCTGACCGCCGCCACCAGCCCTTACGGATGATGAAATAGCTTTGATTGAAGCCTGGATCAACCGGGGTGCCCTGGAATAACTAACCTAAAGAAGCTCGAAAATGAGACGACTCTATTATATTTTCCTTTGTATATGCTGCGCTCCCCTGGCTTTGTTTGCCCAGGAATCGGAGGCAGATACGGTTAAAGTAGTTGACAGGCCACAGCGCCCGGCTTTTGAAAGTGCTTTCCTGATTGACAATCCAACGGACAAGCTGTATTTTCCCAACACGCTGGAAGTAGTTTTCCAACACCGCTTCGGTACGATTGGCGGGAATGAAAACGACCTGTTGGGGATCTGGGGGGCCGCCAACATCCGGATCGGACTTGCCTATACGATCCACGAACGCCTGCAGGTGGGCTTTGGAACCACAAAAAACAACCGTGTCCAGGATTTTAACTGGAAGGTGGGGATCTTACAGCAAACCCGGTCGGACCGTATCCCGGTAAATGTTTCTTACTATGGGAACTGGGCGATAAATGCGACCAAATGGGAGACCCTTCAGCGGCAATACCCTTATTTTCTGGATCAGCACCGGTATTCCTATTTTCACCAGCTGATCATCTCCAGGAGGTTCAACCAGAATTTGTCCCTGCAGGTGGCACCGAGCCTCTCCCACTTCAACCTGGTGGAGGACAAGCAGCGTAATGACCTTATTACCCTCTCTGTGGGCGGACGCTACAAGATCAGCCCACAGACGGCTATCACCATGGAATACAGCCATCCGTTTGTGCACCACCTGGACGGGGCAGAATATCCTTTTGATCCGGAACCTGGTTTTAGTGTTGGGGCAGAATTCGTGACCTCCTCCCACGCCTTCCAGGTATATATGTCCTCCTACAATGGCATCGTGCCTCAGTATAATTTTTTCCAGAACCAAAACCGGTTCTTCGGGGGATGGGACGGCATCCTTGTAGGCTTTACCATAACCCGTTTGTACAACTTCTAAACAGCGTTTATCCAGAAATTTTTATGAAAAAGCAACCAGAGCACAAAAAAGGAATCGGAAGACGCCAGTTCCTGCCTGTCCTCGGTACAGGACTCCTACTGCCGTTATTACCGCTGCGGGCCCAGAGTCTGGAACCTTTGGACGGAGAGGAGGAATACCGCACCCTGATCAAGCCGGACGGTACGGCCGTGCGGGTCAAGGTTAGCAGTCTTAAGAAATCAAAAGTGGTCCGCAAGCAGATAAGTAACAAAGACCTGCTGGGTTGGTTGGGCAAGGATAAAGAACAAAGCTGAAAATGGAAAATCAGAAGAACGAAAAAGATACGCGACGCAAGTTCCTCAATAACGGGTGGAAGCTCGGTCTTGCCTCCATCCTGGGGGCAGGGGCGCTTGCCCATTTAAAAGACGGGTTCGCCTCTGAAGGCTCCGGAGAGACCATCGAGCTGATGGACACCGAAGGGAATATCATCGAGGTGGAAGCTTCCCAGGTAGAGGAAATGATGGAATCTACAGGTGCCCACAATGTCCGTCGGGGGATGCCCGGACGAAAATTCGTCATGGTGATAGACCTGGCCAGGTGTCAAAACGCCCTGGCCTGCCAGCGGTCCTGTAACAAACACCACTTCGTTACCGGAGACAATGCCTGGCTGAAGGTCTACAAGATGCAGGAAACCGAGGATACCGCCCCACACTGGATGCCCACCTTGTGCATGCATTGCGACCAGCCCGCCTGTGTAACTGTCTGCCCGGTAGATGCCACCTTTAAGCGAGAGGACGGACTGGTCCTGATCGACAACGACCGTTGCGTGGGCTGCCGGTTTTGTATGGCGGCCTGCCCCTACTCCACGCGGGTGTTCAACTGGAGTGAGCCCAAGCAGGAATTCGAGATGAGCATGGATATGGTGGAGCAGATGCACAGCCCGGAACACGCCGGGATGCCAAGCATTAAAGGAACGGTTGACAAATGCGATTTTTGCCCCCACCAGGCAGTGAAAGGCGAATTGCCCCACTGTGTGACGGCCTGCCCTAACGGGGTCTTCTATTTCGGAGACAAGAACGAGGATGTGGTAACCAATGGGAACGAAACAGTCCGGCTCAGCAAACTCCTTGAGGAAAATGCCGGGTACCGCCTGTTCGAAGATCTGGGGACCGACCCGAGCGTGTACTATCTGCCGCCCAGGGACCGCCTGCCTTTTGAAGAAGGCCTTGATAACTATGATCCCTATCAGTCGGTGGAAAAACCTGATGAACCCGCAGAAAACCCTGAGGCCTCATGAAGCGATACGAACAACTCATAAAAGACCTTGGCCCCCGGAAATTTGACCGGAAGGGAAAACTCTGGATGGCACTGCTTCTGGTGATTATTGCGGCCGGTATCGTGGCCTACATTGATCAGATCATCAAGGGACAGGTAGTTACCGACATGCGGGACTACGTGCTTTGGGGATTCTATATTTCGAATTTTGTTTTCTTTGTGGCCACCAGTTTTGTGGCAGCCATCGTAGTGGCTGTACTGCGCCTTACCAAAAATGAATGGCGAAGGCCTTTTGTGCGCCTGGCGGAAATCGTGGCCCTGGCCTGTATCGTCATGGCAGGGATCACTATTATCATCGACATGGCACGCCCGGACCGCATGCTAAACTTGTTCGTTCACGCCCGGCTGCAATCACCCATTACCTGGGATGTGATCATCATCCCCACCTTCATCGTGGTGAGCCTGTTGCTGCTGTATTTTCCGCTGCTCCCGGACCTGGCGATCATGCGGGATTACTATGCAAAAACAAAACCCCGTCTGAGCAAGGTCTACGGGTTCTTTGCCATGAAATGGAACTGGGCAGCAAAACAAATAAAACTTCAGCAGAAAAGCGTCCACCTGCTGGCCCTGATGATCATCCCCCTGGGGCTGATCCTGGAGACCATCGACGCCTATTTGTTTTCGACCACCTACCGGGTGGGCTGGGACAGTTCCAACTTTGCCCCCTATTTTATCTCTGGGGCCATGGTATCAGGGATTGGAAGCCTGGTCGCCGTAACCTATATCGTGCGTAGAAATAAAAAACTGCAGGAATACATCACAGATTTCCACTTTGACAAAATCGGCAAGCTTTTGAACCTTGCCCTGATTGTCTATGTCTACTTTAACATTAACGAATACGTAGTGCCGCTGTTTACGTCTAAAAAGGCGGAATCAGAACACTTGCAGACCCTTTTGGAAGGTGATTACGCGCTTCCTTTCTGGCTGGTATCCGTTTTTGGCTTGCTCTTGCCTGCCCTGCTGACCATATTCAAGGGCTTCCGAAAACCCAGGTCCCTGTTTATCATTTCGATTTTTGTGGTTCTGGGATCTTACTGGAAACGGTACCTGATCGTGACCCCCACCCTGCTCCACCCCTACCTTCCCATTCAGGGGGTACCGGAGTCCTGGCACCATTATTTTCCCAGTTTGCACGAGTGGCTGATCACGGGGGCGACCCTGGCGATGGCCCTGCTGATCATAACACTGCTGGTACGTTATGTACCTGTGATCTCTATAGACCGGCTTGCCGAAGATGAAGGCCTGCCGGAGGCAAAACATAAAGAAGCTGGCGTATGAAAACGACCAATATCATATACAGCGCGGGATCCCGGATGCTTTGGCTGGCGTTGGCCTTTATGGTTCTATTCACCGCCAATGCCCAGGAAAAGAAGGAACGGCTTCGGGTACGGGCCATGTACACCAAGATAATGAATGGGCCCGTGCATCTGGATCTGAGCACCAGTGCCCGGATCGACCGGACCAACATGGACATCCCAAACATCCCGCTGGAAATCTACTACGAAGTGGACGGGGAAGAATTTCCCCTGGGGGAAGTTCAAACCGGCCCTGATGGCAACGCGCGTTTTACCCTGGAAAACCTGAGCGAAATCCGCCCTGATTCCACAGGCACCTTTATTCTGGGAGCTTCCTTCGGTGGCAATGACTCCTTCAGGAGGGCAAGCCGGAGCGTGGAATTCCGGGATGGCGCCATAAACGCCAGGCTTGAAAAACGTGACAGCCTCAACTATATCGCCGCAACCCTTACCGATGTGGCTTTGGACAGCTCTGTGGCTGATGCATTGATCAAAGTTCAGGTCAAAAGAATGTTTAAACCCCTGCGTCTCAGCGAGGACTTGTTGATGACAGACGCTGACGGCAGTATCCTCGTTGAAATCCCCCCGGATATTCCCGGGCAGGATGGCATACTCGATATTGAGGTGCTCATCGAGGACAACGGGACGTACGGGACCGTAAAATCTGAATTACAGGCCCCGGTTGGCACGCCTATTGTAGTAGAATCCACATGGGACCAAAGAGCTTTATGGGCCCGGGGCAGCAAAGCACCCATTTTCATCCTGGTTTTTACCGGGGTTCTGGTGATCGGCTCCTGGGGACTTATCGCTTACTTAATTATTAATCTGTTTAAAATCGCAAAAAGTTAAAAAATGAAAACAATCAAAATCTTAATTCCGGTGGCCATAGTGGCCCTTGCACTGTATGCCTTTGATATGCCCGATCAGGATGAATGGGTGGTGCCTGATGAATATGTCAATAAGAAAAACCCAACCGACCCTTCCGTAGACCAGAATATTGGAAAGGCCTTGTATAAAAAACACTGCCAGTCCTGCCATGGGTCTGAAGGTTATGGGGATGGCTCCAAAGCAGCCAACCTGAGCGGCGACCTTGGGGATTTTTCCTCAGAGGAATTCCACGAGCAAACCGATGGAGAGATCTTTTACAAGAGTTACTTCGGCCGCAACGACATGCCCAATTTCGAGAAGAAAATTCCCTATGAAGAAGATATGTGGCTTATTGTCAATTATATACGGACTCTGAAGGAATAAGTCCCAGGGTCCCCCTGTTAGAAGAGAAAACCCATTTGTAAACAACCAAACGACGTTCTGCAGAACGTCGTACAAGAAGATTATGAATTTTCGATATCTGAGCATCTCACACCATACGGCGCCTGTTTCCAGAAGGGAGCGGTTCCATTTGGGCGAAGCTGAAAAACAGCGGCTGACCGATGCCCTGAGAAAAACATTCCCGGACCTGAATGCCCTGCTCATTCTGGTTACCTGCAACCGCACGGAACTCTATTTTGAGACCACCGGCACGCGGGCCGTTCAGGTACGGGACTTCTTCCTGAATTGGAAGCTCGGGGAAATCCGTTCCGAGGACCAGGTAGATTTCAGGATCAGTGACCAGACGGATGATACCGTACGCCACATGTTGAGTGTGGCCGCAGGCCTGAAATCCTCCGTGCTCGGGGACGCCGAAATCATCCACCAGATCAAAATGGCATACCACAGTGCCCTTGGACAGGACCTGCAGGGGTCACTCCTGGAGCGGTGTATGCAAACGCTGTTCCGAAGCCATAAACGCATCAGCAATGAAACAGGATTCCGGGATGGCACGACCTCCACGGCCTACAGAGCCCTGAAACTGATCGGGGATACCTTCGGCACGGAGGCTTCCGGCAAACGGATCCTTTTCGTGGGTTCGGGCGATATCGTACACCAGCTTTTCAAGTACAACACCAAGTTTGGATACCAGAATATCTATGTGACAAACCGGACTGAGGCCAGGGCACAAAAACTGGCCGACACCTTCAATGTCCATTTCTGGCCCTGGGAACGGCTCCTCGCCAATGACCTGGACGAGTTTGATGTAATCATCAGCGCTGCCAGCCATTCGCCTTCCCTGATTTCAGGGGGGATACGCGAGGACCGGAAAATCCTGCTCGTGGACCTGGCAGTCCCGGGCAACATGGCTGCTGCTTTGAGGACGCAACCCAATATCGTACTCGAGGATTTAGATTCCATCGGGGCGCTCCTGCAGCAAAACAGGGATAACCGAACCGCCGCAACGGAAAGCGTACGGGAAATCGTAGAGGAAGAATGGGGACTATACCTGGATTGGTACCGCATGCAGCCCTTTCGCTCCCTGATGGCCAACCGGAAGCAAAAAGTGCTCAACCAGCTCAACCGTTCCGGGATCCGCGAAGCGGCCAAAAGGTCCGGAGTGGAAATTTCGGAGCTGGCCAACCGCATCATGCGGAAAGCGCTAAAACAGCCGGAATCCCTGCACAATGACGACAAATTATTCAAAATCATATCGGAGTACGAACCGCTTCAACCGGTATAATCTCAAAAAAACACATCCATGCGTACCTTACGCCAAAGATTACCAATAGCCCTGCTTATGGGCAGTTTGCTCCTTGTCTCCGTTTCCTGTAAACTGGGCCCGAATGAAGAAGACCCCGTTCCCGTGAAAACCCAGACCTCCGTGGCTGATGCCCATGAGAATTTGGTCATGGATATTCACAAGGTGACTGTAAAGGAAACCATTCCCGGAGACAAATACCTCTATTTAAAGGTAGTCGAAGGGGAAAAGGAATACTGGGCCGCTACCGGAAAATCAGATATACAGGCCGGGGAGACTTATTACTACAACGAGGCTCTGGTCCAGAACGATTTTGAAAGCAAGGAACTGGGACGCGTCTTCGATACCATCTACCTGATTACCCAGTTGGTACCTGAAACCCATGGGGCTTCCATGAAACCGAAGGACGCGGTTGCAAAACCGCCTGCTGAAGCCCTGAAAGAAAATCCCAATAAAAAATTCCATTAGCCCGCTGTCAGGAAAAGCCACGACCCTGAGTATTGCCGAACTCCTGGAGGACCCCGCAGCCTTTGAAGGTAAAGTCGTGGAACTCACCGGTACCTGTACCAAAATCAATGAGGGCATCCTCGGACGGAACTGGCTGCACCTGAAGGACGGCACCGCCGACAGCGAGGACCTGGTGATGACCTCGATGGATGCCGTGGACCCGGGCAGTGAAATAACCATACGCGCCATCGTTAGCCTAAACCGGGATTTCGGTGCGGGGTACAGCTATGAGGTGTTACTGGAAGACGGGGCAATCATCCGGTAAAAAGGGTTTCTTTTTTGCGTTTTTATTTGGAAAGGCCGGAAGTCTAAGGACTTTCGGCCTTTTTAATGGATGATTCCTGAGAAGGAATTAGCGATATAAGGTGAAGTGCCCCACGTATTGCTGTCTTTCATTGTCGTTCGCATTGACGACATACCAGTAATCCCCTGTGGGTAGTTCCTTTCCTTCGTAAGTACCGTCCCAGTTGGTCACCTGGTCAAGACGGGCTACTACCCTGCCGTACCTGTCGTAGGTAGTCTTATGGTAAGAATAGACGAGTTTTGAGATCCGTTTATTGCCCGGATTGTAATTATCTATTCGTTTAAATTCTCTTTATCTTTGAAGATAACCCTTTACTAATGGGCAGTTCATCGACATTTCTTACTATTAATCGATACGCCATGAAAAATAGTATTGCATCCGTCTGTATTTTCGTTGTAATGATCTTTGTCTCCTGTGCTCAGAACGAAGAAAACACAGCAGAAACTCCCGAAGAGACCGTTTTTTCGGCTCAATTGGTCGTCAGGGACCTCGATATTCCCTGGGGGATGGCCTTCCTGCCCGACGGCAGCATGCT
>JARRQA010000085.1:0-10639 GCA_037382325.1 Robiginitalea sp.
AGGTTTTGTTAGGGTTGACAAATACGGAAACCTCGTTTTCCAGGGGTTGGCCCACTCCCATAAAAGTGGGGTTCGCGGTTTGCGCAAGCCGTAAATCCGTCTCGTGCGCGGTAGTATAAACAGTGGCTTCTTGTCCTATAACAGGGGCGTGTTGTGACGCTGAAGCCGTTTCGGCCTTACCTGTTTCCTCTGCACCTGGTTTCCGGATTTCGGTACAGCCGGCCAATACGATACAAAAAAGCAGGGGGGTTACTTTGTAATACATGCGATGTTTTTTAATTAAACCCCTTGGTACCGGCTAATGCCAACCTGGATAAAGGGCCGGGCGCCGCGTGGGGTGACTAAAGTTAGGGATTTTGAATGAAGTTCATAAACCCGGCAGGAAGAAGGCAATTGACACATCCCTGATTTCTTTCAGGCAGGATCAAATTCCCGATATGAAACTGGAATTCTCCTCCACCAAAAGAAGGAGCGGAAAAGGAGAGATTCATCTGAACCTCCCACCCAGAGGACGAACTAAAACCCCGCTCGAAACGGCAACATATGCTTCTATTATGTATCTTCCGAACAGAATAGTCCATTCTCCTTCATGCAACCATCACTCCTTATCAACTAAAAGCAATCCTTTCACATGGAACTTATCGTCGACAATCTTTCAAAAACCTATTCCAACGGAGTTCAGGCACTCCGGGATGTTTCCCTGACCATCCCCCATGGGATGTTTGGCCTGCTGGGCCCGAACGGGGCGGGAAAATCAACGCTAATGCGCACCATATCCACGCTGCAGGATGCCGATGCCGGGAGCATCACCCTGGATGGGATTGATGTCCTTCACAACAAACAGGCGGTCCGGGAATGTTTGGGGTATCTGCCGCAGGATTTTGGCCTCTACCCCCGGATTAATGCGGAAACCATGCTGAATCACATTGCACAGATGAAGGGGATTGGAAACCGTAAAGAGCGCAAGGAACTGGTGGAGTCCCTGTTGCATCGCGTAAACCTTTACAAAGACCGTAAAAAAGCCCTGGGCACGTATTCCGGAGGGATGCGGCAACGCTTCGGGATCGCGCAGGCGCTGGTGGGCAGCCCAAGCCTGATCATTGTGGATGAACCCACTGCCGGGCTGGACCCTTCGGAAAGAAACCGGTTTTACAACCTGCTTTCCGAGATCGGGGAGAATACCATTGTCATTCTCTCCACCCATATTGTGGAGGACGTCAACACCCTTTGCTCCAAGATGGCTATAATCTGTACGGGGGAAGTCCTCATGCAGGGTACGCCCCGGGAAGGACTTGCCCTGGTGGAGGGGAAGATCTATCAGAAAGCGATCGACAAGGCGGACCTGCACCAGTACCGGGAAGAGTTCAGGGTGATCTCCACCAAGCTCATCGAGGGAAAACTAAGCCTACGAATTGAAAGCGAAACGGACCCCGGAAACGGTTTTGAACCCGTTCCTGCCGACCTGGAGGATGTGTATTTCAGCATCATTTCAAAAAAAGTCGATCCCATCACCATTTAAGCTACTGCCATGTTCAAAGACATTTTTCTTTTCGAGCTTAAATACAGGTTCAGACGTCCCGCTACCTGGGTATACTTCCTGCTGCTGACCATTGTACCCATGCTGCTGATAGGGTTTGGAAATACTCCGGCATCCGAAAAGGTATTCCACAATGCCCCGATTGTCATCGCGGAACTCCTTTTGCTTGTTTCCATTTTTGGAATTCTGATCGCATCCGCCGTTATGGGAGTCCCCCTTTACAGAGACCTGGAACATAAAACAGCCACTTATCTGTTCAGTTACCCCATTACCAAACGAGGGTATGTTATGGGTCGTTTCTGGGGTTCCTTTGTAACCCTTTTGTTCATTTCTTCCGGAGCCCTGCTCGGGATCCTGCTCGGGAGCTTGCTGGGGCCTGCCTTCGGCACGGAAGCGGTGCGCTACGGCCCCAATGTGACCGTAAATTATTTCCAGCCTTTCTTTACCCTGCTGGTACCCAACCTGTGGCTCGCCGGGTGCATCTTCTTTGCGCTTATCATCTTTACCCGAAACATCCGCTCCATCTATTCCGGGGGGATCGTGATTTTTATCGGGTATTTACTGGCGAATTTCCTGGCGCAGGACATTGAGAACAAAGACCTGGTACAGCTGATAGACCCCTTTGGCCTTAACTCCTTTGATTTCCAGACCCGATACCTCACCCCGTATGAGCAGAACAGCTTTTTCCTCCCCCTGGAAGGAAATCTCCTCTGGAACCGGATCCTTTGGTTTGGGGTAGGCCTGTTGTTTTTTATCGCCTCTTACTGGCGTTTCAGTTTTGGCTATTTCTTCCGTACAGACCGCAAGGCAAAAAAGTCCAAACCAGCGGAAATTTTACAAAAAGAGGTGAAACCCATCACAGCAGTTGCTGATTTTTCACGGGGATACCAGTGGAAAAGCCTGAAGACCCTGGCTGGGATAGAGGTGAAAAATATCCTGAAGGATGTCTACTTCAGGTCAATTCTCCTGGGAGGTCTGATCTTTCTCGTGCTGGACTTCTGGATCGGCATTACGCTCTACAGCGTCCCGAATGTCCCGTCCACCTCCTTTCTAATGCAATACAAGACTTTTGATTACAATTTATTTGTCTTTATCATCATCGTGTTTTTTACGGGGGAAAGCCTTCACCGCGACAAGGCGACGGGTTACTCTGTCATTAATGACACCTTCCCGGTCAAGGACTGGGTCATTATTGCCTCCAAGTTTATCGGGATGGCCGGTATCTGTCTGGTGCTTACCACCCTGCCGATAATCGTCGGAATTGGAGTCCAGACCCTTAAGGGCTATTTTGAGTATGACCTGGGCGTCTACCTAACAGATAGCTACCTGATTTCCCTACCGGATTACCTGCAGATGGTCATGCTGGTATTTGCCGTACACCTGGTGGCCAACAACAAATTTGCAGGCCATGCGGCAGCCATCGGTATCTGGCTTGTGATCCTTATCCTCCGGAATTTTGCAGGCTACAACTTCAACCTCTTCTTCTTTAGTTACAAACCCGGGTATACATGGAGCGATATGAACGGGTTGGGACACTTTGGGCAGTCCCTCTTCTGGTTCAACCTCTACTGGACTGCCTGGGGGATCTTCCTGGTGTTGTTTTTCAGCGTATTTTTCAGCCGCGGGAGTGAAAATTCCCTGAAAAGCAGGTGGGTTACAGCGCGGAGCAGATTCCTGAAAGGACCCCAGAAAGTGTCGCTCGTCTTCCTGGCGATTGCGCTGGCATCAGGGGTGTACATTTTTCAGAATGTCGTATATCAAAACGTGTGAATATTGAGGCAGACCTGTATCCCATGGAACGGGACGCCTATTTCCAGGCAGAGGTGGAACTGGTCAACAAAACAGATTCCCCTGTGGATTCCATCCATTTCAACTCCCGTTCCCTGACGGATTTCAAGGTGGTGCTCATGGGGGACACCCTGAAACACCGCTTTCCTCTGGAGTACAAGCCCCGGAAGTTCCAGGTCTTAGGCCGGAAGGAGGAACGGGAATGGTATAAAATCACGGCTCTGCCCAGGCCCATGATGCCGGGCGATACTATTCAGCTAACAATCGTCAGCAAGGCCATCAATACCGGGTTCCCCAATTCCGGTTATCAGCGGGAATTAGTCTATAATGGTTCCTTTTTCAGTGGCGGAATCCCTGAAATCGGTTACGATGCAGGCCAGGAAATCTCCTCAGATGAGGACCGGAGAAAATACAACCTCCCCGAAAAACCTGAAGACCTTCCTGCTCACGATGACCCGCATGGGAGGCGGACGTTGCTGTTTGCCGACGATGCCGACTTTATACAGTTTGAGGCAGTGGTCAGTACAATACCCTCTCAGATTGCCGTGGCCCCGGGATACCTGCAGCGCGAATGGACAGAAGGAGGCCGCAGGTACTTCCACTACGTGCAGGATACTCCTATCCAGGCCTTTTTCACCTTTGTCTCTGCCGAATACGAGGTCCTAAAAGATGAAGCCAGCCTGCCGGACGGGCAGAAGGTGTCCATTGAAATTTTTCACCACCCGGAGCATACCTACAACCTGGACCGTTTCCTGCAGTCCTATCAGGATGGGCTGACCTATTTTTCCGAAACCTATGGCAATTTTCAGTTTCGTCAGATGCGGTTGCTGGAATTCCCGAGGTACGCCGGTTTTGCCCAGTCTTTTCCCAATACGGTCCCCTTCTCCGAGAGTTTCGGGTGGGTGGCCGACTTCTCGGATCCGAACGACTTTGACTATGTGTATTATGTGACCGGTCATGAATTGGCGCATCAGTGGTGGGGACACCAGATCACTCCCAATTACACCCGGGGATCGAACCTCATTTCGGAGGCCCTGGCCGAATTTTCGGCCCTGATCCTTACGGAGCGCCGGTACGGAAAAGACAATATGAAGCGATTCCTGAAGGATGAACTGGATGACTATCTGAGGGGCAGGTCTAATGAAAGCAAGAAGGAAAATGTTTTTATAAACTGCAATCGCGCGTATCAATGGTATAACAAAGGGAGCCTTATCCTGTACGGCCTGCGGGACCTCATCGGGGCCCAGGCTATGGATTCAGCCCTGTACAAATTCAATAGTGAATTCGGGCTTAAACAAGCCCCTCCCTTCCCTGGCAGCAGCGACCTGTACCGACACCTGAAAGCGGTAACCCCGGACAGCCTTCAGTACTACCTCGAGGACACCTGGAACCGCATCACGCTTTACGACAATCGGGCAGAGGAAGTGGATGCCAAAAAGATCGGTGAAGATCAGTATGAAATAACCCTCAAGGTCCGGTCCCAAAAGAGGTATGCGGACGAAACAGGCAAAGAGTCGGACGCTACCTATGAAGGGGATTATATCGACATCGGTGTTTTTGCACCCGATGACCTGGATGAAAATGGCAGGACACGTGTTAATCCGCTGTATCTAAAGAAGCATCGGATCAGGCCAGGGGAATCGACGATCCAAATCCGGGTTAAGGGCCAGCCTGAAAAGGCGGGAATTGACCCTTACAACAAGCTGATTGACCGGATTCCAGATGATAACTCTCTCGACGTGGAGATCGGCTGATCACACCGAAACTAAAGCATACCAGCCTAGATTATTTTCCGGGAAGGCAGGCCATTTTTAAACGGAAAATCTTTAATTCTGACCTTTTCGTCCGATTTTAGCACGGCGTGTGTAAGAAAATACTAGTTTTAGACTAAGAAACCCAGATCGATTTTTGGTTTGGAGATACCAGTTTCTTTTAATGCTTAGAACAAGGAAACAATTTATCATCGTGCTGATCCTGGTTTTGGCCGGATTCGCAATCGGGATCTATCTGCAGGATCTCAAACACCAGGAAAGCACGGAAGCGGCCTGGAAATCAAATCGTTTTAACCTGGAACGGTTTAACCAGATCAGGGACTATACCATCAAAATGGACGCGGCAAACTGGCAGACGATGCGGGATAGCATCGGAAAGCAGCTCGACAGCTTTATGATCCTGCGATACAGAAGGGAAATGGATAGTCTGAACAAACTCGAAGGCCAGAACTGATTCAGACACCGGGCTTGGAGGCGAAAGAGCTGTCGATTTTTGTACAAAGTCCTCAAGGTGCCCTTTTCTCCTAAACAGCCAGCAGGCTTAAATTCGATAAAGAAGTTTTAATATTCCCATGGAATGCCTGATTTTTGCAGTCCCTGGGGGTAGATTGAAATGGGGGGACCCCCTGAGACTTAGTTTTCATTTCAACCTTTCCCGGTTCGCAGCTCCCTGTAATACCCCAGGTACAAAGTCAGATACTGACTAATCAGGTCCTGCTCTTTTTTCTGTTCTGCCTCCGGGCCGGTCTCCTCCATTTGATGAATACAGGACACCTTTATACGAACATTGGCACGGTACATCTTATAGAAAACAAAGAGCTTTCGGTCAGTTGCCGTTTCCATAATAGGGTTTTCGGCCAGATAGTTTCGCGTAAAGGCCCGGGCCAGGTCTGTTCTGCCGTACCGCTCGAGATCCATACACAAAAAAGCGATTTCATTGAGCATGTCCAGGCTTCGCAGATCCCCGTTGAATTCAATACAGTCGAAAATCACGGGAGGGGTCAGCAGAAAAACATTCCGACAATGAAGGTCGCCGTGACCATCTATCACGTAGCCCTGCCGGTCCCGCTCCTGAATTCTACCCCGGGCCTCCCATAAAAACCCCTGAACCCACTGGTTCACCTCCTCCAGAAGGAATGCCGACTTTTCCCCAAAGTGTTCCTCCACGAAGGGAATTACACTGCGGATGTCTGTAAATTCCTCCAGCAGTTCATCACAAGACGCCCCGCCAGGGACTTTCCGGGCTGTCCTGTGAAAAGCAGCCAAAACCGTGGCGAGCCCTGCCACGTCGGCAATTTCTACCTTCCCCTTTTCCATAAGCATATCCATTTGCCGGCTTTCATCCATCCGGCGCATCCAGACGACATAGTCCACAACATGCCCGGGAGGGCCATCAATACGCATTTGCCCTTCCTCCGAAATAACGGGAAGCACCCCCAGGTACATTTCGGGGGCAAGTCGCCTGTTCAGGGACACCTCCTGTTCGCAAGCCAACCTCCGCTTTTCCAGGGTCGAAAAATCGAGGAAACTGAAAGTGAGTGGTTTTTTGAATTTATAGACATATGCGTCTGTCAGTAACACCCATGAAATATGGGTTTCGATAAGGGAGATTTCCGCCGTTGGATAAGGCACCGCTTTTGAATCGATTATCCGGTGTATCTCCTTCTCGGTCATTGGGTAATGAATACTTTAGCTTTACGGATCATCTCCGGAAGCGTTTCCCGGTCTGACAAAACCTTTAGACAGGGTTCCTGCAGGGGTTCAAATGCCTGTCGTATCTTTTTATAAACCTTAAAATCCGCTTCACTGTAGGGGCGCTCCCGGGATACGCGTTCGCGAACCACGCCCTCGGCCGCACTCACTTGAATCCATTTCAATGGAATCCCGTGTCGTTCGCCCAGTTCCCTCAAAGAATCCCTGAGCGATTCTTTATAAAAAGTGCCATCTAAAACCGCGCCCCTTCCCATCTCCAACTCCCTGGAGGTGCGATCCTGCAGCTTTTTATAAATATATCCCTTGGTTCGCTCGTCGTACTGTTGTTTTTTACCAAGTTCGGCGCGGACCACATCCGTATTGAGATGCAACCAGTCCAATTCCCGGGAAAGCGCTTTTGCAAAGGTGGTTTTTCCAGTGCCGGGCAACCCGAATACCACTACTATTTTAGGAGATATCGATCCCATGGCCAAGGTATCCTTTCAAGCTATTAAATTTTTAAACAACTCTGAATCGTTTGACCAAAAAATCAGGGAAATCCAAAGCAATCTTCAGCGGGCGTGCTCCCGCGCAGCATGACTTTGAACTTTAAAATGATCTGAGGACTTTCAATTAGTCCTGACTCGAAGGAGCCCTTTTGTGGAGGCAGCGACCTTTCATTCTGCGAAAATCCTTCCAGCGCCGCAGTCACGAACAAATGATTTCCTTTCAGGTCAATGACTACCCTTCGTAAAGACTTTCCTCTAATGTCCGAAATCTGCCTTTTTTAAGCGCGTATAAACGTACAAGGGAAGCGTCATATTTCGGGTTCAATCCCTGCAGCAGAAAAAACCCTGTATATAAACTGAATTTCCCTGACATCGACCTCCCCATCCGCATTGGCGGCTTCTGTCATCAGGCGGATGAGAGATTGTTGTTTTTCCTCTGGCATAGCCCCCAAAACCGCGATGGCTTCAGCAGGCTCCACATCACGGGCTTCCAGGATATGATCTGAGGTAAATTCCATCACTTCAGACAGTTGTTCCATATAGTTTAGTTCCCCGGGTTTGATCTCGTCGTCCATCTGGATTACCTCGTCAATCGCCTTGAGGAGTGCCAGCTTTTCTACCAGGTTGAATTTCATAACGTCTGTATTTATTCAGTTCAACGCCCTGCAGCTATCAGAATTGCAGGGTGGAAAAGATAATGATTATTTCGAAGCCGGACTCTCCAGGATCACGCGGAAAAAGCAAAGCGGCAATTCTATAATGTATTAGTTCTCGCTCAGACATTTGCATCGACGAGAGAAGGTGCCAGTACAGTGCTATGGACGGAAAACTCTAATGCGTTGGACGGTGTTGGCGCCTATTCACTCGGACAGGGCAGTAAGCCTTATTCAGCTACTGAAGAGACCTCCGTATGCCCGGGGCATTTTGTCTTAAATCAGACCGGTACTGTAAAGCCAGATAAAGGCAGACAACAGGAAAAGAATAGCTGCCGTAAGGCTCTTTTTCAGGGGATCCTTTACCCTGAAGTGCATCCATACAGCACCAACCCTCAAAAATCCAATTGCGGCGGAGGCGGGAATGGCCAAAAACGGATACCAGATAGAAATCACCAGGGCGATGGCGGCCAACACTTTAAGGGTGCCAACCATGAACATCATAGCTCTCGAAAGTCCGTATACTTCGAACTCCTCTTGCATGCTCTCGGCCTCTCCCCCGCGCCACCGGGTACCCTTGTTGACACGGAAAAACCATACATTGACAATCCCTGCAAAAACGATCAGCTTCGATAAGATTACGAGGTCTTCCAATCCAGTTCTTTTTCAAAAGGTACGAAAAACGCGGGAGATTTCTGACCCCTGCTTTTTACAAAAGTACACGAACCTGTACCTTTGGCAGCAAATGGAATCTCCCCGAAATGTACTGGGCGGCCCCTTAAAGGCCTGTTGTTTTGAACCCCGCACCGGGTTTTACCGGGATGGATATTGCCGTACTGGGCCTGGCGATTCCGGATCTCATGTGGTCTGCGCAATCATGACGGAGGATTTCCTGAACTTTACACGTTCGAGAGGCAATGATCTGAGTACGCCTCTGCCCTATTTTAATTTTCCAGGCCTCAAGCCCGGCGACCAATGGTGCCTCTGTGCTTCCCGATGGCGCGAGGCCTATCAGGCAGGCGTTGCCCCCCCTGTAATTTTAGAAGCCACTCACAGAAAGGCCCTGGACATTCTTGAATTCGAATGGCTCCTGGAATATAAATTCACTGAGGAATAAGGCCTCTAAAGCTTCATGCCGAATGCCAGGTCTCCTGCATCGCCCAGCCCCGGGATGATATAACCCTGGGCACTAAGCGTATCGTCCACTGCCGCAATCCAGAGATGCGTGGATTCTGGAAATACCGATTTTACATGGGTTATTCCCTTCTTTGAGCCGATGACCGAAAGAATATGGATCTGGTCAGGTTCGCCATGGGCCTTCAGGGCGGACAGAACGTTTTCAAGGGTTTTACCCGTGGCCAGCATCGGATCGGTGAGCACCAGGGTCTTGCCGTCGAGTGCAGGTGCGGCAAAATATTTGACAATGACCTCAAAGGCATCACCTCCCCCGGGATGGTGGCGATAGGCCGAAATAAATGCATTTTCCGCCCTGTCAAAATAATTCAGGAGGCCCTGGTGCAATGGCAGTCCCGCCCGGAGTACCGAACACAGCACCAATGGGGTCACCGGGACCGACATGGTGGTGGTTCCCAGCGGAGTTTGTACTGTTTTTGTTATGTACCTCAGGGTTTTACTCATCTCGTAACATAATATCTCCCCCACCCGTTCAATATTGCGCCGGAATCTCATGGGATCCTTCTGGATATCCACATCCCGGAGCTCTGAGATGAATTGGTTTAGAATCGTGTCCTGTTGCCCCAGATAATGTATCTGCATTTGGTGTTTTTTAGAATAACGGGAAATCCCTATCCACCCTTTGGGTTCTCCGGAAGTTATGGGATAGTCGTCCCCACAGGGTTACTCAAGACTATCAAAGTTTATCCCTATGCGCGTAAAAATCTGGTAAATAGCCCGAAGCTCATCCTCTCCTACACGCCCATCCGCATTGGCGGCCTCATTAAGCAAGCGGGCAAGTGCTTCTTTCTTGTCGCCGGGCATGGCCTTGAGAATCGCCACCGCCTGCTCCATTTTGATTTCCCGGGCCTTTTTAAACAGGTCTGCATCGAATGGCACCACACTGGATAATTGGGAAATAAAAATGGCCTCTCCCTCGTATATCCGGCCATCTGCCCGGATGACCTGATCGATCGCTTTGAGGATACCCAGTTTTTCTGCCAGATTATATTCCACCTCGGGGGAGATTATTTGTTCGTCTTTCGGAATTTTCTTCAACTCCCGGAATGGTTCCTTCATTTCGGATCGCTTCGCTGAAGCCTGGTTCAGAAGTTGTCAAAGTCCATTCCCGCCCGGGAAAAAATGTCGTAGATGGTCTTCAGTTCGGCCTCCTGTACTTTTCCATCCGCATTGGCTGCCTGATTCAGCATTCCCGCAAGGGCCTCTTTTTTATCCTCCGACATATCCCGAAGCGTCCGAATCGCGTCCTCTAGTTTCATCTCTCTTGCTTTCACAAAAAGCTCCCGGTCAAAATTCACCACTTTGGAAAGCTGGGAAAGAAAAAAGGATTCCCCTTCATAAATCCGGTCGTCCACACGAAGCACCTGATCAATTGCCTTCAGGACCCCTAATTTTTCTGTCTCGTTAAAATCCACTGCTCCAGTTTTTGTAATACACCTTCACTTCCGCGGGAAGTGGCCTCAGGAAAGACCCAAGAGCACTTCCCTGTCGAAT
>JARRQA010000086.1:0-14527 GCA_037382325.1 Robiginitalea sp.
TCGGCCAGTTCCCCTTCCTCAAAGATGTAGTACTGCACATGAATACTTTCTTCCGCGGCCTGCAGGGCCTCAAAAATACGGATGAAGGTTTTTTCTCCGTCCTTGAGCAGTTCCAGCTCATTGTCGGTGGAAAGGGGGAAGCCTGCATGGTTTTCTATGAGGGTCCGGATTTGGTCCATGCGTTTGCTCAGGGCCGGAACCCTGGGCTGGGAACCCGCAGGGGGTGGTTCGGGAAGCCTTGTGCGCCGGGTGTAGACTTTTTGCTTTCGCCGGTTGCGACCTCCATCAGATACAAAAGTATGCCTCCTACCGGAATGGTGAAGATGGCTAACAGCCAAGCCAATGTCTTCGAGGGTCGGATACCATTCAGTAGGAGGCTTACAACAATCGATATTGCAATCAGTATGTAAAGAGCGATTCCAATGCCTGTCCACACAACCTTATGGGCTTTGCCCTAAAGTTACAGCAATTTAAAGTTAATAGGGATGCTGTAGGGGACACTAACCGCCCTGTTTCGTTGCCGGCCGGGGATCATCTGCGGCAGGGAGGCGATAATCCGTTTCGCTTCCTTTTCGAGGGATGGATCCGGTCCGCGTGTTTTGATAGAACCGATACTGCCGTCCTGACCAATCACAAACTGTACAAATACCCTTCCTTCAATCCCCAGTTCTTCGGCAGTTTTGGGATACATGAATTTCTTTTGTATATGCTTTTGAATCATTTCGTTAAAGCAGGCCTTTTTATCCGTGGCATTTTCACACCCCGGGAAAACAGGCACTTCTTCAATGATGGCAAAGGGGACGACAATTTCTTCCTCTTCTTCTTCCACATTGATGTCAGAGGCGTCCAGATCAATTTCTGCTACTACCGCATCCTGGCTCGTTTCGGTACTTTCAATAATGGTTTCTTCCACTTCTTCCGTATCCTCGATCACTTCGATTACCTCTGGGGCGGCCGGAGGGGGAGGGGGAGGGGTGGTTCTGAGGATTTCTGTCTTCGGAACCTCTTCATCCAGGGTTTCCGTGTCAATTAGCTGGACAATCTCCTGTTGGACATTGTCATAGCTTTTGTACTCCAGTGCCCTCCACGTAAGGAAAAGCACAATAGTCAGGCCCATTACAAAGTAGAGCCCACTATTACGATTCAAATCGGCCTTGGGATTCTTTTTGACTTGCATGGCTGTTAAATTATGGCTGTTAATTAATAAATCATTAACAAGTTAATTCCTTTTAGGGGGTAGAAATATGATTTTCGTCATATCCCAGGGGGAATACTGTGAAATCCCTAAGAGGGTGCCGTGCATGCCACGATGGAAAAAAGCCAGGCCCGGGAGGATACTGAAGAGGAGGGAACGGGGAATCCAGGGGGCGTGGGATATGTAATTAATCCCGCCCTCCTTTACAGCCAATTGAAAAATAAAATACAATGATATCAAGCCGGAGAAGACGGCCGGGATGTAAGGACCGCTTTAGGATTCCCAGGAAATAGAAGAGGAGGGCAGGATTCCACAGGTTTTCGGCGAAACGTTTTGATCCCTTAGCGGGTTTCTCCCGCTAAGACCTTGCGGAGGTGCTTATTCCTGGTCAATAGTGATTTCAAGCGTCCCGTTGATTTTCAGACAGCATCCCTGTTCCCGGGCTTGCTGAATGAACTTTCGGGCGATCACTTTTTCTGCTTCCAGCTCGGCGATGCGCTGATCCGCATAAGAAGTATCCGCCCCGAAGTGTCCTTCGCACCAGCGTAGCCGCTGCAGCTTGTGGAAATTGATTTTTTCATTCAGAAGGGAAAGTACCACGTCTGTGGCCTCCGAAGGGGTAAAGGACCCTTTAACCAGCTGAACTTTCTGGTCAGTAATGGGCCTGGTCATCACGGAATATTTATCGTTTTTCATGGGATGTGATTTTATCGGGTTCTCCCTGCAACCGAACCAGACTGACAAGGATCCAAATGACCGATACGGAGATCAGTTCATTCATAAAAAGGTTGTTCTGGTTGCTTGAAAGGATTAGAAGAAAGCCCAGCAGGACAGCTCCTGAGAGGGATTGAATTCCTGCTTTTGAGAGGATCGGATTCGTCCAGGCCCCGGACCGGGATTCGTCTTTCTCCTTCCTGAGATTTCTGGATTGTTCGTAGTCGTAAGAGTAGTCCATATCAGCTTATTTCCTCTGCAAATTTGCAACAAGATTTTAATATATTTGTATTTATATTTATGATAAAAAACATTAAATATATTTATGAATTACACCCTCAACCAGTTACGAATCTTCTACAAAATAGCTCAGAACCAGAGTATTACCAAGGCTGCGGAAGAATTACACCTTACCCAGCCAGCAGTGTCCATACAGCTTAAAAATTTTCAGGACCAGTTCTCTATCCCCCTGACCGAAGTGGTGGGGAGGCGCCTGTATATTACTGATTTTGGAAAGGAGATTGCCGAGGCTGCCGAACAGATTATCCACCAGGTACAGGCCATCAATTACAAAACACACGCCTTTGCCGGGCAGATCGCGGGACGCCTGACCATATCCACGGTCTCCACTGCCAAGTATGTGATGCCCTACTTCCTGACAGATTTCATGGAAGCCAACCCGGGGGTAGACCTGGTAATGGATGTGACGAACAAGCTAAAGGTAATCCGCAGCCTGGAGGAGAACGAAGTGGATTTCGCCATGGTTTCCGTCCTTCCGGAACATCTTAGAATAAACCGGGTGGAACTGATGCAAAACAAGCTATATCTCGTCGGGGGTACGGTACGCAAACGCCCGAAGAACCTTTCCGCTATCCGTATCCTGAAGGAACAACCCCTCATTATCCGGGAACCCGGATCGGCTACCCGGAATGCCATGGAGACTTTTATGGAAGAGCGGGATATCCACAATTCACGGAAACTGGAGCTCACCAGCAACGAGGCCCTGAAGCAGGCGATTATTGCCGGGTTGGGATATTCGATCATGCCGCTGATCGGCCTTAAGAATGAATTGAAAAACAAAGACCTGGAAATCATCCCGATGCGGGGCCTTCCGGTAATAACCCACTGGAACCTGATCTGGCAGCATTCAAAGAACCTTTCCCCCACAGCCCAAGCCTTCCTCGATTTTATACAACAGGAAAAAGATAGGATTATCCGCGAGCGTTTTGCCTGGTTTGAGAATCACGGATAGGAAGGGCGGGTCAGGAACCTCCGACCCAGAAACTGACTCCCGCAATAATATAGAAGGTCGGGTCCAGGTCTTCTTTTACGCCACCTTCTTCTGTTTCAATCGTGACCGGGCTCTGCGGAAACGACAATGAAGGGTATAGGGAAAATACGAAATGCCTGTAAAAGTAATGGGCTGGGAATTCAAGTTCCAGATTCAGAACCTCGAAAGAGGACGCCTCCTCCAGATTTACCATTTCACTTCCGGTTTGAGGAAGGCCTGTACCTGGGCCGGTGCCCTTCCGGTTACCCATACGGCTGCTGTTGAAATAGGCCTCATAGAAACGCTGGGTGCCCGCATAGAGGGAAAGTCCAGGCTGAAGGTACAATCGGTCATTTAAAGCGGTCCAACTATGGCTGAACCCAATTCCAAGGAAATAATCCGGGTCTCCCTCCCTGTTCAAATAACTGCTGAAACTCAGGGTACTTTCAACCCAGTCCCAATCATAGCCCAGTTTCAAGGTCAGATCTCCCAGGGTTTCCGACTTTACATTATAACTCTGGTCATTGAATAAATAGGCGGTACCGGACAGGTTACCGCTGAAATTTCCTTTTTGGAATTGATATCCCCCGCCCACCATGATTAAATCTATCCTTCCTTCTCCGGTGGCCAGCAGGTAGGATGCGGAACCCTCTGCATAGACTCCCGACTTGTGATAATACCCCAGGGAAGGCATGAGATAGGGGGCAGCCACCGAATCGCGTCGTCCCATGAAAACGGCGTCACTTACATAAAATAGCCCGGGCATGAGGTAGGAGAAGGCCTCCTGTTCCGGTTCAGCCCCAGAAGCTTTTTTGTCCTGGGACCAGACCGGATTCATGAAGGCTGATGAAAGCAGCAAAGCAAGGGTAAGGGCTTGTTTTAACACCTCGATATAGATTTTGAAAATTGTCTTTGACCTTTTCAGCTTCAGGAGGACATCTTCTTTTTAGCGGGAGCCTTGGGCGTTACATTTCCCTTTTTGATCATTTTTTTAGCGGGTACACGGACTTGCCTGATCATTTTTTTACGCATCTGGTACATGTTCCGGAACCTTTCTCCCACGGCATCCAGACATTCACCTTCCCTGAGTTGTACCCGGGCCCTGCTTTCCAGCTGGTAAGTACCATCCGGGTTGGCAGTGGCACCATTGGCGAGCTTAACGGGGGCTTGAAGTCGTAATTGAGATTCATTCTCTATGCGGTAGACTTTGCCTTCAATCATGCTGTACTGTACCCGGTACTGATTTCGTTCACGGATCTGGGCCTGGCTCAACCCATCGTTCTCCCGCATGATTTTATGCCGATACTGATATTCATTCCGGTATAAGGCACCGTCCCCGTCTAATGATTCTCCGTTTCTGAGTTTGTAACGTTCCCCATCCGGGGTTTCATAAGCACCGTTCGGGTAGAGTACGGTTCCGTCATTGAGGTTTTGCTTTTCCCTCAGGTGTGTTTCTGCCCGATCTCTCAACTGGAGCATTTCACCTTTGACCACCAGCAGTTTGGTGCGGTCCTGATCCTGCACCCTGTCCCGGTCCTGATCCTGTGCGCTGAGCGTCATGGAAGCTATCGCCATTACGACCCACATGGAATTTCTCTTTTTCATAATACCTGGATTTAAAGATTCATCAATCGATTTTGTCCAAAGTGCCTCTACTTATAAAACAACTTGGGTTCACCTTACCCTACCCGAATTTGAAGGTTATTTCGGGTGTTTCACGGATGAAGAACTAACTGGCGGGGTAACCTTTGCTGGATCGATCGTTGAACCGGTTTCGGACCTGATAGTTTTAATGATTTCGGAGGTCTTTTAGCCCCCTGTGGGGTTCCCTGTTTGTCAGGATCAGGGCAGGTCCGGAACCTGAGGAAATGGGAGCTAAAACCTCAGTCCTGTCTATTGCGCTTCAGCAAGGGAATTCAAAAGCCTTTCTATGGTGCAAGGCTGCTTAGCCATTGGACCAATACTTTTTCAAATTCCCCGGAGCGCCTGGGCGAGTCTACCTCCCGGTAGCCGTTTAGTTGCTGCTGAACACAACCACTCCCACCGACCATCATATTGTGGTCGGCTCCTGGTATCCAGGCAGTTTGAATGGTTTTATTTTGCTGTCTGTTCAGGAATTGTACGGCCTGATTGGGATTGATGTTTTTATCCAGTGTGCCGTAAATGGCCAGGACCGGAATGGATACCTGCGCGAACATCCTGCCCGGATCCAGCAATTCTTCGGAGTCTGCGTCCATGGGCTTCCATGCCGTCGCCGGTATGATCTCGCCCCACCCCAGTTCATCCCGGATCTCGGGGATTTGATTCAGGAACTCCGCATTCGGGAGGTAGGCAGCGTACTCCACTGCCAGTAAGGCATTCCTGTAGTGCTGTGCTGCTCGTTCTGCCAGATCTGGGGCCCTTCCCGCGCAGAGGAGGTATTGCCGGATTTGGTAGGCGGTCTGCTCTATGCTGTTTTCCATGGGGCAGGACCAGCATGCGATAAAGGAAATATCCCGGGAGGTTTCGAGCAAAAGGGCCATGATATAGGCTGCCTGGCTGGATCCGTACAGGCCGATGCGATCGGGATTGACGAACCGGTTGTGTTTAAGGCTATCCAGGGCCGCCCGGGCAATTTTGCTGCGGTCCCGCAGCAGCTGGTTCTCTGAAAGGGTACCCCCTGAGGCACCGGATCCTGGTTTGTCATACAACAGAACTGCATACCCGTTTTCTGTGAACCTTGTGAGGATCCCGGATCTCTCAATGTAGTGCTCCATCCGGGTTGGGCCGCTTCCCCAGATATTCATGATTACCGGATGCCTGCCAAGGGTGTCGGGAAGCAGTAACCTTCCATCCAGGTGATAATCCCCTGCGGAAAATTTGAATTCCTTTTGAATGAAAGGGGTCGTTTTTATTGCCTGTCCCGAGGCGGAAAAGGACAATGGAATAAAAACGAGAAACAGCATAAAACAAATGGCGGTAAGGCGCATAGTAGAATCCATGTATGGTAAAGACAGGCGCTTTTGTATAATGTTACAATCCGGACAGGAAACGCGCTACTTCGAATCGTGTCCAGGGGGTTCCCAGAGGCTGCGTTGTAATTTTTTCCTCACTTAGGTTCGAAAAACTGCCCCGTGGGCCATTGATACCTTTCGGCCAGGGTCGCCAGGATTTCCAGGTAGAGGGCTTCCCCATTTGCGCTGTTGGCCATGACAACAGCTCCCTTTCCCAGATAAGGGAATCCGATGGCAATACAAACGGATCCGGGGCTGTTATATCCGTTGTGCATGAAAGCAACCTGTTTCCCGTGTCCGAACAGCAGTGCCCCCAGCCCCATACGCGCCTGTTGGTCGTACATTTTGAATGGCAAACCGCTTTCCGGGTGCAGCAATCCGTCTGCCAGGGATTTGGGAAAAATACCGGATTCCCATTTACTCGCTTTAAGTACTTCCACCAGCAGGCGGGCCAATTCCTCCGGCGTGGTGAGCAACCCTCCCTGCGCCTTTGCAGGTGAATCCAGTTCCGGCACCCCAGGTTTCCCATCCTTGTCGTGAGGCAGGGCTTCGTTTCTGGCGAAGGTCTCTGGAAGGGGATACTCAAATGTACTAAGCCTCATGCCCACGGGTTCGAACAAAACCTCCTTTGCAATTTCCTGCAGCGGTTTTCCCAGGCGATCCTCAAGGATTTTCTGTATCAGGACATATCCGATATTCGAATATGTCCACTCCGTACCCGGGATTTCAATGGGTACTGCGGGCCTGTTCAGGGCCGGAGGCGTACCGTCCAGGATTTCATTCAGGGTAGGAGGCCCCTGTTCTCTGAGGAACCCGAAGTTTGTGGATGGCAACCCGGACTGATGGCTCAACAACAGACGCAGGGTAACTGGCCGCTTTTCCGAAAAGTTATTTTCCGGTATTTTCCAGCTGCTGAGATATTCGTTTACGTCCGTATCCAGGTCCAGGACCCCCTGATCCACAAAATGGTGTACCATCAGGGCGGTGACCAGTTTGCTCACGGAAGCTGCCTGGAACAGGGTTTGCCTGTTCACCCGGGTCTTTGCCCCGGTCTGGCCATATAAAAGAATTCCCCGGACCTCATAATTTTCGATTACAGCAACGCCAACCCCGGGAATGCGCAGTTCTTCCATCCGTTTTTGAAGGGGGACTCTTTCAGTGGTCTGTACCTTTCCCGTATCGGTTTCAACAATCCTGTAGATGCCCTCGGACAAGATGTCGGATTCCCGGGAAACACAGGAATCAAGATAGTCTTCGAACACCCCTTCCACTTCTGTTATTCTATCTCCGGACAGGACATTTACCAAATCCGGACAAGAAATCCAGGTAATCATTGTCATCGTGCACGAATTCCCGCCGGTACCAGGTAAGGGGCCCTTTGCGCCGGACAATCCTTAGAAAAATAGGGTCGGCCTGGGGGTCGATATAGTAGCGAAACTTGAAAAAGGTGCTTTCCTCCCGGATGGGCAGGGATTCATAAACCCGTTCCCCGGCCGCATAACCCCGTATCTGTTCAGGGCTGTATTTTCGTGTACCCGCTTTCCCTTCAGGCCTGAAACGGATACGTCGATACAGCTCCACAAAAGGCTCTGCAGACCGGTCTTTTACCCAGCCCCTGAGGGTATCCCCTTGTATGGAAATCACATACCCTAGCACATAGCCCTTTTTCTGCCCTGAAAGGGGTAGCAGAACAAAGAGCAACAGAAAGGGCAGTATTGGTTTTAAACAAGTGGCCATCGGCACCTTTTTATACGGGGTCCCACAAGAAGTTTCCCACCGCCAATCAGTGTCGATAAACCGATGTAAAAAAGGGCAAGGGACAACAATTTCATGTTTCAGCGTATTGATCTGGGATCGAACTGCAGATGACGGTCCCTGACCCGCCCGAACCTCGTTAGCAGCATGTCCATGAGGTAGTTCTGATAGACCCGCCAGGGACGGCGCGATCCGTTTTTAGGCAGGATATGTTTTGCCCGTTTCATGTATCCGGAATCCAGGGGCAGGAATTCTTCTTCAGCTATATCCGCCGGGACTACCGGGACCACCACCTCATACCCCTTTCGGTCCATATAGGTAAGGATCCGGCAGACCAGGTTGGCCGTCAGGTCCGTCTTCAGCGTCCACGAGTTATTAGTATACCCAAAAGCCAGGGCGAAATTGGGGACCCCGCTCATCATCATCCCCTTGTATACGAGGGTTTCATGTGTGTCCAGACGCTTCCCGTCAATGGTGATCTCGGCACCCCCAAGGAGCTTCATCTTCAGGCCCGTAGCCGTGATGATGATATCCGCTTCCAGGACTTCGCCGGATTTCAGCCTGATCCCATCAGAAGTGAAATGTGAAATTTCCCCGGTGACCA
This sequence comes from Robiginitalea sp., assembly GCA_037382325.1. Classification (GTDB taxonomy): domain Bacteria; phylum Bacteroidota; class Bacteroidia; order Flavobacteriales; family Flavobacteriaceae; genus Robiginitalea. Next base: position 8,532 of record JARRQA010000086.1, read on the forward strand.
CCCCGGCTTTCCCACTTTTGATGGCTTTGAAAAGGTCCCCGTCAGGGATCACGCACAGACGCTGGTCCCAGGGATTATAGGTCGGATTGAAATGCTTCTCGACCGGGTAGCCTTCAGGGAGCTCGGCGGCAGCCCCCTTCATTAGCAGGCCTTTCATCCGTTCGGGAAAGGCCCTTGAAAATCCGTACAATCCCATGGCCATTACCAGGTTCCTCCATCGGGTCAGGCGGTAAGCCAGTCGCCTGGGAAGCCATTTTTTCAGCTGTATGTAGAGTCCGTTTCGGTTGGGCAGTTTCATGATGTAAGTAGGGGATCGCTGAACCATGGTCACCTGGGCGGCCTTCTCAGCCAGGGAGGGAACGAGGGTCACCGCCGTGGCCCCGCTGCCAATGACGGCTATTTTCTTACCGGAGTAATCCAGGTCTTCCGGCCAAAACTGCGGATGAATAATCCGCCCCTCAAAGGAGGCCTCTCCTTCAAAACCAGGCCTGTATCCTTCTTCATAGCTGTAATAGCCAGAACACATGTACAGAAACCGGGTCTTCAGGGTGGTCTTCTGATTTCCATGGGCTACCTGCAGGGACCAATGCGCCTCTTCCTGTTCCCAGTTCGCAGCCAGGACCTTGTGCCCGAAATAGATATTCTCTACGATCCCGTTTTCCTCAGCGGTTTCCTTCAGGTAGTTCCGGATAGATTCCCCGTCTGAAAGGGATTTGGGGTTCTCCCAGGGTTTGAAACGGTATCCGAAGGTAAACATGTCCGAATCCGACCGGATCCCGGGATACCGAAACAGGTCCCAGGTACCCCCGATACGCTCCCTGGCTTCCAGAATAGCATACCGCTTCCCGGGGCATTTTTTCTGAAGCCAGTAGGCAGTTCCGATACCGGAGATACCTGCACCGACGATGATGACATCCAAAAGAGATTCCCCTGAAGCGTGGAGCTGTGTTTCCATTTGTTAATCCGTCTTACAAACCCTCTAAGAGGAGTACAGTTTCAAAATAGGTGTTTTATTTCACATTTCCCCTGAATGGTCTCGAAAAGGGTTTAACCCAGGAAATCCGAACACCTGATCCGTTCCGGGAAGACCCGGGACCGAAGGGAAGTATTGCTGTCTTTCATCCCAGTTCCCAAAAGCAATCCCTTTAACTGCTCTTAAGGCTTTTCCGGGCATACAAATAGGAACTTACGGCCAGGACCCCGTATATTCCCAGAATGTAAAATAATTGACGCCGATTATGGGTAAACTCGAAATAAAAAATCAGCAGTCCCGCAATCAGGAGTCCTGAAATGGCCAGCAGGGTCATGAGTTTGCTGGAGTGGGTTTCCTTTCGCTTCCGGTAATTGGCATATGCCATCAGCATGGAGACGATAATAAAGGTGATACTCCCGAATTCGAGGATGACCTGAAGCCCTCCTGAGAGGATCAGGATGTAAGACATGCTGCCCATCAGCAGAATGGCATATACGGGGATATGTACTTTTCTTTTTTTACCGAGTACCCCTGGCAGGAATCCGTCATCCGCTATGGCAGCGATGAGTCGGGAAGCGCCGAAAAGGGTTCCGCTTATGGCGCTGGAGGTAGCCAGCAGGGCCCCGAAAATTACAATGAATTGTCCCACGGATCCCAGGTACTCGGATGCCCCTGCAGCCAGGGCATACTCTTTATCTGCGATGATCTCCGACTTCGGGATTGTGGCCAAAGTGGCAACGGACAGGACAACATACAGGAGGGTTGCCGTCCCAATAGCGGCATAGATGGCCCTAGGAGTATTTTTCTGGGGCGCTTCCATTTCGTCGTAGGCGTTGATGATCAACTGGAAGCCTTCGTAGGCGACAAAAGTTATGGCAGCCACGATGAAGATGGCCTGCCAGGAAGTATCCGCCTCCATGAGCGGCTGCAGGTTTGCGACGTCTCCTTTTGTGGCAAGCAGCCCGGAGATAAAAAGTAAAATCAGGATCTTGGTGTACACCATCACGTCCTCCAATTTTCCCATGCCCTTAACGCTGAGAATATTAATCAGGACGAACAGCCCGATAATCGCTCCGGCCACTATTTTCTGCCAGGTCGGATTATTCAGCGTTTCAAACTGGCTGCAGAAATAGGAGGCAAAAGTAAATCCATATAGCGCCAGGGTGCTGATATAACCGAATACGATCAGCCACCCTACTATGGCTGCGGCCGAATCTCTTTTTGGGAAGGACTTTTTGAAGAACGAATAGGTGGCCCCCGCATCCTTGTATAAAAGGGCCAGTTTTACGTAGGAATAGGCTGCCAGAAAGGCCAGCCCGCCACCAACCCCAATAGCCACGGGGGCCAAATTTCCTACCTGTTCCACGGAGATGCCGAGGATGGAAAAAATTCCACCTCCCACCATACCGCCCAGGGCGATTGCAATAAGTTCCCACAGACCAAGGGCTTTTTCTCTTTTCCTTGAAAAGTTACTCATGGCTTTTTCATTCTGATGAATTGACGCGCCTGTTGGGGATCCCGGCTTTTGATTTAAGGGTAAAAATGGATGCCTGCATCATTACCTTTTGCGGACAATGGTTATTCCCGGATTTCCAGGGCCTGGATTTTTGGCTGTGCCTCAGGGCTTAGGGTAAAAACGACCTGCAGGGTATCTTTTTCCCCATACAGATCGAAGGTTCCCCTCAACTGGTTCCAGGGTTCCATAGGGCCTATTCCCTTAACTGGGCCTGCCTTCTCAAGCTGGCTATGGATCCTGGCCCTGCGGCGGTCCCTGTCTTCATCCAGGAAGAAATTCTCGGCGAGGATCTCCGCCTCCAGTTCGACACTTCCTTCCTCAATCCATTCCACGACCTGTTTTTGCCTGGTTTTCAGGATTTCAGAGGTTCTTGTTTCCCGGGGTTTCAAATCCAGTTCTTCAAAAAGCAGTTCCACGATTTCCCCGTAGGGCCAGGGAGTAGTATAGGTTACATTGCAGAAGGCCATAAGCCCGATGCCGAGATCCGGGTAGAAGACATAGTTGCTGCCAAAGCCGGGCAGTGCCCCCCCGTGGGAAACCCTGCGGGTCCCGTGGCAGTTTTCCATAATCCCCAGCCCATACCCATATCCGGATATTACGGGGCAGGGTTCGTCTCTCCAGTCACGGGCATTTGGATAGAGGCGGGCATGCTGGGGGGTCTGCATTCGACGGAGCGAGCTACGCCTTACGGGTCCCTCCTCCGGACCACTGCGGGGTGGCCAGGCAGAGAGGTGGAAGCTGACGTATTTGCTGAAGTCCTCAATGGTGGTGATCAGCCCCCCCATGGCACCGTAACTGCCGTCGTGAAGCATGGGGGCAATGGTCAGGCTGTCCGGGGCATATCCGATAGCGAGCTGGTCCCGGGGGACCTCCTCAAACTCCCAGTAGGTGTTAGTCATCCCCAGTGGACGGAGGATTTCATCAGTTATAAATTGCTGGAAGGGCACCCCGGAAACGTTTGAGATAATCAATCCCAGAAGCGCATATCCGGTATTGCTGTATTCATAGACCAGGGATGGCGGATTGGAAAAACTGGGGCCTTCCTGCATCAGAGAGGTAAGCATTTCCACAGATTCATCCAATTGCCGGTCTCCCCAGGGATTGTCCTCTGGAAAACCCGCCGTCATCGTCAGTAGATTTTCAACCGTGATGGAAGGGGAATCACTGGTGGGGTAGGGGAGGTCAGTCATTTCCGGAATATAGCGTGAGGCCGGTTCCTGAAGGCCAATCTTGCCTGCCTCCGCCAATTTCATGATCCCCATGGCAGTAAAACTCTTGGTCATGGAAGCAATCCGGAAAGCAGAGGAAGTACGGGCCGGGATCTCCTGCTCCCGGTTGATCAATCCCAGGGCAGAATCGACTACCAGCTGGCCGTCCACCACGATACCATAGGCGATCCCGGGGATGTTCTTCTCTTCAGCATACGCCTCGAACAACTGGTGCAATCTTGGGGCGATCGATTCAATCTGTGCCATGCGGTCGTCGGTTTGAAAGGCGGGAGGAACATAGGTGCCAGAAACCCGTTTGGCTTTTTCCGCTGGCACAGAGGGTGGGGACGGCTCTGTTTTGCAGGCGATAAGGATCAGAAGGGCGGGTAACAGCAGACCGAAGATTTTCATGGCGGTGATTTTAATTGCACTAAATGTAAGTTACGCTTTTTTCAATTCGTACCAGAGGCATGGGTTGAGCTGGGGATAGTCATAAAGTGCAGGATGTTCGAATTCCCCCTGCTTTTGCATCCCGATCCTGCGCATGACCTTCTCTGATGCGGTATTCACGACCGGACAGTGGGAAACCACCCGCTTCAAACCCAATGCCCCGAAGGCATATTGCAGGCATGTTTTGGCACCTTCGGTGGCATACCCCTGCCCCCAGAATTCCTTTCGGATCCGCCAGCCGATATCGGTGGCCGGGGTATGGGGGGCTTTAAAAACCTGATACTTCAGGCCGATAAAACCGATAAATTCCCCTGTAGTCAGTAGTTCCGTGGCAAAGTAGGTGTAGCCCCGGGCCCTGAAATGCTCTTGTAATTGCTGTAAAAGGGAACTGGATTCAGGACGCGTCAGGGGGGCCGGGAAATAATGCATCACCTCGGGATCCCCGTTTAAAAGGGCAAAGGCATCGAGGTCGGCTTCCTTCCAGTTTCGAAAGCCCAGGCGACGGGAAGTAAACAGGTATTCTCTTTCCATCAGGTTATTCGGATACATTATTTAACATCCCCACAAAAGGGCAACCCGCTGCATCAGATGATCAGGCGAACGCCTCCCAGGTCTTCGACCCGGTAGGGAAAGTGATCCCCGGGGGATCCGATGAACATAAAATTTACAGGGATTTTCCATTTTTCCGAGAGCTCTTGAATAAGCTCAGGACCGAATTCGCCCACCACGGAGACGAATTCTACTTTGATTTCGGGGTATTCCCTGTCGAGCACATCGAGGTCTTTCAAAAGCTCGGGGGGTGGTTCCTTTCCCTTATCAAGCACGGCGACTATCTTAAGTTTATGGGTATGCTCATTTCGCTTGATGTAGAGCATGACCTTGTTGAGCGTAGCCACATCATCGTCTTTGGTGAAAAACACAAATTCCTGTTTGCTGATACGGTCAATGCTCCTGAGAATGCTCTTATGAGCCCGTTTTACGAACCGCTCTATAGGCTCGAAGAAATACCTGATGAGGTTCAATAGCAACCTGAGCAGGACGATTCGGTTTAGCATGATGGCGACCACCAGCATGGTCGGGATAAAATATTCGAGAAAAACCGCCATATAGGAAGGGTTCAGAATGGCGTTGCCGGCAATGGCAATTATGACCATAACGATGGCGATAATGATGGCGAACCATCGCGATTTCTCGGGTCTCGGCAAGTTTTTCCTGCGTACCTTCAGCAGGATGTTACCTACCCCAAAAAGGACCATTACCGAAAGAAAGGCAATGGTGTAGACCCCTGCCAGGGCCCCCAGATCACCCCAGGTTATAAATAGAATGGAGCTGCAGAGCAGGAAGAATGAGATGACGATAAAGTAGGTGCTGCCCCTTCGGTTGCGCTTTAAGAGAAAACGGGGGAGGATACGGTCCAGGGCCATGCGTTCCGCCAGGCCTGAAACGCCGATGAAGGAAGTCAGAACGGCACCGCTCAGCACCAGTGCGGCATCAACGGATATCAGAAAGGAAAGCCAGCCTCCGCCAGTCACCGATCCCATGTGGGACAGAAGGGCTTCCTGATGGATTTCCACTGCTGAAACCGGCAGAATGGCCAGCGCAAAAAAGGCAATGAGTGGGTTGAAAACACTGACTACTATCCACATATTTCGAAGTGTTTTTGGAAAAACGCCTTTTTTCTGTTCCTCCACGAAATTGGCGGAACTTTCAAAACCCGAGATTCCCAGCATCCCCGCACTGAATCCGAAAAACAGGGCGGTAGTGATACCCCCTTCTACCGGAAGGTCATAATTTTTCTGCAGCACCTCAAACCCGTTCTCAACGAGGTACCAGGCGCAAAACCCGGAGA
>JARRQA010000087.1:0-10670 GCA_037382325.1 Robiginitalea sp.
AACTGCCCTACCATTCCCTTGAAGTAATGGAAGCGGATTTCCTCAAACTGGACCTCGGTACCCTGTTTGAGGGGGCCCCCTTTGCCATAACCGGAAATTTTCCCTACAACATTTCCACCCAGATCGTCTTTCGGCTCCTGGAAGCCAGGGACAGGGTACCTGAATTCAGCGGAATGTTCCAGAAGGAAGTGGCCGAGAGGATTTGTGCAGGCCCGGGCTCCAAGACCTACGGGATCCTGTCGGTACTGGTACAGGCCTTCTACCAGGCCGAGTACTGCTTTACGGTCCCACCCGATGTTTTTTATCCCCCGCCCAAAGTGGCCTCCGGGGTCCTGCACCTGGCCCGGCGGGAAAACTGGAAGCTCGATTGCGACGAAGCCCTGCTGTTCAGAGTGGTGAAAACCGCATTCAACCAAAGGCGTAAAACCCTCCGCAACAGCCTTAAGAGCCTTCAGCTCTCAGAGTATCTCAAAGAAGATGCTATCTTTGACAAGCGCCCGGAACAGCTTAGTGTTCCGGAATTCATCAGCCTGGCAAAGAGAATCTCGGATGACACCCTTTAAACTTACCGATGAGCTGCTCACGGAAATTGAACAGCTTATCGCCAACCGCCAAAATCAGACCCTCCGTTCCATGATGGAGGAGTACCACTATGCGGATATCGCGGAGGTGATCAACGAGCTGGACGAAGAAGCGGCCACCTACCTGATAAAACTCCTGGACAGTGAGAAAACCTCGGATGTCCTCACGGAACTGGACGAGGATATCCGGGAAGCCATCCTGAAAAACCTTTCCTCCAAAGAAATTGCAGGGGAACTGGAGGAACTCGACACGGACGATGCTGCCGACATCGTAGGGGAACTGCCCAAGGAAATCGTGCAGGAAGTCATCTCGGAGATCACAGACCGGGATCATGCCCGGGACATTGTAGACCTGCTGAGATACGATGAGAATTCGGCCGGAGGCCTCATGGCCAAGGAACTGGTAAAGGTCAATGAAAACTGGACCGTGCTTACCTGTGTAAAGGAAATGCGGCAGCAGGCCGAAAACGTCACCAGGGTGCATTCTATTTACGTGGTAGACGCCGATGGAATTCTGAAGGGAAGACTTTCCCTGAAAGACCTGTTAACCGCTTCCACCAAATCCCATATCCGGGATGTGTACATCCCAAAGGTAGACTCAGTCAATGTGAACGAAAAACCGGAAGAGGTAGCCAAAATCATGTCCAAATACGATCTGGAGGCCATTCCGGTGGTAGACGAGATCGGCCGGCTGGTGGGTCGTATTACTATTGACGACATTGTGGATGTGATCCGGGAGGAAGCCGAACGGGATTACCAGATGGCGGCGGGAATCTCGCAGGATGTGGAGGCTGACGACAGTATCTGGGAACTCACCCGCGCGAGGTTGCCCTGGTTGTTCCTGGGCCTGGTGGGAGGTGTGGGTGCCGCAGGGATCATGGGCGGTTTCGAAACCATGATCAGCCCACCCTCAACGGGCTTATTCTGGCTGCCGTCCTCTTGCTTTTTACCTGGGCGTGGAAGGGAAATTTCCCAACGGCCCTGGCCATTTCCATTTCCCTGATCGCCGTGATCATCGTCGCTGGGATCATCGGTACCTTTATTCCCCTTTTTCTGCATAAAAGAGGTATTGACCCGGCCATTGCCACAGGTCCGTTTATCACCACCAGCAATGATATTTTCGGGATCCTGATCTATTTCTGGATCGCCAGACTCATCCTTCAGATCTGAAGGGCTCTCCAAAAAATTTGCGTACCTTCCTCTCCCGCTAACCCCAAAAACACCTGCCATGTCATTGAGGGTCGCTGTCGTACAGGATCACCCTGTATTCTTCAACAAAAAAGAAACCCTTAAAAAAGTTGGGGACCTCGTCGCATCCTGTGCGGCACAGGGCAGTCAGCTGGTCCTGTTCCCGGAATCCTTTATCCCGGGCTATCCCAGGGACTTCGACTTTGGAACACGGATCGGGGACCGGTCCGAATCCGGCAGGGATCTGTATCTGGAATACTACCGTGAAAGTATCGATCCGGAAGGGGAAGACATCCCCTTGCTGGAAAACCTCGCTGCCAAAAACAACTGTTACCTGGTAATTGGAGTGACCGAACAGAACACTGCAAACAACAGCCTTTATTGCAGCATGCTATACATTTCTCCGACTTCCGGATTGCTGGGGATCCACCGCAAGATAAAGCCCACCGGGCAGGAGCGCGTAATCTGGGCGGAAGCTGACGGAGAATCCCTCTGTACGTTCGCAACCCCTGTAGGGAAAATAGGCGGGCTTATTTGCTGGGAAAACTACATGCCCCTGGCCCGAATGGCCCTCTACTCAAAAGGCGTGGAAATTTACCTCGCACCTACGGCCGATGCACGACCTGGCTGGATTGCAAGCATGCAGCATATAGCCCTGGAAGGCCGCTGTTATGTCCTCGGCTGCAACCAGTATATCCGCCGCAGTGATTACCCGGAGTCGTACCGGCCCCTCCTGAAAAATTCACGGGAAACCCGATGTCCCGGAGGAAGTGTGATTGTTTCCCCTGTTGGGGAGATCCTGGCGGGTCCCCTGCAGGATGAAGCGGGTATTCTGTTCGCCGACCTGGACCTAAGTGAGATCGTCCGCAGCAAGCTGGACTTCGATGTGAACGGACATTATCAGCGGAAAGATATCTTTGCCTTTGAAGTACATGGCCAGCCTCCTATCAAAAAGGAGGCTCCTGCAAAAGAGGCCAAAAAATAACCCTAAGACCTCCTGTGATATCCCGGAGGCATTACTGAGACTGATGCCTGTTATGAAAATACTCCACCTGGACGAAAACCACCCCCTACTGATTGACGAGTTTGAAAAAATCGGGTTTGCAAACGATTTGGACTATACCAGTCCCCGGGAAGAAATCCTCAAAAAAATAGGCGCTTACCAGGGTCTCATACTCCGCAGCCGGCTCCCTGTAGACAGGGAATTACTGGACCGCGCCACAGCCCTGCAATTTATCGGACGCCTGGGAGCAGGCCTGGAAAACATCAACGTGGACTACGCGAGGAGCAAAGGGGTGTTCCTGGCTGCCGCACCGGAGGGAAACCGGAATGCGGTCGGAGAACATACCCTGGGAATGCTGTTATGCCTCTTCAACAAGCTGCATACAGCCGACGCCGAAGTACGTAAGGGGATCTGGCATAGGGAGGAAAACCGCGGCCTTGAGATCGAGGGTAAAATCATCGGGATCATAGGATATGGGAATATGGGCAGGGCCTTCGCCCAAAAGCTCCGGGGATTCGATGCTGAAGTCATTTGTTATGATATCGTTGGAGGTGTCGGCAATGAAGATGCCCGGCAGGTGGGTATCCTGGAGTTCCGCAAGAATGTGGATATAGTCAGCCTTCATGTCCCGGAAACTCCGGAGACTGTCGGAATGGTAGATGAGGCTTTTATCCAGGAAATCCAAAAGCCGTTCTGGCTGCTCAATACGGCCAGGGGTAAATGCGTAAAAACCGGGGATTTGGTAAAAGGCCTGCAAAGCGGGAAGGTCCTCGGGGCCGGGCTGGATGTTCTGGAATATGAAAAAGCCTCTTTTGAATCCCTCTTCCAGCAGGAGGACCTGCCCCCGGCCTTCAAATACCTTGTAGAAGCCCCCAATGTGCTCCTGAGCCCGCACGTGGCCGGATGGTCCGTGGAAAGCAAGGAGAAACTGGCCCGGGTAGTCGTGGAAAAAGTAAAGGCTCATTTTGGCTACCCTTAAAAATCTGCTCCTTTAACACCAGATAGGGGAGGATCATTCTCCATGTATAAGGAAGGGTTTCGGTGATTTGAGATTTCAGTGGGATCTCATAATTTTATAGACGGGGGCGGGAGCTATCCCCTGAATTTTCCCGGCAGTAGAATTCAGCTTCCCCCTCTCAGTCACCCAAAATCCTGCAGAATCAGGTCAGCATTTCCACGGGCTCCTGCTTAAAACCAAAAAGAAGCTCGTGGCTTCCTTCCCGGCATAAAGAATTTCAGAAATAGAAAAAAATTTCTACATTGTAGAAACCATCAACTAAAACCTTCCTGTACCATGTCTGAAGAAGAAAAAATACCGGATAACCAAGACGAAAAAGCCTCCGAAAAGGCCAAAAAGAAAGCCAAAAAATTAAAAGAGGAAGCCAAAGAGAAGGCTAAGGAAATCAAAAAGGAGATAAAGGAGGACACTGAAAAGGTCAAAAAGAAAGCAAAAGAGCTAAAAGAGGAAGCAAAGGAAAAGGCACATCAGGCCAGGGAAAAGACTGAAAAATTTAAAGAAGACGTAAAAGAAGATATGGGCGAGTTTAAGGAAGGAGCGAAAAAGACCGCTGATGAATTCAGCGAAGGCCTGAAGACAGCCGGTGGGGACAACAAAAAAATCCTGGCTGGCATCCTGGCCATTTTCCTGGGATGGGCCGGGATCCACAAATTCATCCTCGGCTATCAGAAGGAAGGGATCATATTATTGGTCGTTTCAGTGGTTGGGTTTGTACTCAGCTGTATAGGTATCGGGGTATTCCTGCTCTGGGCCACAGGCGTGATCGGTCTTATAGAGGGAATTGTCTACCTGACCAAGTCCGATGAAGAATTCTACAACACCTATCAGGTAGGCCGGCGCCCCTGGTTCTAGATGTCAGCAGGCGCATCGGCTGCATTGCAGGACTCCTCACGAACCAATAAACCGAAGAGGCTACCTTTGGCTAGGAAGCACCGTTGCCCTCTGCCATTTTCCGCTCGAGTTCTGCCTGGAACTCCTCCATGACAGGTTTTACAGTACTCTCCGGGAGGTCTGATATTTTAATATACATCAGCCCGTCCACCGCATTGTTGAAGAGAGGGTCCACGTTAAAGGCAATCACCCGGGCATTCTGTTTGATGTATTTTTTGATGAGTACCGGCAACCGAAGGCTTCCCGGTTCCACTTCCTCTATGAGCTTGTCGAATTTATTCAGGTCTGCGCGCGTTTCATCAAAGACGAACTCCTTATCGGCGTCTTTTAATTTAACCTTGAACTCCTTTTTGGGCCTTATATACTGGGCCACATAGGGATCCCAATAATTGGACTTCATGAATTCAATCATCAGGGATTTGGAGAAATTGGAAAACTGGTTGCTGATGCTGACCCCCCCTATGAGATATTTGTGCTCCGGATGCCTGAGGGTGGTGTGTACAATCCCTTTCCAGAGCAGGAACAGAGGCATGGGTTTTTGCTGGTATTCCTCCACGATATACGCCCTTCCCATCTCGATGGAGCGCCGCATCATGGGAAATAGTTCGGGTTCAAACCGAAAGAGTTCCTGCAGATAAAAACCGTCAATACCGTACTGCGGGAAGATTTCAGCCCCCAGGCCCATCCGGTAGGCCCCCACGATTTGTTTCTCTGTATCGTCCCACAGGAACAGGTGGTGGTAATACTCATCGAACTGATCCAGGTCTATGGATTTATTGGTCCCCTCCCCTATGGCCCGGAAAGTCATCTCCCGCTGCCTTCCGATTTCCTGAAGGATAAATGGCATATCCTTTTTCTGGGCGAGAAAAACCTCGTAGTTCTTGCTCTGTAAAAGCCGGCGGTCCTTTTCCCTCAACTTTTCAATCTCCCCTTCGATCACCTCGGTTCGGACTGCAGAAGCAATCCGCCTGGGCGCCTTGGGGATTTTGATGGTACCGGGAAGCTGGTTTATCAACCGCTCTTTTTCGTAGGGGTTCGCGAGAATATAGGTTTTCCTGCGGAGCAATTCGGTGAACTCCTCCAGGGTTTCCTGTTCCTGCTGTACCTTTACAGAAATAGGTTGTCCGATACGGACCTTGATGCTTCGGTTCCGCTGGGTGGATAATTCCGAGGGTAGTTTTGCCGTCCTGAAGATTTCATGGACACGTGATAACCGGTAGAACATCCGGCTGTTTCTAGCGTGGAAATAGATCGGGACTACGGGCACCTCTGCCTTTCGGATCAGTTTCAGGGCAGCCTCTTCCCATGGTTTGTCCACAATCAGGCGGCCATCCCTGTAGGTAGAAACTTCCCCGGCCGGAAAGATCCCAAGGGGGTGCCCCTCCCGAAGATGCGCCATGGCACGTTTGAAGCCCATAATGGAATTCCCTACATCCTTCCGGGTTTCAAATGGATTGACCGGCAGGATAAACGGCTTCAGGGGGTCGATCCGCTGAAGCAGGAAATTGGCAATGATCTTAAAATCCGACCGTTTTTCCAGAAGAAGCTTTAAAAGCAGCATTCCATCAATGCCACCGAGGGGGTGGTTGCTGATCGTGATGAAAGGGCCCTCCTTTGGCAGGCGTCGGAAGTCTTCCTCGGGGATTTCGAATTCGATTTCGTAATGGTTCAGTATGGCATCCAGGAATTCGGGTCCGGGCAGGTCTTCATATTTTTGGTAGACCCGGTTGATGCTGCTCATGCTTGTCAATTGCATAAGGCTCCATCCTATAAACGTACCCAAGGGACCATAATGGTCCAACTGGATGGCCCGGGCTACTTCCTTGGCGGTGACTAAGCTCATGAACAGTCAGGTTGTGGAAGGGTAAAGATATAAAAATGCCTTGGTGACCGGCTTATTTTACTACAAGTTGTACGGTTTCCGCACTCCGTTGTTCGAGGAGGACTTCCCTGCCATCCTGTAGGGAGGCAAGGGCGTTGTCATCAAAATGACGTATCGTGTAGAGGGAAACTCCTTCTTCGTGAACAACCTTGTACCTGCCTTTGAGCTGCTGCAGCAATTCCGGAAGGCGGCCAAACCGGTTGTCGAAGCAAACCGAAAAACTGATTGCTGAATTCTGTATCAAATCCACCTTCATTTTATGGTCGTGCAGCATTTTGAAAAGCTCACTGATATTCTCTTCCACAATAAAGGAGAAATCCAGGGAGGAGAGCTTCATCAGTACCTGGTCCTTTTTGAGAATGAAGCAGGGGGTTTGCGGTTGGACCCCTTGGCCCTTTCCTACTGTGGTACCGGGATCTCCGGGGTTCAGAAAAGACTTGACCTTCAGGGGGATTTCCTTCCGCTGAAGGGGCTGCAGGGTTTTGGGGTGGATTACCGTTGCCCCGTAGAAAGCCAGTTCAATCGCCTCCCTGTAAGAAATCCGATCCAGTAACCGGGTTTTTTCAAAATACCGGGGGTCGGCATTCAGGACCCCGGGCACGTCTTTCCAGATGGTCACCGATTCGGCGTTTAGGCAATAGGCAATGATGGCTGCGGTGTAGTCGGAACCTTCCCGACCCAGGGTCGTGGTGAAATTGTTGTCATCGCTGCCCAGAAACCCCTGGGTGACAAAAAGCTCAGCCTTCCCGGAAAGCCGGGATACAGCTGCCTGGGTTTTTTCCCAGATTACGCTCACGTCCCTGTAATTGGAATCCGTCTTTATGTAGTTCCTGATATCCAGCCAGGTATTTCCGATTCCCGAATGGTTCAGGTACGCACTTATAATAACGGTGGAGAGCAGTTCCCCGTATCCGACTACCTGGTCGTACACAAAATTGTATTTGGGAGACTTGTTCCAGGCGAGAAATCCCCGGACTTCTTCAAAGAGGGAGCGCACGCTGTCATATACCGGATGGCCCTCCGCCGGGAAAAGTTCCCTTAGGATCCCGAAATGAAAGTCCTGCACCGCCTCCAGGGCTATGGATACCGATGGTTTGTCGTTAAAGTAGGCATTGACCACCGCTTCCATGGCATTGGTGGTTTTCCCCATGGCAGAAACAATAAGGAAGGTCTTCTCGGTTCCTGTTTCCTCCAGTACCCGTACCAGGTTTCGAACCCCTTCAGCGTCCTTTACTGAGGCCCCTCCGAATTTAAATATTCTCATAGCGCTCCAAATAGGTTTCTATTCCCCCGGCATCCAGTTGCACCACATCCCAGTCGCGCAGTACCCTGGCACCTCGTGATTCATAAAAATCAATGGCCGGGTCATTCCAGTCGAGTACCTCCCAGCTGACCCTGCGCGCACCCATCTCCCGGGCATGTCGAATGACAGCGGTGAGAAGGGCGCTACCCAATCCCTTCCCCCGGGCCGATTCGGTTACGATCAGATCTTCCAGGTGGATTACCAGCCCTTTCCAGGTGGAATAGCGGGGGTAACAGAGTGCCATCCCCAGGATCTGCCCCCCGGCAACCCCAACAAAACAGTTAAATCTTGGCGCCTCTCCAAAACCATCACGGACCAAATCCGCTTTGGTCAGTTCAACAGCATCCGGCTCTTTTTCAAAAACCGCAAGTTCGTGGATCAGCGTCAGGACCTGGTCCATGTCTTCAGGTCTGGACGGTCGTATTTCGTAATTTTTCATCTGTTACAAATAAAACAATTAGTTATAAAGTCAAACAAGCCTTTCGTTCCGAAATCGATTTAGTTTCACAAATTAAACGATATTTGTGGGTAACAATACGCAACCTGTCCCAATGCAGCAAAAAACCAAGACCCTCGGTGAGTTTATCATCGAAAACCAGGCCGAATTCAAATATTCCTCGGGAGAACTTTCCAAACTCATCAATGCCATCCGCCTGGCTGCAAAGGTCGTCAACCACGAAGTCAACAAAGCGGGGCTCGTCGATATCCTTGGTACTGCAGGAGATACGAACATCCAGGGAGAAAATCAGCAAAAACTCGACGTACTGGCCAATGAAAAGTTCATCCAGACCCTTAAAAACAGGGAGATCGTCTGTGGGATCGCTTCGGAGGAGGAGGATGACTTTATCAGCATCAATAGCCAGGACAAACAACATCAGAACAAATACGTGGTACACCCAATTTTCGTACAAAGCACATAACACTCTGCAGGCAAAATCGATTTAGGTGATCAGCCGCGCGGTGAGTTTGTCCAGAGATTAAAAGAGGATATCAAGTACTGTCAGATGGAAGAGGGAGACCGTCCGTATACCTCTCGGTATATCGGATCCCTTGTCTCGGATTTCCACCGAAACATGATCAAAGGGGGGATTTATATCTATCCCAAAAGCAGTGTAAACTCCGATGGCAAACTCAGGCTGCTGTATGAATGCAACCCGATGGCATTTCTTGCCGAACAAGCAGCAGGCAAAGCCTCAGATGGATTTGGGAGGATCCTCGAGATCCAACCAACAGAATTACACCAGCGCGTGCCCTTCTTTTGCGGAAGTCCAAAAATGGTTGAAGAGGCAGAGTCCTTTATGGGCAAATACGCCTGATTACCGCTCCATGAGATACATATAGTCCTGCAGACTTATCTGTCCGGAAAATATTTTAATGGACTTATCCACTACTTTTTTCGCATTTGCCGGGGAAAACCCAAGGGCAATTGCATAGGTTTCCACCATTTGCAACTGCGCTTTTTGCAAATCGAGATCTGAAATAATGACACGGAAGAAATCAAAGAGACGTTCCATACGTTCCTTGTGGGACAGGGGCGTTTCGATCGGATATTTATTCTCCTCCTTCATTACTTCCCTGTATTCCGCCTCTGTAATCCCGAGTTTGGCGGCAAAATAGTCCAGGATTTCACCTTCTTCTTTGGTGATGATGCCGTCCAGGTTCGCCAGGGAAGCGAGGGCTGCAAAATGAGCAAGGTTACTGCGCCCCTCTCCATGTTTATACAAATCGATTATTGGCATGTGCGTATTTTTTCCCGTAAATATACCGTTTTTAGCAGGTGAATCCAGACGAAAAAATGCTTTTCTTACTCCCAGAAGGAGGTTTAAAACCATCATGCTTCAGGCATAGCAATAGCAGAATAATCCGTAACTTTTGCCCGCTATGAAAAGGCCCTTACTTGAATTCACGGATAAGGGGATTTACTGCGCCCAGGCCGATGTGTATCTGGATCCCTGGAAACCGGTTAAAAAGGCGCTGATCTCTCATGGACATTCCGATCACAGCCGATGGGGCCACAGCCGGTACATCACTCATAAAATAAATGTCCCCATCATCCGCCACCGCCTGGGAGAAATCGAAGTGACCGCTGTGGACTGGGAGGAGACCATCCAAATTGGAGGTGTTAAGTTCAGCTTTCATCCGGCAGGGCACATCATCGGGTCCTCTCAGATCCGGGCTGAATACAAGGGTGAAGTCTGGGTATTTTCCGGAGATTACAAATCCGAGGAAGATGGTCTTGCCACCCCTTTTGAGCCAGTCCGATGCCACACCTTTATCACCGAATGCACTTTCGGCCTTCCCGCTTTTTCCTGGCGGCCCCAGGAAGAAGTGGCAGCCCAGATCAATACCTGGTGGGCCGGAGTGCGTGCTGAAGGAAAAACTGCGGTGCTTTTTGGCTATTCTCTGGGCAAGGCCCAGCGACTCCTCTCCCTTCTGGATACGTCCATTGGCGAAATTTACACGCACGGGGCCATCGAAAATATGAACGAGGTACTCCGGGGACTCACTCCCCTGCCTCCTACCCGGCGGATTACCAGGGAGACCGGAAAAAAGGAATTGGCCGGGAACCTGGTGCTGGCTCCCCCCAGTGCCCATGGAAGCCCCTGGATCCGGAAAATGGTCCCATTTGAAACGGCTGCGGCAAGTGGCTGGATGGCCTTTCGGGGGGCGCGAAGGAGACGTGCGGTAGACCGCGGGTTCGTCCTTAGTGACCACTGCGACTGGGAAGGATTGCTGAATAGCATCCGGGCCACTGGGGCAGAAAGAGTCATCTGCACCCATGGGTACTCCGAAATATTCGCGCG
>JARRQA010000088.1:0-7901 GCA_037382325.1 Robiginitalea sp.
CTTCTACCAGGAGCA
This sequence comes from Robiginitalea sp., assembly GCA_037382325.1. Taxonomy (GTDB): domain Bacteria; phylum Bacteroidota; class Bacteroidia; order Flavobacteriales; family Flavobacteriaceae; genus Robiginitalea. The sequence continues at coordinate 16 of JARRQA010000088.1, forward strand.
CAAGTTTCTCTCCCAGGGTGTCGTCCGGCATCCCGGTAAGGAAAAACGGTCGGGGGATCAGTGGGGACATTTTTGTCTCCAGCTGTTCGGGAATAAGCTTGACGCCGCCGGAATTCACCACATGATCCACCCTTCCCAGCCAGCGAAATGACTCATCCGACTCCAGTTGCACCAGGTCATTGGTAACCACAGGGTTTTCCGGAAGATACGACGCCCGGATACAAAGGCATCCGCGGTCGTCCGTACTAACTTCCACCCCAGGCAGCGCGTGGAAAGGGGGTAAAACCGTTTCCGGAGCCTTTCCTTCCGGTACCCTGCACAGCTTGCGAAGGGCAATATGGCTTGCCGTTTCCGTCATCCCGTAACTCTCATAAATAGAAACTCCCTCATCCGGGATTCCAGCCAGTAAGGACGCCGAAAGCGGGGCACCCCCTACCAGGATGGTTGCAATTTTATCCAGTTTATCCAGGGAAGCCTGCAGTTGCATGGGGACCATGGCGGCAAAATCCACAGGGGCGGAAAGTCCTTCGAGAGGATTCGAATCCGGTGGCTTCAAAGAGAGTTTCCACCCCAGGACCAGTGCCCGCACCAGCATCATCTTCCCGGCAATACTCCTTGCCGGCAGGCACAAAAGGGCCCGGGTCCGTTCGTCCAGCTGAAGGTACTTCCCCGTGGCCAGGGCGCTGTGCACCATGGCGTTCTTGGGCATGAAAATGTCTCTGGGGGCTCCCGTAGACCCGGAGGTCTGCATCCGAATTTCCTCCCTGTCCGACACCCAGTCCAGAAGAAAATCTCCTATTTCCTGTTCGTAGGCGTCCCCTTCCTTGACCAGGCTGTAGGCAACCTCGCTGAGATCCTGGTAAGTAACCTTTATTCCGTTCAGGGTAAATGCCCCGTTGAAAAACTCTTTCATGATTCTTCTCTTTTTAAAATCGCAAGGGCTTCCTCCCGTGAGAGAACCCGGCCTGTAAGACGCTGTTTCCAGTTTTTCCAGCCGTATTTTCTGCCGAAGAAAAACAAAAGTAAGGGGAAAACGACAAAGATGGGGATATAGGCGTCCCAACCGAGCCCGGGATCGGCAACATCCCTGAAAATAGAGTCCGTTTGAAAAGCCGTCCATTCGGAGGTCACCAGAAGGGCGGTAACCAGATTATTGGCCGCATGGAACCCGAGGGCGAGCTCCAGGCCCTCGTCCATCAGCGTCAGGATCCCGAGGAAAAAACCCGTGCCGATATAAAATACCATGATGCCGGGACCCAGTTTTTCGACTTCCGGGTTGCCCAGGTGCATCAGTCCGAAAATCAGGGAGGTAACCACCAGTGGGATCCAACGGTTGCCAAAAATGATGCCCAGGCCCTGCATCATATGACCCCGGAAAAGGTATTCTTCAAAACTTGTCTGGAGCGGGATCAGCAGAACTGCGATCAGGGCCAGTTTCCAAAATGCCTCCCACCTGAAGTTCAGCACGTAGTCCTCCGGGGAGGTATACCGGTCGATAAGGGTCAGCCCCACGGTGATCAGGGCCCATATTCCAAAGGAGAAAAACACCCGCTTCCAGTCTATCCGGGGCCTTGAAGTGGTCAGGGACCTAATGGACTGCGGGAGTACCAGTTTGGTCCAGCCAAGGACCACCAGCAACCCGATAACAAGGGGTGCCAAAAGGATAATCAATACTACGTTCGAACCCAGCTGTTCGATCATTTGGGCCATCATGTCCTCCACACTCACCGGGGAATTCAGGGTAGCCAGGTAATTGAAAACCATCAGGACGATAAACCCCGTGGGCAGCACCAGGTACTTCCAGAGTCCGAGATCACCGCGATAGCCTTGTTCTATGTACATAATTCTTTGATTTGAGGTATTCCCCACTTTTTATCGGGGTCATACCAGAGTTTCCCCCCGGAGACTTCCAGGGGGCTTTCAAAATTATTCGAAAAAAGGGAACCGGTCCCCAGGCCCTGTGGCATGTGAACCTCCAGAGAAGCCGTCCACTGGGCAATGGCATTCAATCCGATATTGCTCTCCAGGGCACTGGTAACCCACCAGCCGATCCGCCTTGCCTCTGCCGCCTGAATCCATTCCCGGCATCCTGTCACCCCTCCAGCCAGACTGGGTTTAAGAATAATATACTGGGGGCGTATGTGCTCGAGGAGCGCCTCCTTGTCCTCCGGGTAATAACATCCGATCAGTTCTTCATCCAGGGCTATGGGCAGGGGGGTACGGGCACATAATTCCGCCATTTCCACGGGCTGTCCGGCCCGGATGGGTTGTTCGATGGAATGCAGCCGCAATTCGGACAGGGCCCGGAGTTTGCCCAGGGCCTCCCCGGGAGAAAAGGCCCCGTTGGCATCCACACGGATTTCCAAGTCCCCGGGATGGTACCGTTTCCGGATCGCCTGAAGCAGGCGGATTTCGGATTCAAAGTCCAGGGCACCGATCTTTAACTTCAGGCACCGGAATCCGGCTGAGAGCTTCTCCTCGATCTGCTGTTCCATAAACGCCAGCTCTCCCATCCATATCAGACCGTTGATGGGGATGGGATCTCCTTTCAAAAATCGGGAGGGAAACAATTCAAAGGGGTCCGAACTTTTCAGGGAGCGAAGCGCCTGTTCGACCCCAAAAACGATACTGGGGAATTCCCGGAAGACCTCGGTAATATCTTCATCACCCCTCTCCAAAGCGCCACAGGCACGCTTCAGCCAGTTTTCGTAATCGGGACGATCGTCAGCGCTTAGCCCACGGAAAAGGCCCGCTTCTCCAATGCCCCAGCTTCCATTGTCTTCCAGGGATATAAAGTAGGATTCCTTTTCAGTGAGAACTCCTCTGGAGGTGCCTCCAGGCCGGATAAATTTCAGGGTGTATTTTCTGAAGGCAGCTTTCATACAGGCTGTCAAATTTACGTATATTTTAGTCCGAAAACCACCCGGCACATGGAGCTTATGGATAAAATAATCTGGATCACCGGTGCATCCTCCGGTATTGGCCGATCCCTCGCCCTGCTGATGGGTCAAGAGGGAGGCCGGATCATCCTCTCGTCCCGAAATGAGGACCGACTCCGGAAAGTACAGGAAGAAATGCCCCAACCTGAAAAGACCGCCATCCTACCCCTGGACCTGGAAAATCTCGATTCCCTGGAAGGTAAAGTACAACAGGCCCTGGATATTTTTGGTTCCGTTGACATGCTGGTAAACAATGCCGGCATCAGTCAGCGTTCCCGTATCCTCGATACCGGAATGGATGTATACGAAAAACTGATACGGGTGGATTACCTGGGTACGGTCGCTCTTTCCAGGGCGCTCCTCCCCCATTTCATCCAACGGCAACGGGGCCATTTTGTCGTGGTGACCAGCCTGATGGGAAAATTCGGGTCCCCGCTCCGCTCCGGCTACTGTGGTGCCAAACACGCCCTGCACGGGTTTTTCGATGTCCTCAGGATGGAACACGAAAAGGACGGTGTTTTTGTCAGTATGATATGCCCGGGGTTTGTGCAAACCAATCTGGCCCGTAATGCCCTTGTGGGGGATGGATCTTCTCAGGGCTTTCAGGACCAGGCTACCAAAAACGGGATGCATCCGGACCGGTTTGCCCAAAAAATGCTCAGAGCCATTAAAAAGAAATCCTGGGAAACCTGTATCGGGGGACGCGAGGTTGCCGGGATCTACCTGAAACGGTTTTTTCCCAAACTACTCCACCGGGTGGTACTGCGGAGCCGGGTAGTTTGATCAGACCTGCAGGGATTCCCCGATTCCGGGCAGGAGGAGTTCTTTGCCCGCTTCCTTAAACTGGCTGGATGCGGCATCCGTATCGATTACGATGTAGCCGAAAGTATTGTAGTGAACCCCAAGCACACGGTCGCACTCGACGAAGCTGGCCGCCGGTATGGCATCTGTTACGCCCATGGTAAAATTATCTCCTATGGGCAATACGGCCAGGTCCGGTTTTGCAAAGGACGGGACGAGCTTCATATCCATATGAAGGGCTGTATCCCCAGCGATATAAATCGTTTTTCCACCGCTTTTCAGCAGAAATCCGCCGGGTTGCCCCCCATAGGTCCCGTCAGCAAAAGAGGAGGTGTGTACCGCATTGAGATATTTTAGCCAGCCGAAATCGAACTGCCGGGCACCCCCGTGATTCATCGGATGTCCCTGAAGACCTTTGTTCTGGTAATAGGACACTATTTCAAAATTGCTGATGATCTGGGCCCCGTCTGGTGTTGCCAGGGCTTCCACATCCAGGACGTGGTCCTGGTGGGCATGGGTCAGGAGGATGACATCCGGCCGAAGGTCTTCCAGCGCTATTTTGTCTTTGGCCAGGTCATTCCCGGTAATAAAAGGGTCGACCACCAGGCGGTGGGAATCCGTTTCGATAAGCAGGGCGGCATGCCCCAAAAAGGTGATTTTCATGGGAGTGTAGTTTCTCCCAAATTTATTTAAAATTGAACCAAAAACGAACCCCTTCGGCTGTTTTATCGATGTTCAGGGTGGATTGCAACTGGTTGACCAGACGCTTGATCAACCGGATGCCCATGGAAGTACTTTCCCGGTCTTCCGAGTCCTCCGGTAACCCGATGCCGTTATCCGTATACTCAAAAAAGCCCCCTTCCCCGTTCTTCTGAATGTGGATGTAAATCTTGCCGTCCTGTGTCTCCTCGGGGAAGGCATATTTAAAGGAGTTGGACACCAGTTCATTGAGAATAAGGCCTATCGGAATAGCCCGGTCGATGTCCAGTTCCACCCCTTCGGCATCGATGGTGATATTGATATTGTGGCCGCCCTTGCGGAAAACGGACTGTATGCTATTGATAAGGCTTTCGATGTAGCCTTGCATTTCGATGACGGAAAGGTCGTCATTCTGGTAGAGCTTCTGGTGAATAAGCGCCATGGCCTTCACCCTGGTTTTTCCCTCCTCCAGAGCCTCTATAGCTGCTTTGCTCCGCGTATTTTTGGTTTGCAGGCTCAATAAACTGGAGACCATTTGCAGGTTGTTCTTCACCCGGTGGTGGATTTCTTTGAGCAGGGAGTCCTTTTCGACAAGGGAATTTTCAATAATTCGTTTTTGCTCGGCGATCAGACGCTGAGTCTTTATGCTTTTCAGATAGGCGAACACCAGACCGGCAAATCCAAGGAGCGTAAAGACCAGGGAAATAAAAACCAGGTTGATCCGCATATCCTGGGCCTGTAACTCCGCCCTGCCCCGGTCGATGTCCATCTCCAGCTCGCTGTTCTTCATCTTCATGCTCTCCAGTTCCTCACTGGCCACGATGGAAACAAGCTTTTCCTTCTCATTAAAAGTTTCGAGGGCGCCGAGGGAGTCCTCCAGTTTCATGGAGCTTTTGAGGTAGCGGGCAGCATTGGAATAATCCTCCTGGGCCTCGTAATAGGAGGCGAGCAATCGGTTTTTTCGAATGATCAGTTCAGGAGTATTCGTCTCCAGGTCCATTCGGAGGTACTCCCAGGCTTTATCCAGATTACCCAGCTTCATATGGGCGCTGGCCAGGGCGAGCACATTCTCCGCCATGGCTTCCTGGTCACCGGCCCCGGGAAGGTTTCGCAGGATCCCCAAACTGTTTTCCAGATAGGGAAGGGCCTCCCGATACTGGTTCTGCAAGATGTGGGCTTTACCTATATTCCCCTCTATCAGGCCCTTAAGCCTGTTGGATTTCGTGATTTCCGCTTCCGTTTTGACCTGGTTGATATCGTTGAGATAGACCACCACGTATCCCTGCGCTTTTTTAAAATAGGTCATGGCCGTTGCCCCCGAACGCTCTTTCAGGAGAAACTGACCAATGTGGTTGTTATAAGCCCCAAGTTTGTAGAAATCCGAGGAATCAATGGTTTTCTTTACCTCGAGGATGTACTCATTCATGGCCTTGCGGTGGAGGCCCAGCTTGTCGTAAATATCGTAAAAGGTGATGCCGTCGGTAATCCCGAACTGTTTTTTGCGTTCCCGGATCTCGATTTGCTTGTCGTACTGACGAAGCCTTCCGTAGGCCTGGTCCAAAAGGTCCAGAAGCCTTGCGAGACTGGACGGCTCCATGGCTTCCAACTCCGGATAGAGTTCATTGGCAAGGGTAGCTGCCTTTTTGTAATTGCCCAGGTCAAAATACACCTGGGCACGCAAGAGGCGGTACAACCGGATGGCCGCTGAGTCGCCTTCCCGGGTAGCCGCACCGAGATCCGCATTTATGCGGTCCAGCCAGTCATAGGCAGAACGGGAAGCGTAACGGTCTTGGGTCTGGTAAAAATAGCTCAGTTTCTCCGGAGCAGATTGCCTGTTCTCGTATGCTTGCAACGGCAAGTCCTCCGATAGCGGATACTGTTGTCCGGAAATAACACCGGGAAGCCCCGAAATCAAAAGGCAAAAAAAGATGGTCAAAGTTCCTCTCATAAACCTGGCCGTATGGCAGCCACCTGGCGGATCAGCTCATTACAAATTACCTGTTCAAACTTACCTTTATCTAACGGGATTCAGAATTTTTTGTTGTCAATTCATCCCTTTATGTAGCGTTCCCCCAATGGAAAGCGGTCTGTAGGGCGCTAAATGAAAAAAGGCCACATACATAGTGTACATAGCCTTTTCATCTAATAGCAAGATTTGGGATCTCAACTTAAGACAACTCAAATGTAAGGGATCAGTCCGAAGCTTCAAGGAATTTGTTGTGTAAGTACCAAAAGTTGTTGTGAAAACAGAAAAACGCCCTTATAACAGTATTTCATCGATGTTTTCCGCCCTAACTCAGGCGAGCACCCCTGGAGGGGAATAAAAAAAGAGCCCCACCAGGTTATGATAAGACTCTTTTACGAGAACACTATATGAAAATGAAAAAATGAATCCGTAAATCCGAAAACGAATATAGAGCGTAAGGAACCTTCCGACAATTTATTGTTGTAAAAGTCTACAGAATTGTGGTGTAAGGCCGGATTCGCAAGTTGAGGACACCCGGAAGCAACAGATTCAGGAATTCATGGAAGAAATGATAAACTCCTTGAAATCCTTGGAGATCGGGATCAGCGTCTCATTGATCAATATATCCTTTGAGTTGATCGCATCTATATGATCCACATTGACAATATAAGACTTGTGGGCCCGGTAGAATTTATTCCTGGGGAGTTTTTCCAGATAGGTCTTCAGAGGGGAACGCACCAGGAACTTCTTGTCCTTGGTATTCACTTCCAGGTAGACGTTGTCGGCCTTTATAAAACGGATATCGTCAAAGTAGATACGGTAATACAGGTGTTGCTTTTTAACAAAAATGGAATCCTTCAGGACTGAATTGGAAGTAAACCCCTCCCCCACTTCCTCTTCCTGCCCCTGGGATGTGCCGCCTTTTTTGCGTTGCTCGAAATTGGAAAGGGCTATTTCAATAGAGGTGTAGAGGTCTTGTTGTTCAAATGGTTTTACGAGGTATCCGTTGGGTTGCACCCAGATCCACCTGCTGGTTCTTCAGGACCTCTACTGCCTGCTCGTAAACAATCACGTTATCGACAATCTCATAACCAATTTCCTCCAGCATGGACTGCATGTCATCGGCAATAATCACATTGTCCTCAACGATCAGAATTTTAATAGGTTCTTCCAAAATGGCTCGGCTTTAGCGGGTTATTCCTCTCAAAATTACAAAAAATAATCATTCACGAGATAGAGGATCAGGGCGATGAAAAAGGTGCTGAGAGCAAGTTTTTTCAGTTCCGGGTCCAGTTCTGAGGGGTTTTTCGACCTGTATACCCTACCCAGGTGTACTCCGATAAACCCAAAAGGCAACAGGGTCAGTGCGAAGGGTAGCGGTTTCTGTTGGAGCAGTATAAACCATCCCAGGGAAATAAAGGCCAACAGGCACAGGGCAAGGTGGTAGCGGATCCCATTTTGATATCCCATCTGAACTACCA
>JARRQA010000089.1:0-7417 GCA_037382325.1 Robiginitalea sp.
GCTACCTGCAAGTAAATCGTCAAAAGGACGGTATCCACTCCTACAACCGGGTAGTTTCCCTTATGGTCTCCTATTACCGGGAGCATCCTGAATTATAGGCAGTTGGATTTTTTGGTTTTAAAGGGTTTAAAGAAACGTTAAAAAAACACTCCACAGGACCTTTACCTGTGAAATATTCTATTTTTAAATCGACTAATTCAAAATGTTCACATACCATGAAATGGAAAATTGCACTCCTGGCCTTTCTGGGGCTGGGTTACGTTGCCATTGCCCAAAAGTATTTCCCCAAAAACGACGGGGTTAAGGCAACAAACAACAACTACACCGCCTTTACCAACGCCCGAATCCACACAACCCCGGGCGAGGTGATCGAGAACGGTACCCTGGTGGTCCATGAAGGGAAAATCGTCGCGGTGGGAAAAAGTGTCGATATTCCCGCCAACAGCATCGTGATGGATCTGGCTGGAAAGTCGGTTTATCCTTCTTTTATCGACGTGTTTTCTGCCTTCGGGGTGGAACAGGCCAAACGGGCCCCCGGGAGTGGGCGATCTGCCCAGTACGGCCCGACCCGGGAAGGGTACTACTGGAATGATCACATCATGCCTGAGAACGACGCCGTTTCCGCCTACAAATTCGATGACGGGAAGGCCGGCACGCTGAGGGAACTCGGATTCGGAGTCGTAAACAGCCATATTCAGGATGGTATTGCCCGCGGGACGGGTGTCCTGATCGCCCTCAACGGTAAAGGAAACGACGCGGAACGCCTCCTGGAAGATACTTCCGGACAGTATTTCTCCTTTGACAAGAGCATTGCCAAACAACAGTCCTACCCTACCTCCCTTATGGGATCCATGGCCCTGCTCCGTCAGATGTACTACGACGCCGACTGGTACGCGAAAGGAAATGTGGCCACCACAGACCGCTCCCTGGAGGCCCTGATTGAAAACCGAAACCTGGTACAGTTTTTCGCTGCCGGGGATAAGGGACATGTGCTCCGGGCCGATGGAATCGGAGATGCCTTCGGGATACAATATGTAATCCTGGCAGGAGGTCAGGAATACGAAAACATATCCGAAATCAAGGCCACCGGGGCTTCCCTGGTGGTGCCCCTCGATTTCCCGGATGCCTTTGACGTCTCCAACCCATATCAGGCACAATACGTCAATCTGGAAGACATGCGCCACTGGAACCAGGCACCCTCCAACCCTGCGGTGCTGGAGAAGAATGGCATTTCGTTTGCCTTTACGCTTCAGGGACTTAAAAACCCCAAGGACCTGCATAAGAAAATACGCAAGGCCATGCAGTACGGTCTTTCCGAAGACCGCGCCCTGGAAGCCCTTACCACGGAACCTGCCCGATTACTCGGAAAAAGCGGCGAAATCGGATCCCTTCAAAAAGGCAGATATGCCAACTTCATTATTACCTCAGGGCCGGTGTTCGATTCAGGTACCACCCTTTATGAAAACTGGGTGATGGGCCGGCGACATGTCATGGCGGACATGGAACAAAAAGACATCAGGGGCGAGTACAGTCTGCAGGCAGGCGGTAAGGAATTTGCCCTTTCGGTGAGCGGGAAAGCGGGGAGTCCGAAACTCGAAGTAAAACGAGATACCGCCAAACTCGATTCTAAAATAAAATATGAAGGGGATTGGGTGGATATTTCTTTCACAGAAGGCGAAGACCATTACCGCATGACCGGATTGGTCCGGTCGGGAACGGATAACCTGTCTGGTAAGCTGGTGCTGCCAAACGGCCGTGAAGCCCGCTTTACAGCGCGGAAAACAGGCCCTTACGAGGAAAGCGCAAAGAAGGGTGGGGAAAAGGAGTCAAACACCCCCGAAATGATTCCCCTGAGCTACCCCAATGTGGGATACGGTTACCGGAATCTGCCAGTGCAGCAAGATATACTCTTCAGAAATGCCACCGTCTGGACCTCAGAAGCAGAAGGCATCCTCGAAAACACCGATGTGCTGATCCGGGATGGTAAAATTGCACGCATCGGACAAAACCTTTCTGCCGGCGGGGCAAAGGTGGTGGACGCCACCGGCAAACACCTCACCGCAGGCATTATCGACGAGCACAGCCATATCGCCGGACTCGACATCAATGAGGCCGGGCACAATTCCTCGGCAGAGGTAAAGATGGCAGACGTGCTGGACCCCGAGGACATCAACATCTACCGGAACCTGGGGGGAGGAGTAACAACGGTACAACTCCTCCACGGTTCGGCGAACCCAATCGGAGGCAGGTCTGCTATTTTCAAGCTGAAATGGGGCAAGAACGCAGATGAAATGCTCTATACAGACATGCCCAAGTTCATCAAATTCGCCCTTGGGGAAAATGTAAAGCAGTCCAACTGGCAGAGCTTCAGCAGGTTTCCCCAAACACGGATGGGGGTCGAGCAGGTTTTCATAAATTACTTCCAGCGCGCCAAAGAATACCAGGCAGTGAAGGATTCGGGAAAACCCTACCGGTACGATGAGGAAATGGAAGTACTTGCCGAGATCCTAAGGGGAGAGCGCTTCATCAGCTGCCACTCGTATGTACAGAGCGAGATCAACATGCTGATGAAGGTGGCTGACAAAATGGGCTTTAAAGTAAATACCTTTACCCATATCCTGGAAGGGTACAAGGTGGCCGATAAAATGGCCGAGCACGGGGCAGGTGGTTCTACCTTCAGCGACTGGTGGGCCTATAAATACGAGGTAAAAGACGCTATACCCTACAATGCTGCCATCATGCACAGCCAGGGGGTCACGGTCGCCATCAACAGCGATGACCGAGAAATGTCCCGCAGGCTGAACCAGGAAGCTGCCAAAACCATTAAATACGGCGGACTCTCCGAAGAGGAGGCATGGAAGACCATCACCCTGAACCCTGCAAAATTGTTGCATATCGATGACCGCGTCGGGAGCATCAAAGTCGGAAAAGACGCCGATTTGGTGCTCTGGTCGGATAATCCGTTGTCTGTGTATTCCGTTGCGGAAACCACATACATCGAAGGAGTACCTTACTTCAGCCGTCAGCAGGATGCAGCGCTCCGCCGGCAGATGACCGAAGAGCGCGCCCGTCTTGTTAATATGATGCTGGAGGAAAAAGAAGGAGGGGCCTCCCTGAGGACACCCCGCCAGCGCCAAAAGCGCGTTTTCAATTGCAACAGTCTGTAATTCAAAGTAATGATAGCAAACACAAAACATATGAAATCCTTTATATTCAGTGCCTTAATGCTCCTTTTCTGCCTGTCCCCGGGATGGGCCCAGCAGACACCGGCACCTCCACAAACCGAAACCATCAGCATCACCGGAGCAACCCTCCACCTGGGAAATGGGGAGGTGGTTGAAAACGGGACCATTATCTTCAAAGAAGGGGTCATTACTTCTCTGGGAAGCGGTCTGCAAGGGGAAGGCAGGGTGATAGATGCCAGTGGTAAACATGTCTACCCAGGGTTTATTGCACCCGGAAAATCCCTGGGGCTTATCGAGATCAATGCCGTTCGGGCCTCGGATGATGAGGACGAAATCGGGACGCTCATTCCGCACATCCGAAGTATCATTGCCTACAATGCCGAGTCTCAGGTAGTGGAAAGCATGCGGCCCAACGGGGTCCTGCTGAGCCAGATTACCCCACAGGGCGGGCGAATCTCAGGGACATCCTCCATTGTGCAGTTCGACGCCTGGAACTGGGAGGACGCCATTGTGAAAGAAGACGACGGCATCCACCTTCACTGGCCGAGTTCCTTCCGGCGGGGACGCTGGTGGATGGGAGAACCACGCGGTTACCAGCCCAATAAAGAGTACGGCGATCAGCAGGAAGAAGTGCTCCGTTTTGTCGAAAATGCCAAAGCGTACGGGGCGGCGAATGCAACTGAGAACAACCCTGCCTTCGCAGCCATGCAGGGCCTCTTCGACGGTAGTAAAACGCTTTATCTTTACGCCGATGGCGAAAGGGAAATCATCGACGGGGTCAGCAGTATGAAGGAAGCGGGCATCCAGAAGGTTGTTTTGATCGGGGGATACCAGGCGTACAAGATCACAGATTTCCTCAAAGAAAATGAGATCCCGGTACTTGTTAACTACACGCATTCGCTTCCAAACCTGAACGACGACGATTACGACCTGCCATACCGCCTTCCCAAACTGCTTGACGATGCAGGTCTGCTGGTGGGGATCCAGAATGCGGATGCCTCCAATTTCCAGACACGGAACCTGCCCTTTTATGCCGGTCAGGTAGTTGGACAGGGGATGGAAAAAGAAACCGCCCTGGAACTGATCACGGGGAATACGGCAAAAATCCTGGGGATTGACGACCGGTATGGAACCCTGGCGGAAGGCAAAAGTGCCACCCTGTTCATTTCCGAAGGGGATGCCCTGGACATGCGCGGCAACCAGCTTACCCATGCCTTTATCGACGGCAGGGAACTTTCCCTGGAAACCCATCAGACCGAACTGTGGAAACGGTATATGGGCAAGTATGCCCGGGAGTAACCGTTAAGAATACTATCTTTGAAAACGGGGCGGGCAACTGTCCCGTTTTTTGATTTTTATGGGGGAACTGAAACATATCAGCAGCACGCAGAATCCGGAAATACGCCAGCTGGAGCACTGGAGCCGTAAATCCAGGGACCGGCGCAGGGCGGGCAGATTTGTACTGGAAGGACAGCGCGAACTCGGGCTGGCACTGGAAGGAGGGTACCAACCCGATAAGCTCTATTTCTGCCCCGAAATCCTTCCGGAAAAAGCGTTGCGGAAACTCCCCGGCCTTGAAGGCTGCCCCCTGGTGAGCCTCAGTTCAGAAGTGTACCGCCACCTCGCCTACAGGGGTAAAACTGAAGGGGTAATCGGCCTGATGCACTCCAAAAAGCACAGGCTGGAAGACCTCGTGCTGGAATCGGAAGCCCCCCTGGTCCTCGTGGCAGAAAGCCCTGAAAAACCCGGGAATCTCGGAGCCCTTTTGCGCACCGCCGACGCGGCTGGCCTGGACGCTGTAATAATAGCAGATCCCAAAGGGGACCTCTATAACCCTAATGTGATCCGCTCCAGCGTGGGATGCCTTTTTACCGTCCCGGTAGCCACCGGAAGCAGCCCCGAAGTCCTTAAGTACCTAAAGGAGCAAAACATGCAGGTTTTGGCTGCCGCCCTGGGTGATTCCCGCCGCTACGACCTGGCAGACTATACCGGCCCCACGGCAATCGCAGTGGGTACTGAGTCCACGGGCCTTACAAATCTTTGGATGCAAAAAGCGGATACCCGGGTGGCCATCCCCATGCAGGGCGCCATCGACTCCATGAACGTGTCCGTGGCAGCCGCCATTCTGATTTTTGAAGCCAAAAGGCAACGCGGCTTCTCCGGCCAATAAATCCATCCTGCCTGTTCGTTGCGCTAATTATTATGGGTTAAAGAATATTATTTCTATTTTTCACTACGGTCAATTCGAAATACATGACGGCAGCGACCCTCTACTATATCATCATTGGAATCCTCCTGCTTGAATTTGCTGTGGAAACCCTGCTGGACTTCCTGAACGCTCAAAAATTTGACGATCCGGTCCCACCAGAACTTGAGAACCTGTACGATCCCGAAGAATACCGGAAATCCCAGGCTTATAAAAAGGTGAATTTTCGTTTCGGCCTGCTTTCCTCCGGAATCTCCTTCCTGCTGATCATCGGGTTCCTGATTTTCGGGGGTTTCGGCTGGGTAGATGAAATTTCAAGGTCGGTGAGCACCCAACCCATAGTCCAATCCCTTTTGTTCTTCGGCATCCTCATGGTAGGCAGCGATCTGATTTCCACCCCCCTGAGCTATTACCACACCTTCGTGATCGAGGAAAAATTTGGATTCAACAAAAGCACGCCCGCCTTGTTTTTTGCCGACAAACTCAAGGGTTGGGCGCTTTTTGGCCTTTTAGGGGGCGGCATGCTCGCCCTGGTAATGTGGTTTTATCAGTGGGCAGGGGCTTCTTTCTGGATCTACGCCTGGGGGCTCATCGCCTTCTTTACCGTGTTTATGAACCTGTTCTACAGCCGCCTGATCGTCCCCCTTTTCAATAAACAGGAACCTCTCGGGGCCGGTAACCTCAGAGATCGCATCGAAGCCTATGCCCGGAAGGTGGGGTTTAAACTCAAAAACATCTTCGTAATCGACGGGTCCAAAAGGTCTACCAAGGCCAATGCCTATTTTTCAGGTTTCGGGCGTGAAAAGCGGGTGACCCTTTTCGATACGCTGATCGAAGATCTGGAAGAGGAAGAAATCGTGGCGGTTTTGGCCCATGAGGTCGGGCATTATAAAAAGAACCACATCATCGTCAACCTTTTTACCTCCATTGCCCTGACAGGGGGTACCCTCTATGTACTCTCCCTTTTTATAAACAACCCGGAGCTCTCCCTGGCCATTGGCGTCTCCCAGCCCAGTTTTCATGCTGCCCTCCTGAGCTTCGCCCTCCTCTACAGCCCGATCAGCGAGTTGACCGGGCTGGTGATGAACTATGTCTCCCGCCGTTTTGAATTTCAGGCAGACCGCTATGCGCGGGAAACTTTTGATGCGGAACCCCTTATCAGCTCTCTGCGAAAACTATCCCGGAAGAACCTCAGCAACCTCACCCCCCACCCCGCCTATGTGTTCGTGCATTATTCCCACCCTCCTTTGTCGGAGCGGATCCGTGCACTCAGGGGGAAACAACTGACATAAGCCCTTCAGAAATATGAAAATGGTAATCATCGGCGCCTCCGGCACCATCGGAAGAAAAGTAACAAGTCATTTTATGGAGCAGCATGAGGTACTAACCGCAGGCAGGAACAGCGGGGACCTCCGGGTAGATATCTCCGATGCGGAATCCCTGAAAGGGCTTTTTGCCGAAACCGGATTTCTGGATGCGGTGATCTGTATCGCCGGGGAGGCGAAGTGGGCACCCCTGCAGGAACTCAGGGAGGCCGATTACTACATCGGGATCCGGAGCAAACTCATGGGACAGGTGAACCTGGTCCGGATCGGGGATTCCTTTCTCAATCCCGGTGGCTCCATAACGCTCTCCACCGGAATTCTGGCAGATGATCCGGTACCCGCGACCAGCAGTGCAGCCATGGTCAACGGGGCGCTGCACAGTTTCGTAAAGGCTGCCTCTCTTGAGATGACCCCCGGACACCGACTCAATGCGGTCTCCCTGGGCCTGGTGGAAGATGCTTACGAAGCATACGGGGATTATTTTCCCGGCCATACTCCGGTTTCCATGGAAAAAGTCGTTGCCGCCTACGAGCGGAGCGTACTCGGCAAGGGGCAGGGGGAAATTATCCGGAGGTACTGGTAGGAGGGAATGAACGGGCATTTGACCGGGGTTTCGTATCTTTAAGTATCCCTGCAGGGCGCCTTATAAGTACCCGCTTTATGAAAAACCGTTGGAAATACTTCTTGTGGGCGGTGGTTTC
>JARRQA010000090.1:0-7408 GCA_037382325.1 Robiginitalea sp.
CCCCGACAATTTTGCCGGGGATTCCCGGAGCGTAACCACAGTGGTCGAAGGCGTTTCCGATGATTTCCACGTCTACGGCATAGAGTGGACCGCAGAATCCATTGTATTTAGTGTGGACGGGGAGCAATACGGCACCCTGGAGAACAATGCCAGCCTGCCCTTCAACAAGGACTTCTTTATGATCCTCAATGTAGCGATGGGAGGTAATTTCGGGGGAGAGATTGATCCTGCCTTTACCGAGTCGACAATGGAGGTGGACTACATCCGGGTGTACCAGTAAAAAAATATGTACCTTCCTGACAGTAAAACAGGCGATTCCCTTCCTCTTTTTCAAGGGGGGAATCGCATCTGTTTACAGGCGTTCGGGAAACGACCCGAGATGTACTCCAAAACCAACTAACAACCAACTCGCAGCATTATGGAAACCACCACCGTCGTTAAAATGAACAAGTCCTACACGATCCTGATAAGTCTCATCGTGGCATTGGGAGGCTTTTTACTGGGTTTTGACAGCGCAGTAATCTCAGGGGCCGTAAGGGGAATTACCGTCTATTTTGAAATGACGGAGTGGATGCTCGGGTTTGCCGTGGGATGTGTTGTTTTCGGGGCAATGGTGGGCAATCTGATGGCGGGGCCCATAAGCGACCGGTTCGGGCGCAAGGCTGTCCTGATCGTAGTGGCCGCACTCTTTACGATTTCAGCCTCCTGGTCGGCACTGGCCACCGGCTATACCGAATTTATCATTGCCCGGATCATAGGCGGGATCGGGATCGGCGGGGCCATCCTGATCGCTCCGGTGTACATTGCGGAAATTGCCCCTCCCAAACTGAGGGGTAGCCTGGTATCCTTTAACCAGCTGAATATAGTCATCGGGATTTCAGTTGCCTATTTCTCCAATTATTTCCTGGTAGACATGGGGGAGGGGAGCTGGCGCTGGATGCTGGGGGTGGAAGCCATCCCGGCCCTGATTTACTTCCTGGCCCTTTTTACGGTCCCTAAAAGCCCCCGCTGGCTGATACAGCGCCTTAACAAGGTTGCCCTGGCACGGAAAATACTGGAGCGTATCGGAGGGGAAGCGTATGCTGAGGCCACCATCGTTGAAATCCAACGGGGGCTGGCAAAGAAGGAAACCAAGGGGAAACTATCAGACTTGCTTCACAGCAAGTATGCCACCATTATGATCATTGCCCTGGGGATTGCATTTTTCCAGCAGATCACCGGGATCAATGCCATCTTCTATTATGCCCCCACCATTTTTGAGCAGGCAGGTGGCAGTACGGATTCTTCCTTTCTTCAGGCGATCGTGGTGGGACTGACCAACCTGGTTTTCACCCTGGTAGCTATCTGGGCCATCGACAAGCTGGGCCGGAAGCCCTTGCTGCTTATAGGGACCACCAGCATGACGATCGCCCTGTTGATGGCAACCTTTGCTTTTAACAATGCTACCTATCGCTTTGACGAAACCACCCTTGAAAAGGTTTCAGACCCTGATATCGAAGCTGCCCTGACAGATTTAAAGGGTACGGAATACGACGGGCAGGCTGTCCTTTTTGAAGCCGTCCAGAGCAAACTGGATCAGGACCAGTTCCTTGACTTCAGGCGAAATGAGATCACGAATTTTATACAGATCAACGCTACCCTGGTGCTGATCGCCATCTTGTTGTACGTAGCGGCTTTTGCGATTTCCCTGGGCCCGGTGATGTGGACCCTGATCTCGGAGATCTTCCCAAGCAAGATCAAGGGGATTGCCATCTCCGTGGTGGGATTTTTCAACTCCCTGGTCAGTTTTACGGTGACCCAGGTATTTCCCTGGGAGCTGTCAAACCTCGGACCCACCCTGACGTTTGCAATCTACGCCTTGCTCTCTTTCTGTGCCCTGTTATTTGTGAAGAAGTTCGTGATCGAAACCAAGGGAAGGAGCCTGGAAGAAGTAGAAGAGTTATTAATACGAAAATAAACACCGATGAGAACCTTTCTGTATTTTTTGCTGGTTGTACTTATTGTTTCCTGTAAGCAGGAGAAAAAAACGGACCTGAAAACTTCAGAGGAATCCGCGGCAGGCCCTGTGAAGGTAATCCTCGAGGAAACCGACGGGAAGTTTGATCTCTATGTGGATGGGGAGCCCTTTTATATCAAGGGAGCCGGTCTGGAGTTTGGCAATATCCCGGCCCTGGCCAAGCACAACGGGAATTCCTTCCGGACCTGGAGGACTGAGAACGGACAGCAGTCCGGCCGGGAAGTTTTGGACGAGGCCTATGAAAACGGCCTTATGGTGACTATGGGGATCGAAGTGGCCCGGGAACGTCACGGTTTTGATTACAATGACACGGCTGCGGTGAAGGCCCAGCTGGAAGACATTAAAAAGCAGGTGATGGCCCTAAAGGACCATCCCGCGCTGCTGATCTGGGGAATCGGAAATGAACTGAACCTCCGGTATACGAATCCAAAGGTTTGGGATGCCGTAAATGAAATTTCGGAAATGATCCACGAGGTGGATCCAAACCACCTGACCACCACCAGCTTAGCAGGTATATCCGAGAAGGAGGTGGCCTTTATTAAAGAACGGTGTCCTGATTTAGACATCCTCGCGGTACAGATGTACGGAGACCTTCCGGACCTCCCGAATCTGGTTCGGGAGTACGGCTGGGAGGGCCCCTATATGGTTACGGAATGGGGGGCTACCGGACACTGGGAAGTACCCAAAACGGATTGGGGGGCTCCCATTGAAGAGAACAGTACAGTAAAGGCGCGTAATTACCTGAAGCGTTACCAGGGCGGGATCGAGGCAGACTCACTTCAGTGTATCGGTTCCTATGTATTCCTTTGGGGGAACAAACAGGAACGTACCCCAACCTGGTACGGGATCTTCCTGGAAGACGGGCAGGAAACCGAGTCGGTAGATGTCATGCATTATATTTGGAACGGGGAGTGGCCTGAAAACCGTACGCCCCAGATAGAGGAATACACCCTGAATGGGAAAACAGCCTATCAGAATGTAACCCTGGAAGAAGGAAAAGAGTATACCGCCCAGGTAGTCATTCACGATTTTGAGGAGGATCCCATTGCATACCGGTGGGAAGTGTTACCGGAGAGTACGGACCTGCAGGACGGAGGGGATTATGAGGAACGGCCGGAAGCCGTGCCGGGCCTGTTCGTCTCTGAGGAAGATGGCGAAGTAACCCTTAAAGCGCCGGCACCTGGCCCGTATCGCCTTTTTGTTTACGCCAGTGACGGACACGGGCATTCAGCCACCGCGAACATCCCGTTTCTTGTAGAGTAGCAAAAGCACCCTTTAATTTGGTAATTTCAATGCCTCCTGGGGTTGCTACCCGGAGGCATTGTTATTTTAAACAGATTTTTGATGAAAAGGACCACATTCATAGGGGGTTCTCCCCTAAAATTCGAAGAAGCCCCGACCGAAGGTGACCTAGTGACCCTGGAGGGGGAGGTATTCTATAAGATCACCCACAGCGAGCAAATGCGCCCATTTTTTATGAGTCTCGTGAGCGACTCCAACCACTGGATGTTCCTTTCGAGCAATGGCGCCCTTACCGCCGGTCGCAAAAACAGTGAATATGCCCTGTTTCCGTATTACACGGACGATAAGATAACGGAATCCCTGGAGGTTACGGGCAGCAAAACGGTATTCCGGATTCACAAAGGGAACAAAGAGCTCCTTTGGGAACCATTTTCAAACCGCTACGAGGGACTTTACCGGATTCGCAGGAACCTTTACAAAAACACCTACGGGAACAAAGTCCTCTTTGAGGAGGAGAACCTGGATCTGGATTTGGTTTTCGCTTATCAATGGAATACGAGCAATCGTTTTGGGTTTGTGAAAAAAGCATCCCTTACCAGCCGGGGAGGGGAGCCGGTTTCCGTCCGTCTGCTGGATGGCCTCCAAAACCTGATGCCTTGCGGAGTTACCACTGAGCTGCAGAATACCCGAAGTAACCTTGTGGACGCCTATAAGAAAAGTGAACTCGTACCCGGAGTGGGCCTTGGAATCTATGCCCTGAGTGCCATCATTGTGGACCGGGCCGAGCCCAGTGAGGCCCTGAAGGCCAACACGGTTTGGTCGTCGGGCCTGGACAAACCGATATACCTGCTTTCCTCCACCCAACTCGAGACCTTCCGAGAAGGTGAAAACCTCCGTCAGGAAACCGTTGTGAAGGGGGAGAAGGGAGCCTATTTTGTGGCGAGCGATCTGCAATTGACCGCGGGGGAAAAACGGTCCTGGATGCTGGTGGCGAATGTGAACCAGGGTCCCTCCGATATCCCCAATCTGGCAAAAATGCTGGAGCGGCCCGGCGATCTGGTCGAAGAGGTGCTGAAAGACATAGCATCCGGAACCCGGCGCCTGATTCAACTCACGGCCGCTGCGGACGGACTTCAGTGTTCCGGCGATGCCCTCAGGACCAGCCGGCATTACGCCAATGTGATGTATAACATCATGCGGGGTGGCATCATCGACCGGGATTATGTCCTGGAAAAGGCTGATTTTATCCCCTATGTCCGCAACGGGAGCCGGCAGGTCTTTCAAAGGCAGCAGGCCTGGCTGGAAAAGTTGCCGGACACCTTTTCCCTTTTTGACCTGCTCGGTTGGGCAGGGGGTAAGGCCGATGCAGACCTGAAAAGGCTTTGCTTTGAATACCTCCCCCTTAAATTCAGCAGGAGGCACGGGGACCCGAGCCGCCCCTGGAATAAATTTTCCATCAACACCCAGCGGGAAACGGATGGTTCCAAGATCCTGGATTACCAGGGGAACTGGAGGGATATTTTCCAGAACTGGGAGGCCCTGGCCCATTCGTATCCGGAGTACATAGACAACATGATCCATAAATTCCTGAATGCCTCCACCGCAGACGGATATAATCCATACCGGATCACCAAGGATGGCATTGACTGGGAGGTGGTCGAGCCGGAGGATCCCTGGTCCTTTATCGGGTACTGGGGGGACCACCAGGTTATTTACCTCCTCAAATTCCTTGAGTTTTCCGAGGACTATTTCCCTGGCAGGCTGCTGCACTACTGGGATGAAGAACTGTTTGTTTATGCGAACGTGCCGTATCGGATAAGGCCCTATGAGGCGCTTTTGGAGAACCCTAAGGATACCATCGACTTCGATACGGATCTGGACCGGAAACTCCGGGAACGAAGGACCCGGTTAGGGGCGGACGGGGCCCTGATCTGGAATGGGGAGGAACATCCCTACCGGGTAACCCTGTTGGAAAAGCTCCTTGCGATGCTGCTGGCAAAGGTCTCCAACTTCATCCCTGAGGCCGGCATCTGGTTGAATACCCAGCGTCCGGAGTGGAACGATGCCAACAATGCCCTGGTGGGAAATGGGGTTTCCATGGTGACCCTTTATTATCTGAACCGCTTTTTGAAATACCTGGACCAGTTCCTCAAAACGCATCAACCCGGGGATGCCAGGGTGTCAGAGGAACTCGCCACCTTCCTTGAGAAAGTAACCCAAACGCTGGCTTCCCACCGGGAGGTGTTGGAGGGGCCGGTTTCAGATCGGCAGCGCCGACAGATTGCTGATGGGTTGGGCAGGGCTGCCGGGGCGTACAGGGAACAGCTTTATTCCCATGGCTTCTCAGGGGAGAAAAAACGGATTACCAGGGATATGCTGACAGAGTTTGTCGAAGTCATGGAGGCCTTTGCCAAACATACCATCGAAGCGAACCGAAGGGAAGATGGCCTGTATCACGCCTACAACCTTATTTCAATAGGGGAGGACCAAATCGGAATTTCCTATCTCAACGAGATGCTGGAAGGACAGGTGGCCGTTCTCAGTGCTGGCTACCTGAGCCCGGAGCAGGCCCTTGATGTACTGCAATCCCTGAGGAAAAGCGCCCTGTACCGGAGCGACCAGAACAGCTACATCCTGTATCCCGATAAAGATTTGCCGGGATTCCTGGAAAAGAACTGCATCCCGGAATCCCATGTTCAGAGCTCCGTGCTGTTGCAAAAGTTGTTGGAAGACGGGAATACCCAACTGGTGGAGCGGGATCAGTGCGGGCAATACCATTTCAACGGGGCCTTCAATAATGCCCGAAGGCTGGAAGAAGCCCTGGAAGCCCTTCCGGCGCCCTATCAGGTCCTGGCGAATAAGGAAAAAGACCTGATTCTGAATATCTATGAGGCGGTTTTTGACCACAAATCCTTTACCGGGCGGTCCGGGACCTTTTTTGCCTATGAAGGCCTGGGATCCATCTACTGGCATATGGTTTCCAAGCTGGCCCTGGCAGCGCAGGAAAACCTGCTTGTGGCCGTGGATAAGGGAAGTGACACCGATATCATCAAAGGTCTTAACGCCAGTTACCACGAAATTAACGCAGGGATTGGCGTACATAAATCCCCTGCGCAGTATGGGGCCTTCCCCACGGATCCGTATTCCCATACCCCGGCCCACCGCGGAGCCCAGCAGCCCGGGATGACCGGACAGGTCAAAGAAGACATCCTGACCCGTAAAGGGGAACTAGGGGTGAACGTACGGAAAGGAAGTCTTCGTTTTGGGCCTTTCTTCTTTGGGAAGGCGGAATACCTGCTGGCGCCAAAAACATTTGATTTCATAAAGATGAATGGAGCCGAAAACCCGATGCCGCTTCCCGAAAATTCAATGGCCTTCACCTTTTGCCAGATCCCTGTGGTTTTTAACCAGTCTGAATCCCGGTTCCTGGAAATTCATTTCGCGGATGGCTCCGTGGATAAGAAGGATACCCTTGATTTGGACCCTGCACTCAGCCGGGAAATTTTCAGGCGTAGTGGAAAGGTTCGCCATCTGAAGGTGGGAATCCTTCCGACCGATCTTCTGAATAGCTAGGAAGCAATGAAAATGA
The DNA here is from genome assembly GCA_037382325.1 of Robiginitalea sp. Taxonomy (GTDB): domain Bacteria; phylum Bacteroidota; class Bacteroidia; order Flavobacteriales; family Flavobacteriaceae; genus Robiginitalea. Next base: position 6,849 of record JARRQA010000090.1, read on the forward strand.
ATTTGAAAAATGGGTGTCTCTTTTCAGTTTGCACTTCTATTTTCCTGTATTTAGGCGGCTGTACTTCTCCGCCACAACTCCACTGGTCTGAAGAGTTTGAGGGTACAACCCTTTCCGGGGACACCTGGAATTTCGAACTCGGGAACGGCTGCCCTGAACTGTGCGGCTGGGGGAACAATGAAGCCCAGGTCTATACACGGGCCAACCACCGGCTGGAAGATGGCAAACTCATTATCACAGCTCGTAAAGAAGACTCTTTCTATACTTCCACGCGCATCACTACCCAAAATAAAATGGAATTCCAGTATGGGCGGATTGAGATCAAAGCCAATCTGCCCACCGGAAAGGGCGTTTGGCCGGCCATCTGGTTGCTCGGGTCCAACATCGAAGAGGCCGGATGGCCCCTATGCGGGGAAATCGATATCCTGGAATATGTGGGAAAAGCCCCCGGTGAAGTATTTACCTCCCTGCATACCCAGGACAGCCACGGAAACACCATTAATACACGTACCACCCAAATAGAGGGGATTGAGGATGGATACCATTTATTTGCCCTGGAA
>JARRQA010000091.1:0-7264 GCA_037382325.1 Robiginitalea sp.
GAATCTTTATTAAACCTTTGAAGGGTATTGATAACTCAAACTGGGCCCTGTACTTCGGGGGATTTCCAGAATTAAAAACAAAAAGCGCAATGAATATTCCGTACTTCAGACTCCTTTGTTACTTCTTTCTGCTACCCGTTGTGGTGCTTTCCCAGCAGACGCCCGAACTCTCCTATTACCTCCCGGAAGGGGTAACCTATGATCCCGAAATCCCAACACCGGCTTCCGTGATTGGACATGAAGTCGGGGAATGGCACGTAACCCATGACAAGCTTGTACAGTACATGCAAGTCCTTGCTGCAGCCTCTGACCGCATACAGGTCGAAAACCGGGGCGCTACTTTTGAGGGAAGGCCCCTCTTGCTGCTTACCATCACTTCCCCGGAAAACCACAGCCAACTGGATCGCATACGGGAGCAGCACCTGGCCCTTACGGAATCCGGGGCATCCTCCCTGGACACTGGCAGCATGCCATCGGTAGTCTATCAGGGGTTTTCAATCCATGGGAACGAACCCAGCGGGGCCAATGCCGGGCTGGCCTACGCCTATCACCTCGCAGCAGCGCAGGGCCCTGAAATGGAACAAATGTTGCGCGAAGTAGTCGTCCTGATGGATCCTTCCTTCAATCCGGACGGTTTGCAGCGTTTTGCCTACTGGGCCAACACCAACCGGAGCATTCACCTGAACCCGGATGAAAATGACCGCGAGTACCACGAAGTATGGCCGGGTGGCCGGACCAACCACTACTGGTTTGACATGAACCGGGACTGGCTCCCCGTACAGCTGCCTGAGAGCAGGGCCCGGATCAAAACCTTCCATGACTGGTATCCCAATATCCTGACGGACCACCACGAAATGGGTACTGATGCCACTTTCTTCTTCCAGCCAGGGGAACCCTCCCGCGTGCATCCCCTGACCCCGGCCCGCAACCAGGAACTGACGGCAGAAATCGGCACCTACCACGCCAGGGCCCTCAACAGGATCGGTTCCCTCTACTACTCAGAGGAAGACTACGACGACTACTACTACGGGAAAGGATCCAGTTTCCCAGACGTGAACGGGAGCATCGGTATCCTCTTCGAACAGGCAAGTTCCCGCGGGCATATACAGGAGAGCGAAAACGGGATCCTCACCTTTCCCTTTACCATTCGAAATCAGTTTGTCACCGCCCTTTCCACCGTGGAAGCCGCCTGGAGGATGCGTCCCAAACTGTTGGATTACCAACGGGATTTCTACCGGCAAATGCGGAACGAAAAGGAAAATTCGAAAGCCATTGTATTCGGGGATGCCCTTGATGGTGGCAAAACCTGGCATCTGGCCGAGATCCTGCAAAGACATCGGATTCGGTTTCAAGCCCTGGAGGAGGATGCTGAAATCGGCGGAAAAAAGTTCCGGAAGGGCTATAGTTATGCGGTGCCCATGGACCAGAAAAACCCCAGGCTCATCAAGGCGATGTTCGAGAAACGCACAAGTTTTACCGACAGTATTTTCTACGATATTTCCGCCTGGACCTTTCCTCTGGCCTTTAATGTCGACTATGAGGAGACCAGCCGCCTTCCGGAAACCGGGCCAGCCATCTCGAAACTGGAACCAAGGAAAGGGAAGGTCAACAGTCGTAGTGAATACGCCTACCTGTTCCAGTGGCACGAGTATTACAGTCCAAAGCTCCTGAATGGGATCCTGCAGCATGGTCTGCGGGCCAAGGTGGCCAAGGAGCGCTTTGCCATGGGCGAAAAACAATACGATTACGGGACTATTATGATTCCTGTGCAGGGGCAAAGTCTGGAATCAGGGGCACTTTACGACCTGATGCAAAAGCTGGCCCTTGAAACCGGCATTGAAGTCGATGGGGTGCAAACCGGCATGACGGTGGGAATCGACCTGGGAAGTCGCGAATTTGACCCTGTAAAAGCCCCGAAGGTAGCCCTGCTGGTCGGCTCGGGCATCCGTTCCTATGATGCAGGGGAGATCTGGCACCTTTTTGATACCCGCTATGGTATGAAAATTACCAAGATAGACACGGAATACCTCAGCCGGGTGGACCTGAGCCGTTACACGGACATTATTATCCCGTCTTTCCGGGGAGGCGGCCTTTCTGAGTATCAGACGGAAAAACTAAAGGAATGGGTCTCCGAAGGGGGAACGATCATAGGATACCGGAATGCAGCCGAGTGGATGGATAAGAACGGATTCCTCAACCTGGAATTCCGTCAGGACACCCTAAGGGCGAAAAATATTTCCTTTGAACAAAAGGATGAATTCCGTGGTGCCCAGGTAACAGGCGGGGCTATTTTTGAAGCCCGGATCGACCGGTCGCATCCGGTAAACTACGGGTATAAAAATGAAACCCTGCCCCTGTTCCGCAATACCAATATTTACCTGGAACCTGAGGAAAACAGCTATGAAAACCCCATCCAGTACACTGGGCAGCCCCTGATGAGCGGGTATATTTCGGAGGAGAACGCTGAGCTGATCTCAGGAAGTGTGCCTTTTAAGGTGAAAAGGCGGGGAAGGGGACGCGTGCTCCTTTTCACGGACAACACCAATTTCAGGGCGTTCTGGTACGGGACCAACAAGTTGCTGATGAATGCGATTTTCTTCGGCCACATTATGTGAGCAGGACCTGCCAGTCCATCACCGGAATTTGACGTAGGCGAGGTTGTAAAGAAAAAGGGCCACCACTGTCACTGCAGCCCATAAAGGAGCCCATGAGAAGGCCAAAAGGAGCCAGAGCATGGAGTAATACAGGGGAAAGGCCAGCAGGAAGAACAGGAACCGAAACGTACTCATGAATTCGGGCTCCGGGACTTTGTTAGCTGCAATCCAGCGCCACGAAAGCCAGACCGGGGCATTCAGAAACCCAAATAGAAAATCCAGGGAACGGGCCGCCCTCTTTTTTGTTTTTGTATCTGCTTTCTTCGGGAGGGTCCCCTTCGAAATACGGGAATTCACTCCATATGGGTCCAGGTAATCGACTCCCTGCTTCTCAAGATGTCTTTCCCAGGCCTCGGCATCCTCCGCGGGCGGAATATGCACCGTCAGTCTTGTGAGGGATTCAAAAACACGCCCCTTGAGCGGGCCAACGCGAAGTTCTTTTCCGTCCCAGTAATCCCTGGCGCTGAAAGGTGCTCCGAAATATAAGGCCACCCGGTCGGGAAACCCGTCCGCCTGCTGGTAATTGACGCCAACGGGTACTACCTGGACATCCAGCTGGGGAAAGGTCTCAAAAGTTTGCTCCAGGATTCGCGTAAATCCCTTGCTCAGCGGACGCACCCGCCTTATAAGGCTGTGGTTGGCTTCGGGGAAGAGCAGGATATGTTCCCCCCGGGAAAAAAGGGTTGCGCAACGTTGAAAAACAGCCTGGTTCCGGTGGAGGGTATCCCTGCCGTCCCTGAGCCGGTAGATGGGCATCATCCGCAATCCGGCAAAGAGCCATCCCAGAACCGGATTCCCGAACACATCGGAACGGGTCAGGAAAAATGGCTTTCGACCCCGGGCGAAGGCCGCGTACAACAAAGGATCTATGAGTGCATTCTGGTGGTTGGAAAGCAACATTACAGGTTGCTCAGCAGGAATCCTTTCGATTCCACGCATTCGGATCTCACGGAAATAACAAAAAAATCCGATGCGGATAAAAGCCTTCAGGGAGGTGTACAATAGGGCCTTCATAAGACGGACTCTTTCTTAACGAGGCCCCTGGCCCACAACCCCGATAAGACCAAACCAGACACCAGGTGCCAGATCCCCCAGAAAGCTGCCAGAAGTGCCATCCCCCCGAGCCCTTCGAAAAAAGTAAAGATCAGCAAAAGCCCGAGTCCTGAATTCTGTATGCCAGTCTCTATAGTGATGCTTTTCACATCCCCAGGGGAAAGCCGCATCACGCGGCTTCCAAAATACCCCAGCCCGAAAGCTGCCAGGTTGTGAAAGAATACCAGGGTGAAAACAAGCCCGATATAGTCCATGAAATGGTCCCGGTTGTTATAGAGGGCGATGAAAATCAGAAAGACAAAGAATAGAAGGGAAGCCGCCTTGAAGATCTTTGAAATACGGCCCGCCAGGCGTGGCTTCCAGCTCCCAAAGGCCATTCCCGCGATCAGGGGAAGTCCCAGCAACAAGGCGACCAGCCGGATCATTTCCCAGAGTTCAATATGCACCTCGGTAAGCAGGGCCGCCGAAGGGGCATACAACCCGCCCCATCCCTGCAGATTCAAAGGAGTCATTACAACCGCCAACAGCGTTGCCAGTGCCGTCAGGCTCACGGACAGGGCCGTATTCCCCCCGGCCAGGTGGGACATGAAATTGGATACATTGCCCCCCGGGCAGGAAGCCACCAGGATCATGCCAAGGGCAAAACTGGGCAGGGGCTCCCACCACCAGACCAACAGAAAGGTAAGCGCAGGCAGGAGAAAAAACTGACAACTGACCCCAGTCAGCACAGCACGGGGCTTACGCATGATCCGAACGAAATCGGAAGGGCGCAACTCCAGGGCTATCCCAAACATCACGAGGGCCAAAGCCAGGTTCAGCGTCCAGAGGGCCTCATTGTCAAAATTGATGCGGAGCTGGTCTATCTGCGTTTCCATCCCGGAGTCTGTTACCGGTCTATCCGTAGTTTTTGGACGATCTCAGATGGAATACTACCAGAGTAGGCCCCGTACGCATCGACCAGCAACCCTTTGTGTCCATCAGCGGTTTCTATGGCATACAGGATCGTGTTGTCTCCGGGATTGGTCTTCCCTTCGAAACGGTAAAAGGCCTTAACATGGATTTCGTCGGCAGGATAGACACGGGATTGCCCCTTGTTTTCCAAACCGGTATCACAATAGTTGAGGTTTTCGGTATATCCCTGCTGCTGCAGGTCTTCAATGGCCTGTGATAAGGACTGATAGATGTTTTTGTTTTTCAAATCGGCTGTTTTAAGCGAGAGGCATTGAGCTGAGAAGATAGGGAGACTAACAGGATTTTCCAAGTATTTAATACCTTTAGGAGATAAAATAAAAATGTACAACGCATGGCGCGAACCCCCAGTACAATGCTGCCTCTGGGCACCAAAGCCCCCTCGTTTGAACTTCCTGACACAGTGAGTGGAAAGGAATTTTCGCTGAGCGAATTAAAAGGTGAGAAGGGAACCCTTATCATGTTTATATGCAACCACTGTCCCTTTGTGAAGCATGTAAATCCTGAGCTCGTCCGCCTGTCAGAGGATTACCGGGACAGGGGCTTCGGTTTTATAACTATATCCAGCAACGATGTGGAAAACTACCCTGAGGACCATCCGGATAAGATGAAGGAAACGGCTGCCCGGGAAGGATATCCATTCCCATACCTGTACGATGCCTCTCAGGAGGCGGCCAGGGATTATCAGGCCGCCTGCACCCCGGATTTTTTCCTTTTCGGTCCCGACCTGAAACTCCGCTACCGTGGCCAGCTCGACGACTCAAGGCCGGGAAATGAGATACCCGTCACGGGGAAAGACCTGAGGAATGCATTGGATTGCCTGATCAAAGCCAGGCCGGTGCCCAGAGAACAGAAACCAAGTCTCGGATGCAACATCAAGTGGAAAGAGACCTCCTGAAAAAGGGATCCATGCGCAGGTGTAAGGAACCCGAAATCACCTCACTTCGAAAGGAGGAAATCCCGCTTTACCTCGAAACCGGAAGCGCAGCCTACGAGGATCATTACTGCCACCTGTGGCCCGGGGGAGACCCCTGGCCCTACCTCACGCGGAACTTTACCCCTGAAATCCTGCATGCGGAAATGCAGAAACCCAATCTACGGCTCTGGTTGGTTTATTGTAGTGGGATCCCGGCGGGGATCTGCAAACTTGACCTGGATAAAGGATATGGGTCCCTGCCTGCGGGCGGTTCCCTGTTTATCGAGAAGATTTACCTTAAAAAATCCTTTACGGGCCAGGGGTTGGGAAGTTCCCTGATTCGGAAAATCACAAGACTCGGGCAGGAGATGGGCAGGCAATACCTGTGGCTGGAAGCTATGCAAAAAGGTCCGGCCCTTTCCTTTTACTTAAACCACGGCTTTAAAATCCTCGGGGAAACCCAGGTGCCCCATCCGGAGGCGCTCGAGGCAGAAAAGAAAATGTGGGTGCTCGGCAGGGAAATCTAACGTCTTTCCCAGCATTCGATTCCCCGCCAGAATTTTGTTAAGCTATATGGGTAGTGTCAGCCGCTGTTAATAGCACTGCCCTTCAGTAACTCCCCAATTTTAGTATAAGTTTAACCCTGGACCCATTGGATTTGTTCCCGTCACTTTTGATCTTTTAGAACAATAAAAATAAACTATGACATGGCAACACTAAGACTCGGGGATACCGCCCCAAACTTTACAGCTGAAAGCACCTATGGGACGCTGAATTTCCATGACTACCTGGGCGATAGCTGGGGAATTCTCTTTTCCCATCCGGCAGACTTCACCCCTGTTTGTACAACAGAACTGGGTACAGCCGCCAGGTTCAGGGAAGAATTCAACAAGCGCAACGTCAAAATGATCGCCCTGAGTGTGGACGGGGTGGCATCACACAAAAAATGGATCCGGGATATCGAGGATACCCAGCAGACGGAGATGAACTTTCCCATCATTGCCGATGAGGACCGGAAGGTCTCAGACCTTTATGACATGATTCATCCAAAGGCAGATGATACCCTTACCGTCAGGTCAGTGTTTGTGATCGACCCGGACAAAAAAATCCGGCTGACGCTCACCTATCCGGCCTCCACCGGACGTAATTTTTACGAATTGCTGCGGGTCATTGATTCCCTGCAACTGACGGCGTATCACAAAGTGGCCACACCGGCCAACTGGGAAAAAGGAGATAAGGTGGTGGTCAGCCCGGCCATCCCCACCCCTGAGGCCAAGGAAATGTTCGAAGCCGGTGTGGAGGAAGTCAGGCCATACCTCCGAATGACTCCTGACCCGAGCTGAAAATGACTATAAAAACCAAAGTATTTAGCAAAAAAGTCTCCATTTGAATTTATTAATACTACCTTTGCACCGTATTTTTAATTTATTTTATATCTATTTATTATGAGTAAAGGAACAGTTAAATTCTTCAACGAGTCCAAAGGTTATGGATTCATCACAGAAGAAGGTTCACAGGAAGATCATTTTGTACACCACTCCGGCCTTATCGATGAAATTCGCGAAGGGGATGTTGTGGAATTTGAACTTACACAGGGAAGAAAAGGGCTGAACGCCGTAGATGTTAAGGTCGTAGGCTAAAGACATATAGATTCTTTGTTGGAATCCCCGGC
>JARRQA010000092.1:0-7261 GCA_037382325.1 Robiginitalea sp.
ATTGACCTTGGCCCTGAACACCATGGCCATTTCAATGCTCTTTTCAACCAGTTCAAAGCCCTCCAGCTGTACCTGGCGCCTTCCCACATCAAGAGATGCCAGCATCTGGTAATTCGGTGAGGTAGAGGTATGGGTCATATAGGCCTCTAAGAAAGTGCTTTCCGATTTCCTTTTGAAGTCCTCGTCCCAAATATGAATCATGGAGCCCTGCCTGAAGCTGCTCAGGGTCTTGTGCGTGCTCTGTGTGGCATATACGCGTATTTTGACCTTATCCGGATCGGGCATCCTGGACAACTCTCCATCCCCCAACCCCTCGATGTACTGGTCATACTGTTTTCTGTACTGGGCGCTGTTATACTTTTCATACAGCTTTTTTGCGGCCACCATACCGGTACGCTTTTTGTAATTGTAAGCGAATCCCGCAAATGCGAACCATGCTTCGTCCCACAGAAAAATCATATCGGGCTTGATGGCAAGCACCTCTTCCATGACCCTTTCCACATTGTATACCAACCCGTCAAACGTACAATTCGTCAAGAGCAGCATCTTGACTTTCTCGAGTCTGCCCGCTTCCCTTAGTTGCAGCAACCTGGATTTGATTTCCTCCAGGGGAACGGCACCGTACATGCTGTATTCCTCAATGGGGTAGGAATCCAGGTACACAGGAAACGCCCCTGACAACACAAGCCCATAGTGATGCGACTTGTGACAATCCCGGTCGATGAGTACCACATCCTGTGGCTTGACCAGCGACTGCATGACAATTTTGTTGGCCGTTGAAGTTCCGTTGGTCACGAAATACGTTCGCCGTGATCCGTAAGCCTCACTGGCCATTTCCTGGGCTTTCTTCAAAGGCCCGGTGGGCTGTAACAATGAATCCAGGCCACCGGTTGTGGCAGATGTTTCGGCCAGGAACATGTTTCTGCCATAGAAATCCCCGAAGTCGTTTATCCATCTGGACTTGAAGACAGAGTTCCCGCGGGAAATGGGCATGGCGTGGAAAATCCCCGTCGGTTTCTTGCTATACTCCACAAGGGCAGAAAAAAATGGGGTCTGGTATCTTTCGGCAACCCCTCTCATGATCGTCAAATGCAATTCCTGTATGTCTTCCGCCTGATAAAATATGCGTCTGAAACCCTTGATGGTACTGTCCTTAAGATCTGCCAGGGCGGTATCCGTTACGTAATAGGTGTCCAGTTCCGGTCGAAACTGCTTTATGACATCGCCCAATATCGGGCCCAGATCCGTTTCGGACTCAGAGGAATAATCCAGATTGTTCACCTCTTCAATGTAGGGCGAGATGAGCGGGGTAATATTCGATCCCTGGAAAGGCGGTGCATAACGAATGACCACTGCCTGTATATTGTGGTTAAAGAGCAATGCCACCATGGCATCCTGGAAAGAAGGCTGCACCAGGACTCCATACGACAGCTTATCCTTGTTCGTGCGGAGGGCCCTCAGATTTTGCTTTAATTTTAGTTCTTCTGCTTCTGAAATGTTGTCCACGAACAGGACCTCAAAGTGATTGGTCCTGACCCCGTTGTATTTTTCATGTTCTTCCGCAGATTCCATGCTTTGCTCCTGAAAGTTGACAAAATCTGGGTTGCTTCTGAAGCTGTCCCCTACCAGTTGCTTGGTGGTTTCAGCGACCATATGCGCCAAGGAAGTAAATTCGTTGCTCAGCAAGGCAGTTTCCAGCCGCTGCAGACACTCTTTGCCCGGAGAGGCAAAAAAGCATTCCACCCCTTTGAGCTCGTCGAGCAACTCCCTGGTAAGCCGCTTGTGGTTTTTTTCGTTTGCAGATCCCCTATTGCATCGGGCGAGCTCGGAGGTTTCAAGTTTCAGCTTGTTCCAATAATCCACTCTGAGCTGTCCCACATTGTAGTAAGGTACGCTATTGGGCTTGTGCTTTGTCATTCTCTAGTTTTTTGAATATAGCGCCAGCTTGTTGCCCTGGGAATCGATAAAAATACCGAAGTAGCCAGCGTCCTCGCTTATCAGGGTTTTTTGCATTACAACCCGTCCCCCGGCCTCCTCCACCCTGTTCAGGACCTCATCCAGATCATCGCCTCCGTTGAGATAGATCAAGGGACCCGTGTCACCGGGAATGGAGCCGGGCCCTGCAATTATGGCACCCCCAATTCCCGAAGTGGTCGGAAAGAAGGCCATTGCATTGGCGTCGGTGACGTTCTGCTGCATTTCAATACCAAAAATGTGCTGGTAAAAATCAACCGCCTGCTGAAAATTGACTGCAGGGATTTCAAACCAGCTTACATAATCCTTCTTCTCATCTCTTTTCTTTCCCTTTTTATTTGATCGTACCTCACCCATTTGACTTTTTGTTTATGCTGAACCGTCACCTTTATAATGTGTGGGATGTTCAGGATGCTCAAGTGCATCTTCCTTAATTATTAATTCTGTCAGTTTCGCCAGTCGATTTGGTTTTATCAAAGGGCCGAGGGAATCCAGATAGGGATGCGGGGCATTGGGTTCATAAATACTGAACTGCCCCAAATGGTCCCTGAAACTCTTGAGGGGCTGGCCTAAGCGCAGGATGCCCAGTTCCCGGCTGCGCTTCACCCGCGGGATATTCAGCTCCAATGGGATTATTTCTTCAGTCCCTCCCGACTGGTGTATTACCAGCCCGTCTGGTCCACATACAATGGATTTTCCAGAGCCCCCGGTATCCAACCCGTTTACATCAAAGAAATAACACTGGTTCACAGAAGCCATAGCCCTTACAATCGACAATTCGATATCCCTGTCTATGGTTCCGGATAGTGTCGGGTGCAGGATTACCTCGGCACCCATTGCAGCGAGGGTGCGTATGGTTTCGGGGAACCACATATCGTAACAGATCGACACACCAAAACGCCCCACATCAGGAACATCAAATACACAAAACTCCGTGCCCGGGGTCACGCCAACCTCATAGGGGTAGAATGGGAACATCTTTCGGTACCTGGTCACAATTTCTCCCTGCGGATTTATCACCGTGGCGGTATTGTAGATTTTGCCATTGCTTTTTTCAAATATGGAACATGGGAGGAGCCATATTCCGTACTTCTTGGCCATAGCCTGCATTTCCGCCTCAAATTCATTGGGAATTTCCTGAGCCGTATGCGTGAGGGGGCCATAAGCGCACAGCTCACTGAACATGACCATCTCTATCCAGGGATAAAGGTTCATGCAAATATCAAGCCTCAGCTTCATCATCTCCACATTAGAGGCAACGGCCGAGACCCTCATCTGTATTCCTGCAATTGCGAATGGCCTCATGCTTTGTTGTTTATTGCTTTCCTGATTTCAGATTCCATAATCGAAAGTCCCCTTTCCAGTTGCTCCCCGGTAATCACCAATGGTGACAGGATCCGGATAATATTCTTGTGGGTGCCCGCACTAAGCAACACCAACCCGTTCTCTGCACAACCCTTGACTATTTTCGGGCATAATTCAGCATACGGTTGCCTGGGGTCGCCATTTTTTACAAACTCAATGCCGATCATGGCACCAACACCCCGAACATCTCCAATCTCCGGAAGTTGCTTTTTCAGGGCCAGCATCCTCCTCATGATCGCCTCCCCGACCTCCCTGGCCCTGTTGTTGAGGTCTATTTCCTTCATGTAGGCTATTGTTGCCGAAGCAGCCACACAACTCAGCGGGCTGCCGATATAGGTGCCTCCTATCGAACCTACGGCTGCGGCATCCATAACATCGGCACGACCCAAAACCGCAGCTATGGGCAGGCCGGATCCCAGGGATTTTGCATAGGTGCTTATATCCGGCTGAACCCCATAGTGCTGCCAGCTTGCCCAATGCCCTGTCCGGCAAAACCCGCTCTGTACCTCGTCCATGATCAGCATAATGCCATGGTCATCACAGAACTCCCTGAGCCCTTCCAGGTATTTCTTTGGGATCGGGTTAAAACCTCCCTCCCCCTGAATTGGTTCCAGGATGACGGCGGCCAGACTATCTGTGTCCACTACATTGAGGGCGCTTTCGTGCAGTCGTTTCAGTTCATCCCGAACAAAGGTTTCTTCATCCCTGTTACCCCCGTACCGGTAAAAATTGGGAAAGGGAAGCCGGTAGACCTCCGGGGCAAAAGGACCACAATTGTATTTATAGCTCACCTTGCTGGTCAGGGTCATGGCCATCATGGTCCGACCATGATAAGCCCCTGTATAACATAGTATAGCCGGCCTTTTGGTGGCCTGCCTCGCTATTTTAATGGCATTTTCCACCGCTTCAGCTCCGGTACTCACCAACATGGCCTTGGTATTGTTCCCATGCGGCAGGATTTCAGCAAGTTCCTCACACAATTGAATATAGGGTTCATAGGTCACTACATTAAAGCTGGTATGCAGGTATTTATCCGCCTGTTCCTTAACCGCCTGGACAACGGGTTCCGGGCAATGGCCCGCGTTGACCACACCAATGCCCCCCGCAAAATCAATAAGTTCGCGCCCGTCGGCGTCAATTATAATGGCTCCTCTGGCCTCTTTTACCGTGGCTGTATTAAAAACACCTACCCCGTTGGCTACCGCCTTTTTTCTCCTTTCAAAAAGTTCTTCGGATTTCGTTAGTTCCTTTATCATCATTCATTGAATAGTTAGTACATTAATTGATCAATGTCAATTTAAAGGTAAGCTATAATTGGCTCTTTATCGATGTTAAAATCTAGAAAAAAAGACCCCGGCCGGGGCCCATCTAGCCAGTATAAACTAATGGTTTAAATGCAGGATTCCAAATAGGACCGAATTTCGAAATACAAAGGGGCAAACAACCTGCCCGATTACACCGAATTTTCCAAAATCACCACCCTTTATTGCCGATAAAGGGAAGGGCCATCCAACCCCAATAGGATTTAACGACCTGCTTTTTTCAAACGGCCGATAAGGGCCACCTTGCCAAGGATGATATAAGTACTGAAGAAGCCACTAAAACCGCATTGGCCTGTCGATACCCTAATTTTTAGGACAACCTCCTGAATTATATATTAACATCTATATCTATTAAATTCAAACGAACACCAAAGCAACCCAGTGGAGGCCGGGAGCTTTACTTGTACACCAGGGAGCACTAGTACGATCTCAGACCCCACCCCGATAATCGGGAAGTTGAAAAAACTCCTGCCCTGGCTAGCAGGCGGAATTCAAAGACCTCCCTAAGCTTTTTGATATACAAGATCCTGTTACTAAAATATGGTTAGCACAAAAAGCCTACTTTTAAGGATCGCTTTATTCATATACCAGCCATGAAAAAAATAGTCCTTCTTTTGGTGATTTCTGCAGTATTTATCACTTGTACTGACAAGAAAGAAAAAGAACAAGTTTCAGCAGATGAACCCATTCAAACGGATAGGACGTGGTGGAAAGAGGGCATTCTCTACCAAATTTACCCCCAAAGTTTTAAGGACACCAACGGGGATGGTTTTGGCGATTTTAAGGGCGTCATTGAAAAACTGGACTATTTAGAGCGTTTGGGCATCACTATGGTCTGGATGAACCCTTTCTTTGAATCGCCATTAGTCGATAATGGCTATGATGTTAGTGATTACAGGTCGATTCTTCCCCGCTACGGTACCATGGAGGATTTTGATGAGATGCTTGCAGGAATGCACGAGCGGGGGATAAAATTTGTGCTCGATGTGGTGGTGAACCACAGCAGTGACCAGCATAGATGGTTCAAAGGGGCGAGCAGTTCACGAGACAATGAGTACTACAACTATTACCACTGGTGGCCCGCTGAAAAAGGAGAACCGCCCTACAGACACAGCCTGTTCGACCCCGAAGGTGGATGGGATTACGTGGAGGCAGTGGATGCGTATTATCTGCACACCTTCGCGGAAGAACAGCCCGATCTTAACTGGGAGAATCCAAAACTGCGGCAGGAGGTGTACGACATCATGAAATTTTGGGCGGAGAAAGGAGTGGACGGCTTTCGCATGGATGCCTTTCAGTTCGCCAGCAAGGACACTACCTGGCCGGAATTTCCCGAGGGACATGAAAAGGATTTTATCAAATGGTATGGACTGCGTCCACAACTACACGAATACCTCAATGAAATGTACAACGAGGTCATCTCCAACTATGATGTGTTTGCGGTTGCCGAAGGGGCCGGGAGCACTTTTCAGGATGCACATGACCTGGTCGATGCAGACCGGAACGAGCTGCAAACAGCTTATCATTTTGAAACAGTGGACCTCTCCAGAACGCCGGAAGGGTATTCATTGCTGGACTTTAAAGATGTCTTCTCCCGATGGGATGAGGCCTTTGCCGAAGAAGGGTGGATTGCGATTTTTCTATCCAACCATGACAATGCCCGGCTGGTAGACCGGTTTGGCAATACAAGTGAGGAATTCAGAACGGTCTCCGCCCAATTACTCAATACCTTTTTAATGAGCATGCGCGGCACCCCGTACTTATATTACGGAGATGAGATAGGAATGACCAATATTGACATGCCTGACATTGAAGCGTATGTGGATATTGAAGCAAAAGGCAAATACCAAACTGCTTTAAGCAATGGTGAGGATATGGAGGCTTTTATGGAAATACTAAACTACAGTTCCCGTGAAAACGGCCGTACCCCGATGCAATGGGATACGACTGAAAATGCAGGATTCACGACAGGTACTCCATGGAAAAAGGTCAATCCGAACTACACCGAAATCAATGTGGCCGCACAGGAGAAGGATCCCAATTCGGTGCTTTCTCACTTTAAAAAGATGACGCAGGTACGAAAAGACAACCCCGTTCTGGTATATGGCAAATACGCCCTTTTAGTACCCGAACATGAACAGGTTTATGCCTTTACCCGTACGCTGGATGATTCCGAATTATTGGTCTTGCTCAACTTCTCGGAAACAAATTCCACGATTGAATTGGAGGAACTCAAAAAAGCAAACCAGGACAATGTTGTTATCGACAACATAGGAAATGTTACCTTAAACGGCACTTCGATCACATTAAAACCTTTTCAGGCAATAATTTTTCGGCTAAACTGACCTTCGGTCGTTAAAAGTTGCATCGAGCGCCGTACAGCAAAGCCAAATACCTCCAGATGGGTTCCTGAATGGAGCTTTCGTGAAGTCGGCTATGGCAGAATATGAAATAAGGCCGAATCAGCCGGCTTTTTGGGTAGGAAGTACAGACCGAATTTTAGCTTTTGGGTTGAAAGACCAAAGGGGTAGCGCCTAGGGCCTTTTTTTGAACGTATAGCCAATTTTGAGCGAACCGTAGAAGGGGAGGGTATTGGCTTG
>JARRQA010000093.1:0-10693 GCA_037382325.1 Robiginitalea sp.
CCTCTATCTCGGGGAGGCAATGGCCGCTCTGGAGGGTACGGAATCGGCTAATGTAACGGCCAGTGGGATGGGGGCGATTTCCGCAGTAATCCTGCAGTTGTGCAGCAGCGGGGACCACATCATAAGCAGCCGGACCATCTACGGGGGCACCTATGCCTTCCTGAAAAACTTCCTCAAACGCTTTCAGATCCATGTCAGCTTTGTGGACATCACCGATTTAAACGCCGTAACCAAGGCGATCCGGCCGGAGACCAAAATGATCTATTGCGAATCGGTTAGCAATCCGTTACTGGAGATAGCCGACATCCGGGCACTCTCCGGGATTACAAAATCAAATGGGTTCCCCCTGGTTGT
Organism: Robiginitalea sp.; assembly: GCA_037382325.1. Taxonomy (GTDB): domain Bacteria; phylum Bacteroidota; class Bacteroidia; order Flavobacteriales; family Flavobacteriaceae; genus Robiginitalea. The sequence continues at coordinate 355 of JARRQA010000093.1, forward strand.
GGATAATACCTTCACCCCCCTGACCATTGCCCCGGCCCGACTGGGAGCTGATATCGTCATTCACAGCCTGACCAAATTCATCAATGGCACCAGTGACACGGTGGCAGGGGCCATCTGTGCCAGCAACGAATTCTGCCTGTCGCTGAAGGATGTCCATGACGGAGCAGGCATGCTCCTGGGAAGCACGATGGACAGTTTACGCGCTGCCTCCATCCTGAAAAATATGAGGACCCTCCACCTGAGGATTAAAAAACACAGCGAGAATGCCATGTACCTTGCCCGTGCATTTGAAAAAGAGGGGCTCAGGGTGGTATACCCGGGGCTTCCCTCCCACCCAGGCCACGATCTCATGAAGAGTCAGTTTGTCGAACTGTATGGCTTTGGTGGGATCCTTACGATCGACATGCAGACCCTTGAAAGAGCGAACGCCCTGATGGAACACATGCAACATGAAAATCTCGGGTATCTTGCCGTAAGCCTGGGATTCTATAAAACACTTTTCAGTGCGCCCGGGACGTCCACCTCTTCAGAGATCCCTGAGGAGGAGCAGGAAACCATGGGGCTGACGGATGGCCTGGTACGTTTCTCCATCGGACTGGACAACGATATCCAGCGAACCTTCGAGCGAATGAAAGCCTGCATGAAAAACATTGGCATCCTACCGGGCAAGGGGGTTCCCGCCTGATCCTAAAGGCGCCGGAGGTTGCATGGGAGTAATCATTGTCGTATTATTACCTCCCAACTAACTCCGAATCATGGCCCAACCCAGCAGGAAAAAATTCCGGCAAGACGAGCACATTGTAGATAATATTGAACTTTCCATTTGGGAAGCCCTCATCCCGGTCATCGCCCTGATCGGGATGCTTGCTTATAACGTATACGTCTTTGGGGACGATGCCATCAGTGGTTCCAACCAGTTCATCCTGCTCATGGGAGGGGCTGTAGCTGCCATCGTAGGCTTTTTCAACAAGGTGTCCTTCAAACAAATGCTGGCCGAGGTTTCAGAGAACATCAAATCCACCACGGGTGCCCTGCTGATCCTTCTCATGGTTGGGGCACTTGCCGGAACCTGGTTGATCAGCGGGATTATTCCCGCCATGATCTACTATGGGCTGCAAATCCTGAATCCGACAATTTTTCTCGGAGCCTGTGTGGTGATCAGCGCCATTATTTCTGTGGCCACGGGAAGCAGCTGGACCACTTCTGCCACGGTGGGAATTGCCCTTGTGGGAATTGGGGAGGCCCTCGGGATCTCCCTTGGCATGACAGCCGGAGCCATCCTTTCCGGGGCTTATTTCGGGGACAAGATGTCTCCGTTGAGCGACACTACTAACCTTGCCCCCGCCATGGCCGGAGGGGATCTTTTTGGGCATATCCGGTATATGGCACTTACCACCACGCCGACCATCCTGATCACCTTACTGGTTTTCATCATAATTGGTTTTACCCTGGATACCACAGGGCAGGCCAATACACAGGGTATCATGGATTCCATAGAGGCCGCCTTCAATATTAACGGATGGCTTTTCCTGGTGCCCCTGGCAGTTATCCTAATGATCATACGGAAAACCCCGCCTTTGGTGGCCCTGCTTATCGGTACCCTGCTCGGAGGGGTTTTTGCCCTGATTTTCCAGCCGGGGGTGGTAGCTGACATTACGGGTGCCGCGCGCCTGGATTTTGAATCCGGCTATAAAGGCATCCTCAATGCCATCACTGTGAGCACTTCTATCGAAACAGAGAACCCTGCCCTGAATGCCTTATTTACGGCGAAAGGGATGAATGGCATGCTGGGAACCATCTGGCTTATTGTCTGCGCCATGGTATTTGGTGGGATCATGGACGGGATCGGGGCACTTTCCCGAATTACCAAGGGTTTGCTTAGCCTTGCCAAATCCACCTTCAGCCTCTTTGCGAGCACTGTGGGAAGTTGTTTGGCCCTTAATGTAACCGCATCCGACCAGTATCTGGCTATTGTGGTGCCCGGAAAAATGTTCTCAAAGGCATATCAGGACCGTGGCCTTGCACCCGAAAACCTGAGCCGGACTCTGGAGGATTCCGGAACGGTTACCTCTGTACTCATCCCGTGGAACACCTGTGGAGCTTACCACAGCGGGGTGCTTGGGGTCCCGGTTGCCGACTATTTCTTTTTTGCCATCTTCAACTGGCTCAGCCCGATGACCACCTTGTTTTTTGCGGCTTTAGGTATAAAAATAAAAAGGTTGCTGAAATAATCCCGGGTGGTCCCGGGGGGTGAAGAACAAAATGCTTTTTCAGTCCTTTCCACGAGGTGTTTCAAGCACTTTTTACTGCTTCTCTTGCTGGCATACAACCTGTTGTGCGTCTTTTGCCCTTCCCTGAAGTTGACAACGCCTGTACTGACACCCCGGACAGGGAAGTGCAAAAAGCTGTCTTTTTAAGGTTCCTTTTGTTAGTTTTGTAAAAAACGAAAATTATGGCAACGATTACCCTCGGCGGAAACGAAGTACATACCCTTGGAAATTTACCTGAAATAGGTACCGCAGCCCCTGATGTTGAATTGGTGGACAGCGATCTGGGACGGGTAAAATTAAGTGAATTCAAAGGGCAAAAAGTCCTGATGAATATTTTTCCAAGCGTCAATACAGGAATCTGCTCCAGTTCCGTGCGAACCTTTAACAAAGAAGCCGCTTCCCTGCCTAACACCAAAGTGCTTTGCATCTCGAGAGACCTCCCCTTTACCCAGAAGCAATTTTGTGCTGCGGAGGGAATCGACAATGTGGTCATGCTTTCCGATTACCGGGATGGTCGGTTCGGAAAGGCTTATGGGCTTACTATGACGGATGGCGGGTTCGAAGCCCTTCTGTCCCGCTGTGTCATCATACTCGATGAAGAAGGAAAGGTCCGGTATACCCAACAGGTTCCGGAAATAGCACAGGAACCCGATTATAAAGAGGCCCTGCAGGCCCTTTCCAATGTCTGAATCGGGATTTGCAAGGGACAGGTTCAAAAGCGTGGGATACGCCCTGAAAGGCGCCTGGGTACTCCTGAGCAGCGAAGGGAGCATTCAGGTGCAGTTTGTCATTGCCCTGCTGGTAACCGGGGCCGGGTGGTATTTCGGAATCTCTGCTACAGAATGGATGTTCCAGTTGCTGGCAATAGGGATGGTCATGGGCCTGGAAGGGGTCAATACGGCGGTGGAGAAACTGTCGGATTATGTACAACCGAATAGCGATCCCAGGATCGGGGAACTGAAAGATGTTTCTGCCGGGGCCGTCCTGCTCGCCTCCATTATTGCCTGCATCATCGGGGGAATCATTTATGCGCCCAGAATCTTTTAAGGGCCGTCAAAACCCTGTCATCCTTTCTAAATTTGTAATTTAGCCCACCACAGCAAGCTAGCCAATGGCCAGGAAGAAACGCAAATCATCAGCCTCCCGAAAACGGAAAACCCCGGTTCTGTCCAAACAGAACAAGGTAATCCTTGGTAGCCTAATGATCCTTCTCAGCCTTGCCCTCTTCTTTAGTTTTATTTCTTTTTACTTTACCTGGCAAGATGACCAGAGCCTGTTGACGGAATTCGCCAACCGGGATAAATCCGCAGAAAACCTGCTGAACAAGTTCGGGGCAGTTGTGAGTCATTTTTTTATGTACCGCGGCTTTGGCCTGGCGTCTTTTGTCTTTCCGGTCTTGTTGTGTCTTTCAGGACTCTACCTCTTTCTGGGTATCCGGTCCAGGGGGCTTGCGGCCAAATGGATTTGGGGGCTGGTCATTTTGATCTGGGTCTCCATCAGCCTTGGATTTTTTGCGGGAGAACAACCCCTCCTCGGCGGACAGGTCGGGTATGAGATGAATGACTTCCTGCAGGATTACACGGGAAAAATAGGGGTGTTCCTGCTCTTGCTTTTCGGCCTTATCATCATCCTGGTACGCCTTTTTGGCCTTACCCCGGACCATATTTCCAAAGCCTTCCGGTCCATAGCGGCACGGTTTCCCAAAGGAGTTGCACCGGAAGCGGAAACCCCTGCCTACAGCACAGTGACCATGGAAGGATCCCCCGAAGCGGAAGATCAGGAAGAAGGACCTGACACCTATACGCACAAAAAGGACATCCCGGTGCTGGATACGGAGGAACCCGGCGATACGGCCGAAACCGAAGCCACCGAGACCGAAATCCGTATGGAGGTGGCAAAGGCCTCCGAAGAACCCGAAGAATCGGATATTCTGGCTGAAAAACTCGTGGAGGATTTCGGGGAATTCGATCCGACCCTGGAGCTCGCCAAGTATAAATTCCCGCACCTGGACCTTCTCGATTCCCACGGGGCCAGCGGAGGGATTACCATCAACCAGGAGGAACTGGAGGAGAACAAGAACAAAATCGTCCAGACCCTGAAAAACTACAAAATCGGGATCGCCCAGATCAAAGCGACCATCGGACCGACGGTTACCCTTTACGAAATCGTACCGGAGGCAGGGATCCGAATCTCCAAGATAAAAAACCTGGAGGACGACATCGCCCTGTCCCTGGCGGCCCTGGGGATCCGTATTATCGCTCCTATCCCGGGTAAAGGAACCATCGGCATCGAGGTGCCCAACAAGAATCCCACGGTAGTTTCCATGCGATCGGTCATCGCTTCCAAAAAGTTCCAGAATGCCGAGATGCAGTTGCCGATCGCTTTTGGCAAAACGATCAGCAATGAAACTTTTGTGGTGGACCTGGCCAAAATGCCGCACCTGCTCATGGCCGGTGCCACAGGTCAGGGAAAATCCGTGGGGCTTAACGCCATCCTTACCTCCCTGCTGTACAAAAAGCACCCGGCGGAGGTAAAGTTTATCCTGGTAGACCCCAAAAAGGTGGAACTGACGCTCTACAACAAGATCGAAAGGCACTTCCTGGCCAAGCTGCCGGACAGCGAGGAGGCCATCATCACGGACAACACCAAGGTAATCCACACCCTGAACTCCCTCTGCATTGAAATGGATAACCGGTATGAGTTGCTCAAAGCGGCCATGGTCCGGAATATCAAGGAGTACAACACGAAGTTCAAGGCCCGGAAGCTCAACCCGAACGAGGGGCACCGGTTCCTGCCCTACATCGTTTTGGTCATCGACGAGTTTGCGGACCTGATCATGTCGGCCGGGAAAGAAGTCGAAACCCCTATAGCCCGTCTGGCCCAGTTGGCGAGGGCCATCGGCATCCACCTGGTGATTGCCACACAGCGCCCGTCAGTGAACGTCATCACAGGACTGATCAAAGCGAACTTCCCGGCCCGGATTGCCTTCCGGGTGACTTCAAAGATCGATTCCCGCACCATCCTGGATACCCAGGGAGCGGACCAGCTGATCGGAAGGGGAGACATGTTATTCACCCAGGGAAATGAGATCATCCGACTCCAGTGTGCCTTTGTGGACACCCCTGAAGTCGCAAAAATCACGGAATATATCGGGTCTCAGCGGGCGTACCCGGATGCCCATCTTTTACCGGAGTATGTGGACGAGGAATCTGGCACAGGGATTGATTACGATATTGAAGACCGGGATGCAAAGTTCCGGGAAGCCGCCGAGGTCATCGTTACCGCCCAACAGGGTTCCGCCTCCCTGATACAGCGAAAACTCAAACTGGGGTACAACCGGGCTGGTCGCATTATCGATCAGCTGGAGGCTGCCGGTATTGTGGGGCCTTTTGAGGGGAGTAAGGCACGGCAGGTGCTGGTACCGGACCTGACGGCCCTGGACGAACTGCTTAGAAATGAAACAAACGGATAGTATGAAACGCAAAGCTTATTTATTCCTCCTGATGTGCCTGGTCCTGGGGCAGGTAAATGCCCAGGACAGCGAAAAGGCAAAAGCACTGCTGGACGAGGTCTATAACAAGGTGAAGAGCTATGACAACATCGTGGTGGATTTTAAATTCGACCTTTACAACAGCGAAGCCGATGTAAGACAGGAAACCCGAGGCAATGTCACCCTGAAAGGGGATATGTACTACCTGAATTACATGGGGGCAGAACAGCTGTATGACGGGAAAAAGGTGTACACCATCGTCCCGGAAAACGAGGAGGTCACCATAGAAGACAAATCCGAGGAAAGCGGCACGGTAAGCCCCTCCAAGATGTTGACCTTTTACGAGGAAGGACATACGTATGCCTGGGACATCCTGCAGAATGTCAAGGGCCGGAAAATACAGTATGTGAAGCTGACCCCCATCGATTCCAATTCCGAGGTTGCCTCCATCCTGCTGGGCATCGATGTGGAGACCAAGCATATCTACAAGCTGATCGAAACTGGCCAGAACGGAACCAAAACCACCATAACCGTTAATTCTTTTAAAACGAACCAACCGCTCTCAAAAACCTTATTTACCTTTGATGAAAAGAAGTACACGGACGAAGGGTACTACATCATAAGAAACTAGTGGGTGCGAATCCTGGATCAATACATACTGGGAAGGATCCTGATGAATTTTTTCAGTTCGTTTGTGATCCTGATGTTTATCTTCATCTTCCAGACGATCTGGCTTTTTATTGACGATCTGGCGGGAAAAGGCCTGGATTTGATCATCATCGGGAAATTCCTTCTCTACCTGATGCCCAACCTGACGGAGAAAGTCCTCCCCCTGACCGTCCTGCTTTCTTCGATTCTTACCTTTGGGGCCTTTGCCGAAAATTACGAGTTTGCCGCTATGAAGGCCTCCGGGATTTCCCTGCTCCGCTCCATGCGATATATCATCGTCTTTGTAGTGATCCTGGGTGGCGTAACCTTTTATTTTGCCAATACGGTGATTCCCGCCTCGGAGCAAAAAATCTACAACCTCAGAAAGAACATTGCCACGCTAAAACCCGCCGCGGTTATCGTGGAAGGTGTGTTCAGCGATTTTGAAGGGCTCAACATCAAGGTCGACAAGGCGGCCACCGGCGAACTTATCAGCGAAGAGGGGTCAGACATCATACAACTCCTCCTGAAAGACGGCCATTATTACGAAGAGTTGATTGCCAAATCGGGGACCGAGGGGAAACACCACCCGTTTGCCCGGGCAGATTTCGAAACCTACATTATGAACATCGAAATTCCGGATAATATGGAGGATCTGGAGGCAGACCGGAATGTGGAAACGGACCGTATGAAAAATGTCGGCCGGTTGCTAACGGACATCGATTCCATCGAAAACCACAACAGGAGCCTTGTGGGTGCCTTCTCCAAAAACATCTCCATGCGTATGGGCGCCTTTCCCGCCAGGGACCTGGACAGCGTGGCCCGGGCAAGGGATTCCGTGCAAAAGGTTCGGGATTCCATAAAGACAAGCCTGGTAAAACGGATTCCCAAACAGACATCTGACAGCTCCCTGGCGCCAAAGATACCCAAACGGTTGATCGCTGATGCCAATCCGCTGAGTGCCTTTAAGGCCTTCGAACAGGGGCAGATTCTGGATGCCTCCAGGAATTCCGTCAAGAATATCCTGAACTCGGTCAGGGGGAAACGGGAAGAACTGGAACTGAGTTACAAGCGGTATAACATGCATATTTTAAGCCTGCATAAGAAATTCGCCCTGGCTTTTTCCTGTATCATCCTCTTTTTTGTGGGTGCCCCGCTGGGCGCCATTATCCGGAAAGGGGGATTGGGACTGCCCATGGTAATCGCCATTGTACTGTTTCTGGCCTATTATTTTTTCGGGGTATTTTCGAGTAATTACGCCAAAGAAGGGAACATTCACCCGATCCTCGGAGCCTGGCTGCCCACGATGATCATGCTCCCTTTAAGTGTTTGGCTAACCCGAAGGGCAACAGCGGACAGGGGCCTGACAGATTTTGGCCATTTTATCGATTTCCTGAAAGAGCGCTTACCGCTCTTCAGCAAAAAGAAGGCAACGCAAACCAGCTGATGAAAAAAGAGATACAACTCGATACCATCGAGGCCGCAATTGAAGACATCCGAAAGGGTAAAGTGATCATTGTGGTGGATGATGAACACCGGGAAAATGAAGGGGATTTTATCGCGGCGGCGGAAACCGTCACCCCCGAGATGATCAATTTCATGGCGACCCACGGAAGGGGTCTCATCTGTGCCCCCCTGACCGAGGAGCGCTGCGGGGAACTGGACCTGAACATGATGGTGGAAAACAACACCGTCCTCCATCATACGCAGTTCACCGTCTCCGTGGACCTGATCGGGAAAGGTTGCACCACCGGTATTTCCGTCCACGACCGGGCGAAGACGATTAAAGCCCTGGTAGATCCCAAAACCCGGTCTAATGAGCTGGGCCGTCCCGGCCACATTTTTCCTTTGCGTGCCAAGAACGGAGGTGTACTCAGGCGAACCGGTCATACGGAGGCAGCCGTTGATTTTGCCCGCCTGGCAGGGTTCTCTCCGGCCGGGATTCTGGTGGAAATTCTCAATGAGGACGGAACCATGGCCCGGCTGCCCCAACTTCAGAAGGTAGCACGGAAATTCGACCTGAAACTGGTTTCCATAGAGGACCTTGTGGCCTATCGCATGCAACACGACAGCCTGATCCAGAAAAAGGAGTCCTTTGACCTGAAGACCCGTTTTGGGGAGTTCCACCTGCACGCCTACCAGCAGACCACAAACGACCAGGTCCACATCGCCCTGACCAAGGGTAGCTGGAAGACCGGGGACCCGGTGCTGACGCGTATCAATTCCACGCTGGTAAACAACGATATCCTGGGCACGCTGACCAACGATGCAGAAAAAAAGCTGGATGATATGTTCCGTGCCCTTAACAAAGAGGGAAAAGGGGCTATTGTTTTTATCAACCAGCAAAGCGAATCCCTCAACCTCCTGCAACGCCTGAAAGGATTGCGGGAAAATCAGGAAAAAGGAATAATGAAGGCCCCCGGCATTCTCATGGATAACAAGGATTTCGGGATCGGAGCACAAATTCTACACGACCTGCGCATCCACAAACTTCGGGTAATGAGCAACAGTCCACAGACCAAGCGGGTGGGCATCGTGGGCTATGGCCTGGAAATTATCGATTATGTCCCCTATTAATTCAGGAAGAGAGGACACCCCGAAGGATCGCCGCCCTGCGCTCCAGTTCCTCTTGGTCCCAACCGAGCTTTATCAGAACAGAAAGCGTCCGGCCCATCCAGTGGTCTGATTTGGGGTGCCCCCAGGTGTTTCTGCTCATAAATTGTTCTCTGAGTTGCAACGGCAGCTTAGTTACGGATTTCAACCCTTTCAGATGCTCCCACTTTCGGTGATAATGCCAGTTGTTGCCATACCAGTAAAACACGCCATCAAAACCAGCCTCGGATAGCGCCTTTTGTGCCTTCATGGCGCTGTCTTCATCCGGCAGGAAAAAATTGAGAAAGGAATAATTTTCCACACCACCCTCCGGAACCCTCCGGAAGCTGACCCCTGGCAGACCGGCAATAGCATTGCGTAAATGCAGGTAATGGGATTCCTGAATTTCCAGGAATTCGTCCAAACGGGCGAGTTGGGCCACTCCCACGGCCGCGTTTAGCTCGGAAATGCGGTAATTGAACCCCAGGTGGGGATGTCCTTCCGCCCCCCGGTCTGACCCGATATGGTCATGCCCGTGATCGCTGTAAGCCTGGGCGCGCTCGTAAATTTCGTCAGAATCTGTAATGAGCGCCCCTCCCTCCCCGCAGGTAATCGTCTTAACATAGTCAAAAGAAAAGCAGCCCACGTGCCCGTAGCTGCCCAGGGGCTTGCCTTCATAACTACCTCCTATTGCCTGGCAGGCATCCTCCAGCAGGATAAGGTCATGCGCATCTGCTATTTCTTTAAGGGCCCGCAAGTCGGCCATGGAACCACACATGTGAACGGGCATGATCACCCGGGTTGCCGGAGTTATGGCTTCCTTTACAGCAGCGGGATCCAGGGTAAGGGTATCGTCAATGTCGCAAAGTACGGGTACGGCCCCAAGGGCGAGGACGGCTTCAAAACTGGCCACAAAGGTGAAGGTGGGGAGGATTACCTCATCTCCCGCCCCTACTCCCACATTTGCGAGGGCGACGGTAAGGGCAGCTGTCCCGCTGCTCACCAAATGGGCATGGCGGACCTGCATCCTGCCGGCCAGGGCAGTTTCCAGTTCCTGTGCCTTCCACTGCCCTTTCCGCATGGGGTCAAAGCCATAGCGCATAAGCACCCCGGTATCCAGCACCTCCGAAACGGATTTCCGTTCCGCCGCTCCAAACTTTTCAAATCCAGGCATAGCGTTCTTATTTGATGGGGTCCTTAAGTGTCAGCACGGAATCCTGGAGATCCCTGCGTACTTTTTTGAATTCTGAGAAGGGATCTGCCCCGGAGCGATACCCCACAGGCAAAACCAGCACGGCCTCCAGTCCTTTTCCAGATAAACCGAGCACGCGGTCGTAAG
>JARRQA010000094.1:0-17671 GCA_037382325.1 Robiginitalea sp.
TGTCCCTCGTCGTCAAATTTATTCCTGTAATTGAGCGAAAACTGATAACTGTTGTCATCTTCGGTTTCCTCCTGCTCCCGGAAGGTGCGGCTTTGAATGTCATCCCCTACAAAGCGCTCAGTAACGTTTTCTGTCACGTCATCATCCTTGGAAAAACGCCAGAAAAAACTACCTGTCAGGCTGGAGCGCTCACTGAAGAAGTATTCCATCCCCAGGTTGGTGTTAAAACTCCGGTCCTTGCGGTCAATTTCCCGGTCTTCGATGATCCTGTCAAAGGCCCCTGAAGTATATGTGTTGTCAAAAAAACCGTTTCCCGGGGAATTTCGGTACCGGATTCCCGTGGTGTTGAAAATATTCACTTTGTCGGATCTCAAATTGACGTTGGAAGTGATACCGCTGGTGGTTGGATACCCCAGAAAAGAGTTTACGGACCCGTTAAAGCCAAGGGTCTTTTCCCGTTTCAGGATAATGTTCAGGATCCCGGCTGTTCCCTCAGCGTCATATCGGGCAGAGGGGCTGGTAATGACTTCCACTTTTTCGATGGCATCTGCCGGGAGTTGCTGCAGGGCGTCGGTAGATCCGAAACCGGCCAGGGCAGAGGGCCTGCCGTTGATCAGGATCCGCACATTGTCGTTTCCTCTAAGGCTGATATTACCCTCCACGTCCACAGCCACGGAAGGAACATTGTTCAGGGCATCTGTTACGGTTCCCCCGCTGGTAGTGATATCCTTTCCGATATTGTAGATTTTCTTATCCAGGCGTACTTCTACGGTAGTCCGCTCTCCGACCAATTCAACGGCCTCCAGTTCCTGGGCACTCATGGCCATCCTGATTTCCCCCAGATCCCGGGAGCGGGTGATGCGCTGATTGTCGAGGGTATATGTTTTAAAGGAAATATATTCGACACGGATGTTGTAGATCCCCACAGGGGCTTCCACACTGAATTTTCCATCAATATCTGTGATACCCCCGGTGACCTTTGAGGGTTCCTCGGCGTTCTGTATTACAACGGTAGCATACTCCAGGGGTCTTCCCGTGTCCTGATCCAGAATTGTTCCGGTGAGTGTGATGGTCCTGTCCTGAGAACCTTGCGGGCGTTGTGCCTGAAGACCCAGACAAAGCAGGGCGAACAGTGGCACGAGAAGTTTTTTCATAAGGGGTTATGTTTTTTTCTTTTTCTTTTTTTGCCGCTTTTTCCTTCCTTTCTTGGATTTAAAACCATTTTTCTGAAGCGCTAAGAAGAGCTCGTACTTTTCAGCTGGCAATCCCTGTTCTAATTCGCGGTTCTGCTCTTTTGCGATTTTTTCAAGGGCCGCCATGGTCTGGTCTTTCGGCAGATTCAGAATCTGTAGCTCAATACGTTGCTGCACGTATTTGGTCAGGATCGAACTAACCACAGCCTGTTCAAAATCATTGAGCTCCATGGCCTCCGAAATCCTGGGCATTTGTTCTGCCACCAGTTCCTCGGCTGTTTTAGGTTCTTCTTCCCGGGCCGGAGCTTCCGGTCCACGGGGGATGGAACTCCGCTGAGAGCCATAGGTTCCATACCGCCCCATCTGTGCTGATAACAGCTGGGAACCCGTTAAAACCAATATCAGAAGGAAAATCAGCTTTTTCATTTGTTCGTGCTTTAGATCGGATTTTCTGCCAATCGTTTAATCCGATTAGGTTAAAAGTTTGTTAAATGAATTTTCAAAAAGATTAAACAAGGGGATTATCCCTTGTTTAGCAACGTGAGGACGTTTTCCGGGGGCCTGCCCAGGACGGCTTTTTTCCCCTTGACCACGACAGGCCGCTCCATCAATTTTGGATGGGTTTCCAGGGCCTTGAGTATCCCGGCCTCGCTCAGTTCCTTTCCGCGATACTGCTCCTTCCAGATAGCCTCGTTTTTCCGCACCAGGGAAGAAGCACCGATTCCGAGCATCCCCAACAGGTTTTGGATCTGAGCGGCCGTCAGGGGTTCTTTCAGGTATTCAACAATTTCGAAGGGCTCCCCGCTGTTCTCAATGTACTTAAGGGTTTCCCTTGATTTTCGACATCGCGGGTTGTGATAGATCGTTATCATAGCGTGTTTTTAAAAATGAATTGATAAAAAGGGGTATCACGCAGTGTCCTTTTGCCCCATCATCATAAGGTAGGCTTTCAGGAACATGTTGATATCCCCGTCCATGACGGCGTCTACATTGCCGGTTTCCACCCCCGTGCGGACATCTTTGACCAGTTTGTATGGATGCATGACATAATTCCGGATCTGCGAACCCCATTCGATTTTCATCTTGGACGCTTCGATCGCATCCCGGGCCTCCTGCTTTTTGCGGAGTTCGATTTCATAGAGCTGGGATTTAAGCATCTTAAGGGCGGTGGCCCGGTTGTCGTGCTGGGAACGGGAATCGGAACAGGAAATCTGAATCCCCGTGGGCTTGTGGACCAACTGCACCTTGGTTTCCACCTTGTTGACGTTCTGTCCCCCGGCCCCGCTTGAACGGGCGGTGGTTATTTCGATGTCCGCCGGGTTGATCTCCACTTCAATGGAATCGTCTACCAGGGGATACACGTAAACAGAAGCAAAAGAGGTGTGGCGCTTGGCGTTGCTGTCAAAAGGAGAAATCCGTACCAGACGGTGTACCCCGTTTTCACCCTTCAGCCAGCCAAAGGCATACTCCCCGTCAATTTCCAGGGTAACGGTCTTGATCCCCGCCACATCGCCTTCCTGGTAGTTGAGTTCCTTGACCGTATACCCATTTTTTTCAGCCCACATAAGGTACATCCGCATGAGCATGGCGGCCCAGTCACAACTCTCCGTTCCCCCGGCGCCTGCCGTAATTTGCAGTACTGCGGTAAGGTCATCTCCTTCTTCGGAAAGCATGTTTCGGAACTCCAGTTTTTCAACGACCTCTTCCGCCTTGCCAAGCTGTTGTTCGACTCCTTTTTCCGTGCCCTCACCTCCTTCGAGGAATTCACAGAGCACTTCCGCATCTCCGAGCAATTGCTGGGCTTCTTCGAACTCAGCCACCCAGTTCTTTTTGCTCTTGAGTTTCTTCATGAACTCCTGAGCGGTAACCGGGTCATCCCAGAAGCCCGGGGCCAGCGTTTTCTCCTCTTCATTCTGGATTTCGATGCGTTTGGCATCTATGTCAAAGATACCTCCTTAACGCACCCAGGCGTTCCATAAGTGACTTGAGTTTCTCCTGCATCACCTTGATTTTAGAGCCGTAAATGTACAGTCTTTTTCGGGGATTTCAACAGGGATACCCTTTAATTATTGCTGAGAGGAAACCTGTACCTTGTGGGTGGTCGTATTGTTTCCCTCCCCGAAAATCACCCCTTTCAGAGGGGCACAATCTGCGTAATCCCTGCCATGGGAAACCTTTACATGATCTGTGGATGCGAGGAGGTTGTTGGTCGGATCAAAACCCACCCAGCCGAGCCCGGGAATAAGGGCCTCCACCCAGGCGTGCATGTGGGTGTCCCCAAAATAGCCATGCCCTTGGTGGAGATAGCCGGAAACATACCGGCAAGGGATGCCATTGCGACGTGCGACCCCGATGAAAAGATGGGAAAAATCCTGACATACTCCCTGGTGTTTATCAAGGATGTCCTTCAGGGTCGTCCCGGTATGGGTGACCCCTTCTTTGTAAACGATGGTGTTGTAGATCCACTGGTTCAATGCCAGCAGGTTGTCAAACAAATTTTGAGAAGTGTCGAATTCAAAGGGCGGTTTGGCAGGGGGAAGGCTGGTGAGTTGGGTCTCCCTCAGGAATCCGTTATGGGCCACGTTGAATTTGAGAAGTTCGGAAGGATCATCAGGAAGGGATTGAATACTTCCCGGAGCAAAATCATAGGGGTTCGCCAATACCTTCTCCAGGTGAAAAACCGCGTGGAACCTTATTTTACGGACCGCGGTACGGCAACGTACCCGGATGACCCTGAAGCCAAAGGCATTCTGGGAGTGTTCCCATGGCGCCTCTGCACTGTTTTCAAAACTAAGGTCCAGTAATTGTTGTCCGGCCCCTTCCAGGGGTTCGATCAGGAACTGCCAGTTCGCCTCCTTAAAAGGGAGTTCATACTCGTTTTCTGCATGGTATTCAATGGAATAGCGCGTTGTCATAAACAATCAGTATAAGTGGGCACCGAAGGCCCTCACCGCCTAATAGTTGAAGAATTCCTTTTCCAACTGTTCTCCTATTTCCGAAAGTTCGGAGAGGATCTGTACCAGAAAACCGTCAATATCGTTTTCGATTTCCTCAATCCGCAGGAACTGATATTTGGCCCGGGCCTTTCCGGCCGTGAAGGCCGAAGAATTTGTATCCTTGATACGCGCAGGATCCAATTGGCAGATGTGCCTGTGAACCTGATTCAAACTGTTCATTACCGATCTGGGGCAATTGGGGTTGAGAATCAGAAACTCAAGGGTCCGCAGGCTGGAAGGCTGTTTTTTGTAGAGCCTGCGCATCATATCGTAGGATTCGGCGCATTTCAGCAACGTGGTCCATTCATAGCTCGTCCGGAAGGCGGACGGGTTCTCATTGGCGGAACTTTCTGCGTCCAGCACCTTGGCCTGAATGATGCGGGTGATCTGAATCGCCCTTTCCAGGTTTACACCCATCATGATTATGGAATAAATGGAATCGTGCATGAGGGTGCCCCGGATTTTGGCGCGAATAATAGCGGTCATTTCCGTGACATGAGTCGTAAAATCAAAAAGCCCCGTTTTCACGAATGATCCCGAGGGGTATTCCATCACATAATGGTAGAATTTATTTATAGCCTCATACAACTCGGTGGAGATCAAATCCCTGGCGGACAGGGCATTTTCACGGGCGCTTCGCACGGCATTCAATAGAGAAATCGGGTTCTCCGGATCCATGCCAATCCGGAAGAGGACCTGCTGTTCCTTCATTTTCTCCTGAGCGGAGTTTGGGATACCCGCCATAACCAACATGGAGCGGAGGACGAAATCCCTGGACTGGGAACGTGTATCCGGAGCATCCAGCGAAGAGAAATAGTTGACATTCAGGTACCGGGCCATATGTTCGGTACGTTCTATATAACGGCCCATCCAGAATAAATTATCAGCAACGCGGGCTAACATAATCGCTTATTTTTGAAGTACCCAGGTGTCCTTGGAACCCCCACCCTGGGATGAATTAACAATGAGATTTCCCTTGCGCAGGGCAACACGGGTCAGCCCCCCTTTCAGGACGTAGCAGGAATCTGGGCCGAGGACCGTGAAAGTCCGCAGATCTATATGGCGCTGTTCGAAAGACTGGGATTCTTCGATGAAGGTCGGGTGGACAGAGAGGGAAAGTATTGGCTGTGCGACATATTTCCGGGGCGCTTTGCGGATGGCCTTACGCACCTCTTCCACCTCGTCATCATTGAGCCTGTTCCCGATGGAAATTCCATACCCGCCGGCTTCATCCACCGGTTTGACTACCAGTTCTCTGACGTGCTCCAGGACATATTCCCTTTCTTCCTCCCGGCTGCAATGGTACGTATGGACATTTTTCAAAATAGGCTCTTCCCCCAAATAGTACCTTATGATATCCGGGACGTACGTATAGACGGCCTTGTCGTCTGCCACCCCCGTACCCGGCGCATTTGCTAGGGTTACATTCCCTTTTTTGTATGCGGCAAACAATCCGGGAACCCCGAGGGCTGAATCCTCCCTGAACTCCAAAGGATCCAGGAAGAGGTCATCGACCCTGCGATAGATGATATCCACCCTTTCAGGACCCTCGATCGTCTTCATGTAAACAAAATCGTTTTCCACGAACAAATCGCGCCCTTCCACGAGTTGAACCCCCATAGTCTTGGCCAGGTAGCTGTGCTCATAGAAAGCTGAATTAAACATGCCGGGAGTGAGTACGACGGTATTGGGAACATCCACCCCCTTCGGCTTGACTTCCTCCAGTTTGTCCAGGAGGTTCTCCGCTGCCGGATGATGTCCGTCCCAGAAATGTGGTTATAGACCCCTCCCGGGGGTTGCATCCCAACCATTTGTTCGAGGTAGTTTTCAGAGGAGTTGATCAGTTCCAGTGGCAGGACGCCATCCTTCACAATCTGCTTTTTTCCGTAGATATCCTTTAGGAATAAGTTGAGCGCCCTGCAGCGCTGCGAAGCCCCCTTTTCAATATGCTCCCATTCGGCAGCGCCGATAATCCGCGGAAACATGTCAAACGGAAAAATCTTTTCCCGGGTGGCTTCCTCGCTGTAGACCTGGAAGGTGATTCCCTGGTTAAAAAAAGAGGCCTTTGCCTTGTTGTTCAGCGTGGTATAGTCTTCGATGGAATTCTTCCCATAGAGCTTGAATAACTTTTTGTAAACCCGGGTTACCTTACCCTGGCTGTCAAAAATTTCATCGTAAAGGGAAGGATCCCGCTCATAGGAAGAAAAAATAGTATCATTTTTGCCCATAGTCATTCTGGAATACTAAAGAAGGTAGGAGAATTATCCGAAAATAAAAATAATTATTCCGGATTGGGTTCACGGATTCAAAATTTGTCAGGGGACCTTGGTGGATTTCAACCTGAAGCTTATTTTAGGGGACTTATTAGAAAATTAAATGTTAAGAAACGACTTATGAAGCGCTACCTTTCAGCCCTTTTTTTCCTTTTGGTCCCCTTCCTGCTGGGGGCTCAGTTCGCAGAAAAAAGCAAAGACTTTAAAGCTTACAACGGGTATTTCGATTTTTTGTACGATGATGAAACCGATAAAATCTATCTGAAAGTCAACGACCTGGAAATGGAATTCCTCTACGTGAATGCGCTGAGCAGTGGGGTAGGAAGTAATGATATTGGCCTGGACAGGGGCCAGCTGGGTAATGAACAGGTGGTCTTTTTCCGCAAGGCGGGAAACAAGCTCCTGCTGATCCAGCCGAATCTCCGCTATCGTGCGCTTACCGATAATCCACTGGAAAAGAAATCCGTGGAACAGGCGTTTGCAAAATCCGTCCTGTTCGGCTTTCCCATTGTGGAGATGCAGGGGGAGAGTTATATTATCGACCTTACGGGGTTCCTGATGCGGGATGCCCACGGGGTCGCCGACCGGCTTAAACGCACCAACCAGGGATCCTATTCCCTGGACACCTCCCGGAGCGCCCTGAACCTGGAACGGACCCGGGCTTTTCCAAAAAACGTCGAGTTCGATGTATTGCTGACCTTTAAAGGAGATCCCAAGGGGGCCTATGTGCGTTCGGTCACTCCTAATCCCAAACTGGTAACGGTGACACAGCACCACTCGTTTGTAGAGGCTCCTGACCCGGGTTTTGAAATGCGGGAATTCGATCCCCGCAGCGGGGCCTATCCTTTTTCGTATTACGATTATGCAACACCCGTGGAGCAATCCCTGATGAAGCGTTTTATCACCCGGCATCGCCTGGAGAAGAAGGATCCTTCTGCTCCGGTAAGTGAAGCGGTGGAACCCATTATCTATTACCTGGACAATGGCACTCCGGAACCGGTGCGTTCTGCCCTCCTCGAAGGGGGACGCTGGTGGAACCAGGCGTTTGAGGCCATTGGGTATAAAAATGCCTTTCAGCTGAAAATGCTGCCCGACGATGCGGACCCCCTGGATGTACGTTACAATGTGATCCAGTGGGTCCACAGGTCCACCAGGGGCTGGAGTTACGGGAGCAGTGTTACCGACCCGCGTACCGGGGAAATCATTAAGGGCCATGTGAGTCTGGGAAGCCTTCGGATCCGGCAGGATTTCATGATCGCCCAGGCGCTGGCAGAAAAGCCCTTCGAATCGTCGGATGAAAACCACCAGGCCATGCTCGACCTTGCCCTGGCGCGGATTCGACAGCTCTCCGCGCACGAAATCGGCCATACCCTGGGCTTTTCGCATAATTTTGCGGCCAGTGCCGTTGGGAAGGTTTCCGTAATGGACTATCCGCATCCGGATTTCCGGCTGAGGGGGGGAAGCATTGATTTTTCACAGGCCTATGAAACCGGTATTGGTGATTGGGACAAGGTGACTGTAGCCTATGCCTACTCCGACTTTCCGGAAGGCACGGATACCCGGGATGCCCTGCGGGACATTCTGAAAAAGGCTGAACAGAACGGACTCAGGTATATCTCCGACAGGGATGCCAGAGCCGGGGGTGGCGCCCATGTCCTGGCCCACCTTTGGGACAATGGGAAAAGCGCCTCGGAGGAACTCGACCGCGTGCTGGGAATCCGTAAAGCCGCTATGGACCAGTTCTCACCGGCCAACATCAGGACCATGGAACCGTATGCCGTTCTGGAAGATGTTTTTGTGCCGCTTTATTTCTTCCATCGCTACCAGACTGAGGCAGCCGTGAAGCTCGTAGGAGGTATGGACTACCGCTATTCCGTACGTGGTGACAATACGAAACCCTGGACATTCCTTCCCAGGAAAGGCCAGGAACAGGCCCTGGAGGCTGTACTCCATACCCTGGATGCCTCTCAGCTGGCAATCCCAAAACGGATCCTGGAATGGTTCCCGCCCCGGCCCATCGGTTATTACGGTACCCGGGAATCCTTCAAAGGACGAACCGGGGTGAGTTTTGACCCGCTGGGAGCTGCAGAAACTGCCGCGGATATGACCCTCGGGCTCCTGCTGCACCCGGAGCGGGCTTCGCGCCTGGTTAACCAGCAAAGCCTGGAACCGGGTCAACTGGGCCTGAGTGAAGTCCTGAGTTCCCTGGTGAATCAGACCATTAAAAACACAAAGGAGGATGCCTATTTGTCTGAAGTTCAGGGAGTCATTAATTTCCGGGTGTTGGAACACCTCATGGTCCTGGCCAATAACCGGGAGGTACACCCACAGGTCAATGCGATAGTCCATGGGGAGCTGGACCGCCTGAAGAAAGACCTGCTCCGGGAAGGGGATTCCGGGCTGGCCCGTGAAATGGTGCGCCGTATTACCCGGTTTGAATCCCATCCCGAGGAGTTCAAGGCGGTGGAAGCCCCGAAAATACCAGACGGATCCCCAATTGGAATGGCCTGTAGTCAGGAGTAAAGACCCCAATAATGGAAGTGAATCTGATCAGCGATACGGTTACCCGGCCTACCCAGGGCATGCTCGAAGCCATGATGAAGGCCGAGGTAGGGGACGATGTATTTAAAGAAGACCCCACGGTCAATGCGCTTGAAGAGACCGTGGCCAGTCTTTTCGGGAAGGAGGCCGCCCTGTTTTTCCCAAGCGGGACCATGGCCAACCAGACCGGAATAAAACTACACACCCAGCCCGGGGAACAGCTTATCTGCGACAAGTTTGCCCATATTTATAACTATGAAGGCGGGGGAGTGAGTTTTAACAGCGGGGTTTCCTGTAAGCTGGTGGACGGGGACCGGGGCATGATGACAGCCCGACAGGTGGAGGATTCAATCAACCCCCCGGATTTTTACCACAGCCCGAAGTCTACCCTGGTGTGTGTGGAGAATACCACCAATAAGGGGGGAGGGGCTTGCTGGGATTACAAAGAGCTCCGCCGGATCCGTGAGGTCTGCAACCGCCATGGCCTGAAATACCATCTCGACGGGGCGAGGATCTGGAATGCCATGGTGGCGAAAAACGAAACCCCGGAAGATTACGGAAAACTTTTTGATACCATCAGCGTTTGTCTGAGCAAGGGATTGGGCTGCCCGGTGGGGTCCCTGTTGATCGGTTCAAAACAGGCCATGGAGCAGGCCCTGCGCATCCGAAAAGTACTGGGGGGAGGAATGCGCCAGGCAGGATACCTCGCGGCGGCCGGCCTGTATGCCCTGGAGCACCACCGGGAGCGCCTGGGCGAAGACCACCGGAGGGCCAGGGAAATCGGACGGCTTTTGGAAAGCAAGGATTTTGTGCGCTACGTGGCCCCGGTTGAAACCAATATTGTGATTTTTGAACTGGATGCTGATTTCGCCACGGATGCCGAGATGGTCGCAGCCCTCAATGCCCGTGGAATACGACTGATAGGAATGGGGGAAGGAAAACTTCGGCTCGTCACCCACCTGGACTACAATGAGGCCATGCATGCCTACACGCTGTCCGTCCTGGATGAAATTCGATTAGGGTAAGGCTGCCCGGGTCAGGGCGATCCGCGTATTTTTAATCCCGTTTTCCATGCCGGCTTCAGAGCGGTATGCTGCGCTTTGGCCGAGTACTTTTCCCTCAGCGGTTTTCAGGGAGAACCGGAATTTGCCATTGTGGTCGGTCCTTCGTTCGAAGCAGGATGGGTTTCCAAGCTTCGCGCAAACATCCCGCAGGCACTTTTCGAGATCTTTTCTGCTGGGGAATTCCACACTCTGGAGCAATTCGGATCCCTGGCCGCTTCGGACCACGAAATAGAATCTTTCTTTTTCTTTTTTGATTTCAACCACCTGGCAGCCCTTCTTAATCGGTTACAGGAGAGCGTCCAGACCGGGAAGGTTTGGCATTCCTTCCCGGGCCACCGCAGAGAGTTCTGTATCGTGTACCTCCCCGGCCTTCTTAAGGGCCTTGTTCAGGGTGATCACCAGGTAATCTTCGAGTTGTTCCTTGTCGGCAAGCAATTCCTCATCGATTCGGACCTCCTTGATTTCCCGGTTGGCCGTCAGGACGACTTCCAGCGAACCGTCCTGGCTGGCTTCCTGCAGGGTAACCGAATCGAGGCGTTTTTTAGTGGCCTCCACCTTTTCGCGGGTTTCCTTGAGTTTCCCCATCATTCCCATCAAATCTCCTAACATAGCCTTGATTTTTGAGATTCTAAAAGTAATAAATTCACCGCACTTACACGTCTGTGGAAAAGGGGAACTATTCCTGACAGATATTCTATTTTTGCACTTTGCAAAAATCAGCATTCCCTATGCCAGTCATAACCCCTCCCAAGGCTACAAAGAAACCTTACAGGCTTGAAAAGCACGGAGATGTTCGTGAGGACCCCTATTATTGGCTCCGGGAACGGGACAGTGATGAGGTCCTGGAGTACCTGCGAGCGGAAAATGACTATTATCAGGCTATGACCGCCCATACCCGGGAATTCCAGGAGCGTCTCTTCATCGAGATGAAATCCAGGATCAGGGAAGATGATACCTCCGTGCCTTACAAGCGCAATGGCTACTGGTACATTACCCGGTATGAGTCCGGCCGGGAGTACCCGGTTTATACGCGTCATAAAGAAATCCTGGAGGCCCCGGAGGAACTTCTTTTCGACGGCAACCAGATGGCAGAGGGATTCGAATTTTTTGACCTGAGGGGAATTTCCATCAGTCCGGATAACCGGCTCGCGGCCTACGGGGTGGATACGCGTTCCAGGCGGCAGTACCACATACGAATAAAAAACCTGGAGACCGGGGAGGTGTATCCCGATTTGTTGGAGAACACCACCGGAAGCTCTGTCTGGGCGGCCGATAACAAGACCCTATTCTACACAAGGAAGGACCCGGTGACGCTGAGATCAAACTGCATTTTCAAACACCTATTGGGTACTCCCGCAAGTGAGGATGTACTGGTGTATGAAGAAACCGACGAAACGTTTAACACCTATGTCTACAAGTCAAAATCCCGGAAATATATCATCATCGGTTCCTCCAGTACCCTGACTACCGAATACCGGATCCTCAGAGCAGACCGGCCAGAGGGGAATTTCGAGGTTTTTGCACCCAGGCAGCGGGGCGTAGAGTATTCTATTTACCACTATGATACTGATTTTTACATCGTGACCAACCGGGATGGGGCCCTGAATTTTAAGGTGATGAAGACCCATGAGGACCGTACTACCTGTGCATTCTGGGAAGATTTCATTCCACACCGGGAGGACGTGCTGATAGAGGATATCGAAATCTTCAGGGACTACTATGTGATCTGCGAGCGATATCAGGGTCTTAACCGGATTCAGGTCAATCGCTGGGACCAGTCCGAGCAGTATTACCTGCCCTTTGACAAAGAGACCTATGTGGCCTATCCCTAATTGAACCTGGATTTCGACAAGGAGTACCTGCGGTATATCTACAATGCCATGACGACGCCCTACAGCGTGATTGACTTCAATATGAAAACCCGGGAAAAGAGCGTCCGGAAGGAACAGGAAGTTCTGGACCCAGGGTTCAGGAAGGAAAACTATCGCTCCAGGCGGGTATGGGCTCCGGCCCGGGATGGGGAGAAAGTGCCTGTTTCCCTGGTGTACCACAAGGATACTCCCCTTGACGGGACGGCTCCTTTGCTTCAGTATGGATATGGATCTTACGGCAGTACCATAGACCCATATTTTTCCACCCCGCGCCTGAGCCTGCTGGACCGGGGGTTTATCTATGCCATAGCGCATGTGAGGGGAGGGGAGTACCTCGGGCGGCCCTGGTATGAAAAGGGAAAGTTGCTGAACAAAAAGAACACCTTTTTTGATTTTCTGGACTGCTCCCGTTACCTCATTTCACAGAACTATACGAGTCCGCAGCATCTGTATGCCTATGGGGGCTCGGCCGGGGGTTTACTGATCGGTGCGGTAATCAATTTGGAGCCTGAGCTTTACCGGGGGGTGATTGCAGCAGTGCCCTTCGTAGACGTGGTGACCACGATGCTCGATGAGTCCATCCCGCTAACTACGGGCGAATACGATGAATGGGGCAATCCCGGCCAGAAAGCGTATTACGACTATATGAAATCTTATTCACCTTATGACAACGTGGAGGAGAAGCGCTACCCCCATATGCTCGTAACCTGTGGCCTTCATGACTCCCAGGTGCAGTACTGGGAACCGGCCAAATGGGTGGCCAAACTCCGGGACCTGAAAACCGGTTCCAGCCAGCTCTACCTTTTTACCAACCTGGAGGCGGGCCACGGAGGCGCTTCAGGCCGGTTTAATGCCCTGAAGGAAACGGCCCAGGAATATGCGTTCCTCCTCGATCTGGAGGGAAACCATTCCTCAATCAAATAAAACACTACTGTTGTACACATCCTGAGACGTTCCCAGAAGGTCTCATGCCTCACCTTACTTGCATGGATCCAAAGATACTCATAGAACAAGCGGAGAAACAGGGGATCCTGAAACCCGGTGACACCATCATAGAAACGACTTCCGGGAATACCGGGTTCAGTCTGGCAATGGTGAGTATCATCAAGGGGTATGAGTGTATCCTGGCTGTGAGTTCCAAGTCGTCAATGGACAAGATCGACATGCTGCGCACTATGGGCGCAAAGGTTTATGTATGTCCCGCTCACGTCAGCGCCGATGACCCGCGCTCCTACTACCAGGTGGCCAGGAGGCTGCATCAGGAGATCGAGGGTTCGATCTATATCAACCAGTATTTCAACCAGCTGAACCTCGATGCCCACTACCGGTCTACCGGCCCTGAAATCTGGGAGCAGACGGCAGGGCAGATCACCCACCTGATTGCCTGCAGCGGAACCGGAGGGACCATTTCAGGTACTGCGAGGTTCCTGAAGGAGCAAAATCCTGACATCCGGATCATTGGGGTGGACGCTTATGGTTCAGTCCTTAAAAAATACCACGAGACCCGGGAGTTGGATACCGATGAGATCTATCCGTACCGCATTGAGGGCCTGGGGAAAAACCTGATCCCCGATGCTACGGATTTCGACAGTATCGACACCTTTATAAAGGTGACGGACGAGTCCAGTGCACACATGGCAAGGGAAATCTGCAGGACGGAAGGCATTTTTGCCGGGTATACTTCAGGAGCGGCCATGCAGGCCCTGAAACAACTGCAGCAAGCCGGGGAATTCGATGCTTCGAGCCGGGTGGTGGTGATTTTCCCGGACCACGGTTCCCGGTATATGAGCAAGATCTACAGCGACCAGTGGATGGAGGAACAGGGTTTCTTTGACAGCGCGCATATCCCGGAGGCGCAGGAGGTGGAATTCGTGAAGTAATTCCGTTTATTATCCCCGGTGCAGGAGCCTGGGACCCCTTCAGCCAAACGCGGGCCCATGTTGCTATGATTCCTATCCAAAATTCTGTACTTTTGCCCCATTGCTGACCGGGAAGGCAGAAGTAACCCCGGCATCCAAGAACCAAGCTGACATCCATGAGAGATTTATTTGACCGTATTCTTGAAAATAAGGGCCCCCTTGGCAAATGGGCTGCACAGGCGGAAGGGTATTTCGTATTTCCGAAGCTGGAAGGGCCTATTTCTAACCGGATGAAGTTCCAGGGAAGGGAAATGATCACCTGGAGCATCAACGATTATCTGGGCCTGGCCAATTTGCCGGAAATCAAGAAGGTAGACGGGGAGACTGCCCTCGAACACGGGGCCGCTTATCCGATGGGGGCTAGGATGATGAGCGGGCATACCAGTTACCACGAAAAGCTGGAGAAGGAACTCGCTGAATTTGTATCCAAGGAATCCGCCTATTTGCTGAATTTCGGATATCAGGGAATCATGTCGGCGATCGATGCCCTGGTGGCCAAGGATGATATCATTGTATACGACGTGGATTCCCACGCCTGTATCATTGACGGGGTCCGGCTTCATGTGGGCAAACGGTTCACCTTCAAACACAACGATATTGAATCCCTCGAGAAAAACCTGGAACGGGCCACCAAGATGGCTGAACAAACCGGGGGCGGCATTCTGGTGATTTCAGAAGGCGTTTTTGGAATGCGGGGCGAACAGGGAAAACTCAAGGAGATCGTATCCCTCAAAAAGAAATTTAACTTCCGCTTACTGGTGGACGACGCCCATGGTTTCGGAACCCTGGGAGCCACAGGGGCGGGAGCCGGAGAAGAACAGGGCGTTCAGGATGAAATCGACGTCTACTTCGCCACCTTTGCCAAATCCATGGCCGGCATAGGGGCCTTCCTGGCGGCCGACAAAGGGATTATCGACTACCTCAAATACAATATGCGATCTCAGATGTTCGCCAAGTCCCTGCCGATGATCTATGTCAAGGGGGCCTTGAAACGGCTGGAAATGCTGCGCACCCGGCCGGAATTAAAGGAGAAACTCTGGGACAATGTAAATGCCCTTCAAAACGGGCTCAAGGAACGCGGTTTCGATATTGGAACCACTACGAGTTGTGTCACCCCTGTTTATCTGAATGGCAGCATCCCCGAAGCCATGGCCCTGGTTAAGGACCTGCGGGAAAACTATGGGATCTTTTGCTCTATTGTGGTCTATCCCGTAATCCCCAAAGGCCTGATCCTGCTCAGAATGATTCCGACCGCCACCCACACGGCTGAAGATATTGCCGAAACCCTGGACGCTTTTTCGGCCATTCGGGAACGACTCCAAAACGGAACCTATAAAAGGCTTTCCGCTGCAGTGGCCGCAGCTATGGGGGAATAACCTGACAGAGATATTTTTAGAAGACCCCGGCCCTGCCGGGGTTTTTTCTTAAAGGGACTTCTTAAAAGTACAGCGGCGTTTGTAGATCTCCGGGTTGAAATGCTTCCAGATTTGCTGTACCGCTTTGTTATCGGCCAGTTCCGGGGTACGGTATCCCATTTTGATCCCATACTTATCGAATATGTGATAGTATTCATGGAAAATAATGGAGGTAACCCCTTTCTTCTGGTATTCCGGGAGGATACCTATGAGGTAAAACAACATGTCCTTGCTTTTTTTCCGGGCGCGGAGCAGATGGAAAATACCGGTGGGGAACAGGCGGCCCCTTGCTTTTTGCAGGGCTTTTGAGAAGGAAGGCATCACTATGGCAAAGGCGATCAGCCGGTCGTTGCGGTCCACCACGAATTTGATGAATTCCGGATTAATAAAGGATATGTATTTCTTTTTGAAATAATCCTTCTGAGCCTCAGAAACAGGGACGAAGGATGATAGCCTGGAATAGGTTTGGTTGAACAGCTCAAACATTTCATCCACCCAGGGCATTATTTCAGAGGGTTTTGAAAAGTTCAGGGGGCGGAGCTCATAGCGTTCCCGGATTACGCCCTGGACCCGGTTGAACAAACGGGGATCCACATTGGAAATTGGAAACCGGCTCTCTATGTATTCCTTTTCCTTTTCAAATCCCATTTTCTTCAGGTGTTCCGCATAATAGGGATGGTTATACCAGGTAACCATACTCCCCACACTGTCGAATCCTTCGGTCAGTACCCCAACTTTGTCCAGGTTCGAGAATCCCATCGGGCCTTCCATGTAATCCAGCTTGTGGGAACGGCCGATTTCTGCAACGGTTTCCAGGAGGGCCCGGGAGACTTCCGGGTCATCCTCAAAATCCATCCAGCCAAACCGCATTTTCCGCAACCCTTTTTCCCGTACCTCGGTCCAGTTGACGATGGCAGCGACCCTGCCGACAACTTTAGCCTCCCTGAAAGCAAGGAAAAAACGGGCCTCGGCCTGTTTAAAAACAGGATTGATTTTAGGGTTTAAGGAGTCCAGCTCGTCTTTGATAATCGGGGGCACCCAATAGGGAGATCCCTTGTAGAGGGTAAAGGGAAATTTTACAAAGTCCCGCATTTCCTTTTTTGAACGAGCTTCTCTGATCTGAATCATGATACTGTAAATCTCGCTCAATATTAGGCATTATTGAGAATAGAATAAAGGGAATACCTTCTAAATCAGGTGGTCCAAGGCAAAGTCACCAATCGATTTCGCTCTTTTGCTGCTTCCGCTTCCTTTTGCGCTCTTTCCGGGAGGTACCCCCTCCCTTTTTGCGCATGGAATTGCGACCGATTTGGGGATCCTGATCCTCTATGGGTTTGAGTTTGTCCTGGTGATGGTCCAGCCTGTAGGATATTCCCCCGGCGATAAAGATGCGGCTTGGGGTATTCTTGAAACTGGCTCCCAGCAGCAGGTCCGCCTGAAAGCTCTTGCTGACCAGATAGGCTATCCCGCTTCGCAGCAGAACGTCCGAGTAACGGTCGCTGTCGATCCCCTGGTTTTCTACAAAAATACTCCAGCGTGGGTTCCGGAAGGCGTGGGATAGCGATATGAGGTAGCTCCATTCCGGGAAATCTGTTCCGATACGGTCATAGGCGATGTTGGTGATCAGCACGAAGCGTGGGGTCAGCCGGCTCTGAGTGGCGACCATTGCCCTGGGTGAAAAGGTTGGATCTTCCGGATAAAAGGGGTTGTCACCCAACACAAAATTAGCTCCCGCATATACCGACACGGCAGGTATGAGGTTGCGCAACTGGAAAACGTTATCGGCCCGCCAGCTGTAAAGATTTGGCTGGTTGCGTTTGGGATCCTTATAGGGGTCAAAGACCAGGAATTTCAGGCCGAGCCGGTTCCTGTCGAAGTCCGTAAAGCGCTCTTCCGTCCCGGTATTAGTGTAGGTGACATCCTGGCTTTGGAACCTCCCTTCATAGTGAAGTTCGAGCGTCTCAAATAAAAGGCCATATCTGAGGGCCATGGAAAGGCCGAATATCCCGGATTCCGTATCCAGAACGGAGTGATCCCGCTGTTCGTAAAAAAGTCCTGATTCCAGTTGGAATACGCCAGTTCCGACGGCATAGGCACTTACAGATTGCCCGGGGCGGTTGGAGTTGATCACATCCGTGTACTGAGCCTGGGCCGATAAACCCGGGAAAACAGTTACCAGAAGTAGCAGGATGTATCGCAGTTTAGGAGGCGTGGAGGTTAGGCAGACAGCCATTTTGATAATATTTTAGGACATTTGTACTGCTTATACAACGTGGGAATCGTAATTTTGATATACACTGAACGGATATAATGGGAGTTTTACGTACAATTTTCTGGATAGTGCTGGGGTATTATCTCCTCAAATTGCTAAGCCGTTTGTTCCGACCCTGGGTGCATGC
>JARRQA010000094.1:17686-25956 GCA_037382325.1 Robiginitalea sp.
TCCGGCAGGCTGCCGGAAACCAGGGAGGAGTAGCAAATTCCGGGCATCGGGAAGGGGAGGTGACCATTGATAAGAAACCACCTGCCCGGAAGACCTCCGGGAAAAAAGTAGGCGAATACATCGAATTTGAGGAAATCGAATAAACCCATTTCAGTCCGCCCATGAAATCAGGATTCAGGAACTTCATCACCCATTTTTTTGCGATTGCTTTTTTTGCCCTGGCGGCCCTTTTGTACTTCAACCCCGTTTTGCAGGGTAAGGTCATCTACCAGTCTGATATTGTACAGTACCGGGGGATGGCTGAGGAGCAGGAACAATTTCGCAGGCAGTATGAAGAAGAACCTTACTGGACCAACAGTGCTTTTGGAGGGATGCCCACCTATCAGCTGGGGGCCCGCTATCCGCACAATTACATCAAAAAACTGGACCGCGCGATTCGCTTTTTACCACGTCCGGCCGATTACCTCTTTTTATATTTTCTCGGGTTTTACATCCTGATGGGCTGTATGAAGGTAGACTACCGTCTGGCTATTCTGGGTGCCCTGGCCTTTGGTTTTTCCACGTATCTCATCGTGATCCTGGGAGTGGGGCATAATGCGAAGGCTCATGCCCTGGGTTATTTGCCCATGATCCTGGGCGGGATTATCCTTACTTTCCGGAAAAAATACCTCTGGGGTTTCCTGCTCACTGCCCTGGCCATGGCCCTTGAGATACAGGCCAACCACTTCCAGATGACCTATTATTTCATGTTCCTGGTCGGGATCCTTGGGATCGCCTACCTCATCGATGCGGTCCGGCAGAAACAGTTGAAACATTATTTCGGATCTGTGGGGTTGCTCATTCTGGCGGTAGCTCTGGGGATCGCGGTCAATGCCACCTCCCTGATGGCCACGCGCGAATATGCCCGGTGGAGTACGCGGGGTCCCTCCGTTTTAACGATCAATCCGGATGGCAGTCCGAAAACGAACCTGGACGGCCTGGACCGGGATTACATCACCCAGTACAGCTTCGGGATTTTGGAATCCCTTGACCTTTTGGTCCCCAGACTCTATGGCGGGGGATCTGTGGAGAGCCTCGGGGAGGATTCAAGGACTTACCGCTACCTGATCGATCAGGGAGTCTCCAGGTCCCAGGCCCTCGAATTCAGCAACAACCTGCAGCTCTACTGGGGAGAGCAGCCCATCGTAGCGGCTCCCCCGTACCTAGGGGCCGTGATACTCTTTCTGTTCCTTCTGGGAATCCTTTTGGTAAAGGGGCGCGCCAAATGGTGGCTTGTCGGAGCCTCTCTTCTCGCCCTGTTGCTTTCGTGGGGTAAGAATTTTGCACCGCTCACCGACCTGATGATCGACTATTTCCCCCTCTATGATAAATTCCGGGCTGTTTCCTCCGTTCAGATTCTCCTGGAGCTCTGTGTGCCCATCCTGGCCGTACTGGCCCTTAAAGCGTGGGGAAACCCCGAGATTAAGAAGGCCGCCAAACACAAGGCACTTCTCTATAGCTTTTTAGGTATGCTAGGCCTGGGTGTGGTCCTGCTACTGTTAAAATCCACCATTGATTTTACCGGGGGGAGTGATGAAATCCTGAAACGCTATTACGGGGAAGAACTCGTCGGACTTATCCGGCGGGACCGGGAAATGGTCTATGTGGAAGACACCATCCGAACGCTTATATTCATCATCCTGACGGCCGGGGTTTTATGGCTCAATCTCAAGGAGCGCCTTACGTCCCGGTGGATGGTTCTAGGCCTCGGCCTTTTGTTGGTGGTCGACCTGGTAGGAGTGGACCTGCGGTATGTCAACAAGGATGATTTCGTTTCGAGGAGGCGTCTGGACAATACTTTTTCCCCCACTCAGGCAGACCGCCAGATCCTGAAGGACACAACCGTTTTCAGGGTTTTAAACCTGGATGAAGGTCTTAACGGGGCCCGGACGTCCTATTTTCATCATTCGCTGGGGGGCTATCACGCGGCCAAACCGCAACGCCTTCAGGATTTGTTTGAATTCCAGGTCTACAAGAACAACCGGAATGTCCTCAATATGCTGAACGCCAAATATGTGATTCAGTCGGATTCCGAGGGAAATACCCGGGCTTCCCTGAATCCGGATGCCCTCGGCAATGCCTGGTTTGTAGAGTCCTTGGTTCCGGTAACCTCGGCGGACCAGGCTATCAGGGCCCTTGATACAATTCAGCCTGGGCGGGAAGCCGTGCTGAACGTGACTGAATTCAGGGATATTGCTCCTTATAAGGCCGTGGTGGACTCCACAGCCGGGATCGCTCTGACTACCTACAGGCCCGATGAGCTTGTCTATCGTACCCAAAACCCCCATGTTGGGCTGGCTGTTTTTTCCGAGATGTACTACCCCCACGGGTGGCAGGCTTATATCGACGGGGAATCCGCACCCCATTTTCGCGTAAACTATGCCCTTAGGGGAATGGTCATTCCCCCGGGCAGGCATACGGTTGTTTTCCGGTTCGAACCTCAGGTAATCCGGCAGGGAAGCAGGATCAGCCTGGTGAGTTCTTTGGTATTGGGCTTGCTGTTGCTGGGCGGGGCAGGCTTTCAGATATTGCGAAAGCGGGAGCCGAACTAAAGGCAGAAGATGCACAAAGTACTCATAGTTACGTATTACTGGCCTCCGGCAGGAGGTCCCGGCGTACAGCGCTGGTTGTATTTTGCTTCCTATCTGCGAGAATTCGATGTAAAACCGGTTATCTACACTCCTGAAAATCCCCATTACCCTATACGGGACCCGGGCCGTGAGGCACAGGTTCCCGCTGCTGAGTCGCAAGGGAACCCGGCGGATCAGTTCGGGAATCCTCGAGCGCGAAAAGCCCTCCCTGCTCGAACGGCTGATGCGCTGGATTCGCGGCAACCTGTTTATACCGGACGCCCGCAGGTCCTGGGTAGCCCCCTCTGTGAAATTCCTGCAACCCTTCATTTTAAAAGAAGGGATCACCACTGTCATTACCACGGGGCCTCCCCACAGCATGCATCTTATTGGACTTCGACTTAAAAAATCCACGGGAATCCGCTGGGTGGCCGACTTCCGGGATCCCTGGACGTCTATCGGGTACCATGAGGCTCTCTACCCGGGCAGGCGGGCCCGCAGAAAACACAGGGTCCTGGAAGAGCAGGTGCTCAAGGGGGCAGATGCCATCGTCACGACCAGCGGGCATACCCGGAATGAATTCCTTCGGAAAACAGACCGGCCTGTACATGTGATTACGAACGGATATTCCGGTGCCCGAAACCGAAAGGGACAACCAGAAGGACCGTTCCGCCTTGCGCATATCGGCAGTCTTTTGAGCGGACGCAACCCCGTTGCCCTCTGGAAGGCATTGCATAAACTGGTCCTGGCGCACGAAGACTTCCGCGACGACCTCGAAATCGAACTCACCGGCCTGGTCAGCGAGGAGGTACTGCAAAGCATACGCGAAAATGGTCTGGAGCAGTACCTGAAACAATTCCCATACGTGCCGCATGCCCGTGCCCTTGAAAAACAGCGGCAGGCGCAGGTACTACTGCTTTTAGAAATCGATTCGGATATAACCCGGGGCATCATTCCCGGGAAGCTTTTTGAATATATGGCGGCTTCCCGTCCCGTCCTGGGAATCGGACCCCGCGATTGGGAAGCCGGAAGTTTGCTGGAGCATTGCGAATGCGGAGCCAGTTTTGGATACGGGGACCAGCAGGATATTGAATCAAAGATCATGGAATGGTACCGGGCGTATCGGAACGGAACCCTGCGGGTCCGGGGGGAAGGGGTGTCCCAATATCACCGCAGGGCCCTGACAGAACGATTTGTAAAGGAAATCCTATGGGCGTAGTTCTTCGGCAATCCATTGCAAATACAGCCATTACCTACACGGGTTTTGGCCTGGGGGCGATCAATACCCTGTTGCTCTATACCCAATTTATGTCGGAAGCCTATTACGGTCTGGTAGGGGTACTGCTCTCCACGGCTGCACTCCTGATGCCGATAATGTCGTTTGGAATCCCGAACACCCTGGTGAAATATTATTCCGGCTTCCGGGAGCGGAAGGACCTGCAGGGCTTTCTGACGCTCATTTTTTTCTTCCCGCTCCTGATCATTCTGCCCCTCGGCGTATTCAGTCATCTCGCCAATACCGCCATAGGGGAGTTTCTGGCCCGTAAAAACGCGATTGTCTCCGACTACGTCTGGCACATTTTTGCCATCGGTTTATTCATGGCCTATTTTGAAATCTTCTTCGCCTGGAGCAAGGTGTGCCTGAAATCAGCTCCCGGGACCTTTCTCAAGGAAGTCTTCGTCAGGGCCGGGGTGAGTATCCTGCTGTTGCTGTTGTTTTACGGAATTCTTACAGAAAGGTCTTTCCTGAACTGGCTGGTACTGCTTTACGGACTTCGAACCGTGGTCATGGCGGTTTATGCCCTGAGCCTTCAACCGCTTCGTTTTAGCAGGAAGCTTCCCGAGGGAACGGGGGGCATCCTCAGGTATTCGAGCCTCATAATCCTGGGGGGCTCTATTTCCGTGATCCTCCTGGAAATAGACCGGTTTATGATCAACCAGTACATCCGTATTGAAAACGTGGCATATTATACCGTTGCGGTCTTCATTGCCACGGTGATCATTGTGCCGTTCCGGTCGATGAACCAGATTACCTACCCCCTGACGGCATCTCTGATGCACTCCGGAGACCGGAAAGGGCTGAGGGACCTGTATAAAAGAAGCTCCCTGAGTCTGCTGCTGATTTCCACGCTCATATTCCTCGGGATCCTGCTGAATCTGCAAGACCTCTACCAACTCCTGCCGGAGAATTACCGGGGGGGATTCAGGGTGGTGTTGCTGTTGGGCCTGGTACGCCTTTTTGATTCCTTCCTGGGGATTAACACCGCTATACTGTATAACTCCCGCTACTACGGTACCCTCCTGCTTATGGGCGTTATACTCGCCGTGCTGACCATTGCCCTGAACGCCTGGCTGATCCCTTTGATGGGCCTGACGGGAGCAGCCCTGGCAACTTTCAGCGCTGTCGTACTCTATAACCTGGCCAAGCTGGTATTTGTCAGGTCAAAATTCGGACTTACCCCCTGGAGCAGGGACAGCCTGAAGGTAGTCTTACTGGCCCTGGGAACGTACCTGCTCCTTTTCTGGGTCGTGCTCCCGTTTCATCCCCTGGTCAACATCTTCCTTAAGAGCATCGGGATTTCGGTTATCTATTTGGGAGGGGTACTGTGGTTCAGGATTTCAGAAGACCTGATCGGACTGATCCGGAAGTGGTTTAAAAAATAGACCCCGGGAAACGAATGCCTCCGCGGGGTCTGAACAACTAACCAACCTAAAAACGTAGCTACCCTTACTGTCTTCGGGGCCTTTTGGCCGTCCGCTCCGGTTTGCGTTTTGCACGCTGTGTTACCGCCTTTGAACGGCCGCTGTTGTTGCGGTTTGAACCACGGACGTTGGCTGAACGGCTCCGAGATCTTGAATTCCCCGTGATGCGCTTGGCTCCCCGGTCAGCACCTGCACGGGAGGACTGCCTCACTGCTTTATGGTCGTTCCTGCCGGACTCGGGGCGAACCCTGGCATTCCTCTTTACGACCTGCGCGCTTCCCTTTCGGGCTGCCCGGTTTGTGCGGGCGTTACTTCGTTTCGCCTGTCCGACGGATTTGCTCCCGTAGGAGGTACGACTCCTGCCAGTTTCTGAATACCGGGCAGTTTTAGACGGCCTTACAGAGGTACGGGGGCTACGGGAGGTCCGGGACAGGCTGTTCCTGTTGCTTCGAACCGATTCCCTTGCCACCACGCGGTGGTCATTCCGGTAGATACGGCTTCGCTGAGTCCTGGGCCGGTACCTGTAGGTTTTTCCTACCCGGGCATAAGCCCTCCTTGTATTGTTATGATAGGGCCTGTAATAGGTGTACCGAACCGGATGGTAATACCTCCGGTAGGGATGCGGGTAAACCAAACAGTGCCCGATAGCCGGTCGGATAAAAAACCTGTGGTAGGGTCTGTATACATAGACGCGGTTATACGGATTGATATAGCCGATGTGGTAATCATAATAGCCCATAGGGGTATAGAAGACACGCATTCCCCCAAGCCGGTAGACCCGATTGTTTCGATAGGAGATCCGAACATTGCCGATCTGATTCACCCGGCCGTAGTAGTCGTAGTAGACGGGGACATGCTGCACCTGTACCACGGCTCCGTAGTCGTCGTATTGTACGAACGGGTTGTAATTATATCCGGAATTGAAGGTGATGGCAGCCCCTCCGAGACGTACTCCGGCCCGTGCCTGTACCTGATTGTCGATGTAAAAGTCAAATTCCCCATCCGGATAGACGGCGAAAGTAATCCCGTTCTCCGCAAAGATGAAGGAATTGGAATACCCGTAAACTGTTGCTGAGGGGATCTTATTTTCAGGGGCTGTGGCCCTTGAGCTTCCTGCTCCCAACAAAAGGACCGCAAAAAAGAATACAAAATGTTTCATGGCGATAGGGTTTTAAGTTCCGGATGCAACTATTTACACCCACCCATATAGGAACAAGCACCGTGCCAAAAACAGAATAGTTAATTTAACTATTTGAATATCAAATAAATAGAAAAAATGTTTTCAAAGTCTTTTCGGGAGGTATGTTTTGCTCTGCACCTAAAACCACCCGTCTACAAAGCTATTTGGACACCTTTCCCTTCAGGTAATGGCCTGTAACAGAGTTCGGGTTGGCAGCTATTTCTTCCGGGGTCCCCGAGGCCACTAATCGCCCTCCTTTGTCTCCCCCTCCGGGCCCGAGATCGATCACGTGGTCGGCGCACTTGATCAGTTCTATGTTGTGCTCGATCACGATGATGGAGTGTCCTTTGTCAATCAGGGCGTTGAAAGAATCCAGCAGTTTACGGATGTCGTGGAAATGCAGGCCGGTGGTGGGCTCGTCGAAAATGAAAAGGGCTTTGTCCCGGCCCTGTCCCTTGCCGAGAAAAGAAGCCAGTTTGATGCGTTGCGCCTCTCCGCCGGACAGGGTGGAGGAGGGTTGCCCCAGGGTCACGTAGCCCAGCCCCACATCCTGCAGGGGTTGTAATTTTGATGCGATCTTTTCTGCACTGTGCCCGGTGAAAAAGGCGATGGCCTCATCCACTGTCATGCGGAGCACATCGTCTATGGAGGCCCCTTCGAACTGCACTTCCAGGATTTCTTTTCGGAACCGCTTCCCCTGGCACTGATCGCATTCCAGGTGCACATCGGCCATGAACTGCATCTCCACAGTGATCTCCCCTTCCCCTTTGCATTTGTCACAACGGCCCCCGTCTACATTAAAGGAGAAGTGCTTGGCCTTATATCCGCGGATCTTGCTGAGTTTTTGGCTGGCATAGAGGCTGCGGATCTCATCGTAGGCTTTCAGGTAGGTCACCGGGTTGGAACGGGAGGACCTCCCGATGGGGTTCTGGTCCACGAATTCAATCTGCCGGATAAATTTGAACTCGCCTTCCACCGCCCGGTGATGTCCGGCCTTTTCTCCGTACCCGCCGAGTTTTTTCTGCAGGGTGGGGTAGAGGATCTTGTTGACCAGGGTGCTTTTTCCACTTCCGGATACCCCGGTAACCACCGTAAGTACCTGCAGAGGGAAGGTAACATCAATGTTGGCGAGGTTGTGTTGCCGGGCCCCCAGTACCTCGATATATCCCTTGGGTTTTCGGCGTTTGGCAGGGACGGGAATTTCCAGCCGCCCGTCCAGGTACCGGGCTGTAAAGGAATCTGCCTCCAGGAGTTCCTGCAGGTTACCTTCAGCTACCACTTCACCTCCCAGGGTCCCTGCTTCGGGCCCGATATCGATGATCCGGTCCGCGGCCCGCATCATTTCCTCATCGTGTTCCACCACAATCACTGTATTGCCCAGGTCCCTGAGGGATTGAAGGACCTGTATCAGGTTTTCCGAGTCCCTGGGGTGCAACCCCACGCTGGGTTCATCCAGGATATACATGGAACCTACCAGGCTGCTTCCCAGGGAGGTGGCCAGGTTAATCCGTTGGCTTTCCCCCCCGGAGAGCGTATTGGATTTACGGTTCAGGGTCAGGTAGCCCAGCCCGACCTTTAGCAGATAGCCCAGGCGGTTGCGGATTTCAGTAAGCAGCCTTCTGCCGATTTCGGTTTCATGGCTGCTGAGCTCCAAAGTTTCAAAGAAACCCGCGAGCCGGTACACGGGCATCTGTACCAACTCGTTAATCGACCTGCCCCCTACCTTTACATAGGTGGCTTCCTTTCTGAGCCTGCCCCCGTGGCACTGGGAACAGCGG
>JARRQA010000095.1:0-10000 GCA_037382325.1 Robiginitalea sp.
ACCATTGCACGTGAGGGCTCATAGGCTACATTTTGCTTTCGAGGAATTCATAAACCCCTGCTTTCCAGTCCATAAGACGTATTTCAAATTCCAGAAGGGCTTCCTTTTGCCCGGGTTCCAGTTCTCTTAAGTATTCCTCCATTTCGCCTGCCTGAGTGCCGTACTGTTTCAGGCGCTCATAGAGGTTCGGGCTTTGCCCTTTATAAACCGGGGCACCCAGCAGAAAGTAGATAAACTGAAGATCCCGTTCCATGGCCAGTTTGCGGTTTGACCAATGCCGGGAATCTTGTGACGGGTTGGATTCCATATGACACTATCTTTTTCAGCCTGCAAAATAGTCTTTTCATGGCCTGCGTCCCATGATATAGGTCAGGCCTTCTCCAATGGGATTTCAACGGCTTCGAAAAGCTCGGGAATTACCGCCTTCCATCCTTTTTCCTCCCTTAATTTGATTCGAAAGGCATCCTGGGCAGTAGGTTCTCCATGCACCAGAAACACCTGTTGCGGTGGGGTACGGATCAGAGAAACCCAATCCAGCAATTCCCCCTGGTCGGCATGGGCCGAAAGGGTTTCCAGCAAGGCTACCCGGGCGGCAACGGGGACGTACTTTCCGAATATTTTCAACTCATGAGCGCCCTCCAGCAGATTCCTGCCCCGGGTACCTTCCGCCTGGTAGCCTACCAGAAGAATCCGTGTGGTCTCCCGGTCGAGCAACTGACTCAGGTAGGTAAGGACCCTGCCCCCGCTCAACATGCCACTCCCTGCCACCACAACCTTGGGCCTGCGGTCGTCAATGGCCTTCCAGGTATCGCTGTACTCAGTGATTATCTCCATATGGTTCCGCATCCCGTGGTAGTCTTCCATGGACAGCTTGTGCCAGTGCGGGAACCGCTCAAAGAGGTCCAGCACGTTTTCGCCCATTGGACTGTCCACATAAACCGGGAGTTGGGGGATTCGGTTAGCCTTCAGCAGTTTCCAGAGCAGGAACATGACCGTCTGCAATCGTTCCACGGCAAAGCTCGGGATGATGCAGACACCCCTTTCCCGGACGGTTCCCTTTATGTGATCCGCCAGCAGGGATTCAATATCGGTATCAGGGTGTATGCGGTTTCCATAGGTACTTTCCAGCAGGAGGATGTCCGCGCGTTCCGGTCGTTCGGGGGAACCCAGCAGTTCATCCCGGGGACGGCCGACATCCCCTGAAAAAACAAAGCGTTTCCCTCCCAGTTCCAATTCTATAAAACTGGCTCCCAGGATATGGCCGTTGTAGCGAAAGCGAAATTTGAGCCCCCCCTCCCCTTGCTGCCATTCGTCCCTGGGGATGGCACGGAAGCGGGAAATGGCTGTGCGGGCATCCTCCAGTGTATAGAGCGGCAGCGGTTTATCATGCTTACTGTATCCTTCCTCCCGGGCGCGTTCTGCCTCCTCCATATTGATTTTTGCGCTGTCCTCCAGCACGATCCGGGCTACCTCAAGGCTGGGGGCCGTCCCGAAAATGGGACCGGAAAAACCATCCCTGACCAGGGGAGGCAGCATGCCGACATGGTCCAGATGCCCGTGGGTGATCAAAACAGTATGCAGGCCGGAGGGAGCCAAAGGCCAGGGTTCCCAGTTGAGAATCCGCCTGCTTTTAAGCCCCTGAAACATTCCGCAATCAACTAAGATCCGGTGGTTGCCAAACTCCAACAGATACTTTGAGCCGGTAACACATCCCGACGCCCCCCAAAAATGTATTTTGACAGATTTCATACGGATGAAAACATATTACACAACTGCTTTAATTCCTCCAGGATCCGGGTTTTCCTCGGGTCCGAAATCCCCAGGTGATCCAGGTAATACGGAGCCTCCAACAATTGTTTGCACAACACCACACCCCGGTCAAGGAGGAATTCCTTTTCCCGCCCGCTGAGCATGGGACTTACCGTGATCGGATACAAACCGGACCGGTCGATCCGTCGTTTAAGACTGTTCTTCGGGGGGTAGTTCCAGCTTAGGAGGTAAAGGCCTGCGCATTTCCCGTATTTCTGAGCATCCGTTGTAAAACGGGTATTGGTCACTACCCAGGCCGGTTTAAGGTTTACACCATTTTTACGGTTTTGATCGTTCCATCGTACCACGTCCTGATAGCGGGAATGGATGTAGAGCGGGATTTTCACATCGCACTTCCTGCCGGCATTCCCATGGAATTTGCACTCGATCAGGGTAACCCCCTTTGAATCGGTGACTACCACGTCGATTTCATGGTCCACGCAGTAGCCCTGGTAAATCTGATTGGTCCGGGTCTGATACCCGGAGTGCTTCAGTACGGCACTGATGAATTTCTCAAACGGGAAGCCCGTTGGCCCGAGCTCGTAGATTGCTTTTTTCAGTTTGTAGCGGGACGCATAGGATTCCTTGTATTTCCGCAGCAGGGCAAAGGCCCGGTTGTGTATCTCACGGGTGGACATTTCCTCATAGAGCTCCCCAGATACCTGTTGGACAATGGTATCCACCACTCCGGATGGGGCACCGCTTTTCAAAAGGGACTTCCGTAGCTTCTCAGGGGCAAATGGCACTTTATCGCCCGAAGACTTTACGATCATAGAGTTCTTTTCCATCCGAAAATGGGATTAGGAGGTTAATCCTTTTCAAACTATTCCCGGACAAGCGCCTGCATCTGTCCCTTGATCTTGCTGTCCGCTGTCAACACATCCCGAACACGGGAGGCAATCGCAGGGTTTGCGTCACGGCAGGGCGCTGATCCACGGTTACCAAATACACCTGCTTTTTATCCCTCCAAACGCCTGTCTTTTTCATCTTCTGCCTTTTTATCGGGTTAAAATCAATCCTCGTTCACCTCGTGGGGAGGCAGTACCAAAAAGGGGATTTTGCTATGGAAGCCGATAAGATCGATAACCGGGGTAACCAGCAGGTTCTCGAGAAAAGAATGTTCGTTGCGAACCATCACCAGGAGCTGGATGGGAACGTTTCGGGCATAGGTGTTGATCGCCTGCACAATAGCCATTTCCCCGGTTTCGGTAAATTCCACCTGGTGGGACGAGAGCAACCCTTCCAGTTGTTTTCTGGCCCGTTGCCGCCTGGGTTTGGAGTCCGCCGGGGTATAGGCATGCAACACGTGCACCGTTACCCCGGGACGCTCCAGGATCTTGTGCAGAACTTTCAGGGGAAGCTGACTGTAATCGGGGGTGTAATCCGTGGGGAACAGTACGTGCTCCAGGGAACCTGCTTCAGCCTCCTCGGGAACCACAAGGACGGGACAACTCGCCTTGTGGAGTACCTGCACGGCATGTGTTCCGAACAGGACCTCTTTCGCCCCGGTAGCACCCTGGGTCCCCATAATGACCAGGTCCAGGGTTTCTTTCCGTCCCATTTCATTGAGTTCTTCGGCCAGGGAATTAAAAGCGGCATGACAGAAAAATTCATGGGAATCGGAAGCCTTCAACTCCAGTTGCTTTTGAAACTTACCGAGTTTCTTCATCACCTTCTCCCTGTAGAAATCCCCCAGGCCTATCTGGCCCGGACTGTGCAGGAGGTATTCAGCCCTGTAAAAAGCCGGAGTATAGGTATGGGTCAGGTAAAACCGGCATGGCTGCCCCTCAAACATTTCCAGGGCAAAATATGCCGCTTTATAGGCATTATCTGAAAAATCGGTTGGGATGGCGATTCGAAACCCCATGACAGCAATTTTTGAATTCCTTTAAATGTAAGGAAAACCCGGGGTTTTCGACATGACTTACATCATAGTTCCCCAAAGGGATCAGGCCTATTTTTAGGGTGACAATTCAGGAATATGAAAGGTTCGTTCAACAAGCTTATCCAGTCAGAAACCCCGGTACTTATTGATTTCTATGCAGATTGGTGTGCCCCGTGCAAAATGCTGACCCCCATTTTGAAAGACATCAAATCAGAAATGGGAGATCGCCTGAAAGTGGTCAAAATAGATGTGGATACCAACAATGCGATTGCCGGCAGGTTCCAGGTACGCGGCGTGCCCACCATGATGCTATTCAAACAGGGTAAGGTCCTTTGGAGGCAGTCCGGGGTACTGCCCAAGGATGCCATTCTGAATGCCATTGATGAGTACCTGTAGCCGGCAAGACAGGACTATTGGGGGGTCTCTCGCCTGATCAGGATCACCATCACCCCCAGGAACACCAGGTTTTTAAAAATATACTGGCCGACCAGGGTGAGGCCAAAGGGTATTTCCGTAAAACAGAGCTCCGGAAAAAACAGCAGGGGGGTAAAAGTACAGCAGATATGCACCAGTGCAGCCCATAAAGCCAATTTCTGAAACGAACCGGTTAGAAGCAACAACCCAATACCTACCTCCCAGATCGCCAGGAGGAAAACGCCCATAGAAGGGTGCAGCACCCCCAGGGTCAGGCGTTCGATAGTAGTACCTGCAAGTTCCTCGGCCGGGCTGAGCCCTGGAAAAAACTTAAGGATTCCAAACCAAAGGTAAACAACCCCAAGGGCAGCCGACACAAAGCTTACCCGCGAAAAGCGCTGGGATAAAACAGCTGTCAATTGTTTCATGTTGATGCGTTTGGAAGGCAATCTAGGGCATCCGGAAAACCCTCGACATGATATTTGTTAGTTTTCGGGCATCTCAGGCCTCTACAACCTTCCTGTGGCCAAATTTTCGGCCCATTCCCGAACCAGGTCCCGGGCCACCTTTACATTGGACTCCTCCATCCGGGATTCGTCATTGGGCCGGAGAAGCCAGAAAGTCCTGGAATCTACAAGTTTCACCCCTTGCGAATTCAATACCTCCTCCAGCAATTTCATGGAACGTTCAGTGGCACCGCTCCCCAGGGTAAGAGCCACAACGGAAGACCCCTGAAGCCAGCGAGTCCTTTCAATGAAGTGCCGGGTAGGCCAGTCCGGAGCCCAGTTGTAAGTGTTGGCAATAATGACGTAGAGGTCGTACTGGGGTGATACGGAATCCGATACGGTTTCATAGGATATCACTGTGGAGGCCCATCCCGATTTTTCCAGCCCTTCTGAAAATGCGCGGGCCAGTTGGGCATCCAGGTTATAGATAGGGTCCGGATTATACAGGATCAGAGCCCGTTTACCTACCTCTTCCGGCGTAACACTCCAGGAAGCTACCGGTCGACCCTGTTGTACCCAAAGGGTCATCACCAGCCAAATGAACAGGATTGGCCCCAGTATCCATGCCAAAACACGGAAAACACGCTTCATGGAATGTGCTTTAAACTACTTTGATAAAAGTACGGGTACACCATCCGTCCTGAAATGAGATATATCATTGGGAAGTCCCTTAATACAAGTTAATTTCACTTTATCTCTGAAAAGTCCTATGATGACATCCAAACCCCTTAAAGCATCGGGTATCCTGTGCTTTCTGTTCCTGGCAACTGCCTGCGGCGGGAAGACGGAAACCATCCATCCGGAACTTCGGGACATCACGGCCTCCGTATACGCCTCTGCAACCGTACAACCAGACAGCATGTACCGGGTCCACGCAGCAGTGAGCGGGATTCTGGACAGCAACCTTGTGGAGGAAGGGGATCTGGTGGCTCCGGGATCTTCCCTGCTTCACATTACAGACCAGACCCCCCGGTTGTCCGCGGAAAATGCCCGCCTCCAGATGGAACTCGCAAGGGTCAACTACAAAGGGGCTTCCTCCCCATTGAAAGACCTGGAAGCACAGATACGGACAGCCGAGCTGACGTATCATGACGATTCATTGAATTTCAGGCGGCAGGAAAAATTATGGTCCCAGAATATCGGTTCCCTTTCAGCTTACGAAAACCGTAGGCTGGCCTATGAACGCTCGCGGAATCAATTGCAGCGGCTTCGCACTGAATACCGCCAGCTTGAGGAGGAGCTCCGAACCAAGATGATACAGGCGCAAAAC
This sequence comes from Robiginitalea sp., assembly GCA_037382325.1. Taxonomy (GTDB): domain Bacteria; phylum Bacteroidota; class Bacteroidia; order Flavobacteriales; family Flavobacteriaceae; genus Robiginitalea. The sequence continues at coordinate 5,885 of JARRQA010000095.1, forward strand.
ACTTATGAATCCAGCCTTGTCAATACGGAAGATTACACGGTCAGAAGTACCATCCACGGAAAAGTATATGCGCTTTACAAGGAACCCGGGGAGCTGGTGACCCCCAATGAGCCCCTGGCGCTACTGGGAAGCGAGGACACCTTTGTTGTGGAGTTGCTGGTAGACGAGGTGGATGTGGTGCAATTGCAGGTCGGGCAACAAGCCCTGATCACTCTGGATGCCTATCCGGAGGAGCTTTTCGAAACGACTCTTTCAAAGATCTATCCACAGAAGGATGAGCGTTCGCAGACCTTTCGGGTGGAGGCACGCTTTAAGACCCCTCCAGCCGTTTTATACCCGGGGATGTCCGGGGAGGCCAATATTGTGGTGGCACGCAAATCAGGGGCGCTTACCATTCCCAGGTCCTACATGGTCGGGAAAGATAGCGTGCAGACTTCAGGAGGTATGCGAAAGGTGGTCACAGGCCTGGAAACACTGGACCGGATAGAAATACTCTCCGGACTGGAAGCTGAAACGGAACTTATAAAACCTGCCCAATGAAGCAGTTGCCGCTGATCCTCGGGATTGCCAAAACCCACCTGCTGACCAAGCTGAGATCTACGGTCACTGCCTCCCTTGGGGTTACTTTCGGGATTGGTGCCTATATTACCCTGGTGAGTTTCATGACCGGTCTGAACCGTATGCTGGATGATCTGATCCTGAACCAGACTCCTCATATCCACCTCTATAACGAAGTACAGCCCTCCCCGGTGCAACCACTCCAGCGGTCCGCTGATTTTCGGGGTGATCTGTTGCAGATACACTCCGTTAAACCCAAACAGGGACAGTTAAAAATCCACAATGCCCTGCCCATCCTGAAATACCTTAAGGCCAGAAACGGTGTCCTGGGAGCCACACCTCAACTGAGGTCGCAGATATTCTACCTCTCGGGACCCCTAGATCTCGGGGGCGTCCTCTACGGGGTGGATATTCTGGAGGAAGCGCGCTTGTCGAACATAGGGGATTATATCATTGAAGGGAGCCCCAGGGCCCTTGCCAATTCTGATAACGGTATAATCCTCGGGATTGGTCTGGCTGAAAAAATGTCTCTCCGCATGGGGGACCGTGTACAGGTGAGCACGCCTTCCGGCCGGGTCTTTCCACTGAAAATCGTAGGGCTTTACCAAAGTGGCATAGCCGAAATCGACAATACCCAGAGTTTTTCCAACTCGGGCCAGGGACATCCAGGAGGCAAATGCCCAGTTCGAAACAGGTACTACCATCCGGAACCTCATTACCTATTCGGTATCCATTACCCTGCTGATCGTGGCGGGTTTCGGTATCTACAATATCCTGAATATGCTTATATATGAGAAGATGAATGACATTGCCATCCTAAAAGCCACCGGATTTTCCGGCCTGGACGTACAAAACATCTTTATGAGTCAGGCCCTGTTGATAGGGTTCTTCGGCGGGATGATGGGGCTACTGCTGGGATTCGGGCTCAGCCACCTGATCGATTCCCTGCCCTTTGAAACGGAGGCCCTGCCCACCATATCCACATTTCCTGTAAACCACAATCCCCTTTTCTATATCATCGGGATTTCCTTTGCACTGATCTCGACCTTCATCGCGGGCTACCTGCCCTCTGCCAAGGCGAAAAAAGTGGACCCGGTCCACATTATCCGCGGAAATTGACTCCCATGACTCCTGTATTAGAAGCAAGAAATATCGACAAGTATTTTGAGAAGCCGGTCCGCTTTCACGTCCTGAAAGACATCAGTTTTCGGTTGCCTCCCGGGGAATTCACCAGTATCATGGGTAAATCCGGATCCGGGAAATCCACCCTGCTGTATATCCTCTCAACCATGGACACCCATTACACCGGTTCGCTTTACCTGAAAGGCGACCTGGTCACCGGCCAGCCCAGGAACAGGCTCTCCAGGCTCCGCAACCGTCATATTGGCTTTGTGTTCCAGTTCCACTACCTTTTGTTGGATTTCAGTGTATTGGACAACGTCATGCTTCCCGCTCAAAAACTTGGGCTGAAATCCCAGGAGGAAATCCGGGAAGACGCCCTGAAAAAACTTCGGATGCTGCATATCGAAAAGCTGGCGGACAAAAGGGCTGCACGGATTTCGGGCGGGGAGAAACAACGGGTTGCCATAGCCCGCGCCCTGATCAACAACCCCTCCATCCTGATGGGGGATGAGCCCACGGGGAACCTGGACAGTTACAACTCGGAAAATGTGTTTCAGATCTTTAAACAATTGAAGGAGGAAGAAGGCCTTTCCCTTCTCATCGTTACCCACGACCGTGATTTTGCCCTAAGGACAGATCGCATCCTGGAGATGGAAGATGGCCGGATCGTCGGGGGGAACTGAGCACCTTGTTCACTCCCAGCGGTTCAGCCGACGGCGCAATTCCAGAATTTCTTCCTGCATCTGTTCCATCCGGTCCAGCAAATGGTCCACGGCCAGCAGCCCCTGGGGACCAATTTCCAGGTCCCGGTGCAGCCGCACCAGACGCTCCAACCGGTCCAGCTCGCTTTGCCGGATCACCGAATGGCGTTCCACCTCGAGAATTTCGATCAATTCCACCTCCTGCAATCTGTAAAGAAAGGATTCTTCCAGGGCATGGCCCCGGCAAAAATCTGTGATTCGGATGTATTTCTGACCTTTCATAATGCTATAGGTTTGTGGCCCGGAGGGATTCAAATAATTTCTTTTGCTCGGCCGTAAGTTCCCTTGGCAGGGTTACCTGATAGGTAATATAAAGATCCCCGGACTGTCCTTCATTCTTATAAACCGGAAACCCTTTACCTTTCAATTTAACACGGGTGTTGTTCTGGGTAAGGGGTTTTACTTTTAGTTTGGCCTTTCCGTCAAAGGTGTCCACGGTAAGTTCCCCTCCCAGTACAGCGGTGGTCAGAGGCAAATCCACAGTTTTATAGAGATTGGCCCCTTTCCGCCTGAAACCGGTGGAATTCGTCAGATGGAAGGTAATGTAAAGATCACCACTGGGACCTCCGTTTATACCGGGCCCTCCATAGCCCTTGATCCGGATAGTCTGCCCGTCCTCAATACCAGCGGGAATGGTTATCCGGATATTTTTCTCCCCAACGGTAAGGGTTCTTTTATGGGTCTTGTACACCTCCCTAAGATCCAACTCCAGACTGGCATTGAAATCCTGTCCTCTGAAACCTCTGCTCCTACGGCTGCGGCCTGAGGAGAACCCGCCGAACATGGATTCAAAGAAATCGGAAAAATCGCTCTCCTGCCCGGATGAATAGGTATATTGGCCATAGTCACCTGCCTGCTGGCGTGCCTTGCGGGCTTTCTCAAATTCCTCCGCATGCTGCCAGTCCTTGCCGTACTGATCGTACTTTTTACGTTTCTCAGGGTCGCTCAGCACCTCGTGTGCCTCATTCACCTGCTTGAACTTCCGCTCCGCCTCCGCGTTATCCGGATTGAGGTCCGGATGATACTTCCTGGCCAGTTTACGATAAGCGCTTTTGATTTCCTTCTCAGAAGCTTTCTCGGAAACTCCCAATACTTTGTAATAGTCGATAAAATCCATTCGCCATCGATTTGGTTTAGAAATTTACACAAAAACGGACGTCCTGGCCAACCACAAACCGGATCCCACCTTGAACATCGCTGTATTCCGCCCGTCAAATGCCGGTGCAAGCTGCAATCCTAACAGGTGTATGGCCAGGGTGATCAGGCCGATAAACAACAAAAGATACAGGACCATTTGCTGAAACTGCTCCTGCCTGACGCGATCCAGGATTTTCTTTCCCAGAAATGTCCCCAGTATACTGACCCCGACCAGAATGGGGATCAGGTACAGGTCATGACCGTGGATATATCCATTGTACCCATAAACCACTGACCGGCTAAGGTCTATGAAAAGGTCTATGACGGCCGAAGTAGCTATAAAGCGATCCTTTGGAAGCCGGAAAGCTGACATGGTCGCCCCTCTGATCGCGCCCCCCGTCCCCAACAACCCGGCCAAAAGGCCGGAGAGCGCCCCTCCCGTCAGGGCATTTCCTTTGGATGGCTGTATTGCCAGAGTTCTGTGGACCAGAAAAACAATACTGAACAGCACCAGGAACACCCCCAGGGAAATACCCAG
>JARRQA010000096.1:0-5184 GCA_037382325.1 Robiginitalea sp.
CCGGCTCAATGAAGACTCCCTTAAAATCCTCAAGGAATGCGGGATCTCTATTGACAATGGACGGGATCAGCTAAAAGCATTTGCCAGGAACTTTCCCATGGAGGTATTGTATCTCCGGAATGGGGACATTCCCCAGTATCTGAAGGATGGGGTGGTGGATATTGCTATCATCGGCGAGAACGTCCTGATTGAAAAGGGGACAGGGATTGAGGTGGTCGAAAAACTGGGATTCTCAAAGTGCCGTGTATCCATTGCCATCCCTAAAGAAGCTTCCTATAGCACCGTAAAGGACCTACAGGGGAAGCGAATCGCGACTTCTTATCCGAATACAGTGCAGGCTTTTCTCCGTAAAAAGGGGGTGGAGGCGGACCTTCACATCATCAACGGCTCTGTGGAAATTGCGCCCAACATAGGCCTGGCCGATGCCATCTGTGATATTGTCTCCAGCGGGAGCACCCTGTTCAAAAATAATTTGAGAGAGGTAGAAGTAATGCTTCAAAGTGAAGCCGTCCTGGCGGTTTCCCCAAGGATTGGGTCTGCCCAGCGCGAAATCCTCGATCAGTTCAGATTTCGCCTGCAGTCTGTTCTGGAGGCAAGGCAAAACCGCTATGTCCTGATGAATGCCCCCAACGACCGGCTGGAAGCGATTATCGAACTATTACCTGGGATGCGGAGCCCTACGGTGCTACCCCTGGCTGAAGCCGGGTGGAGCTCCATTCATACCGTGATCAACAAGGATCGTTTTTGGGAAGTCCTGGACCGGGTGAAAAAAGAAGGCGCAGAAGGAATTCTGGTATGTCCGATCGAGAAAATGATCTTATAAATCAAAGGCGTTTAGCTATGCAAGTCGTACGTTATCCTGATAAGGCGTCATGGAAGGAGTTGGTAAAGCGACCGGTCGCAGATACCCGGGACCTGGAGGATCTGGTAGGATCTGTTTTCGGGCAGGTCAGGGAAAAGGGAGATACGGCCCTCAGGCAATACACCGAGCAGTATGACAAGGTCGTTCTCAAGGACCTCCGCCTGACCGCAGAGGAGATCGAATCCGCTGCAGAGCAGGTGCCGGAATCTCTGAAAGAGGCTATTGAACTCGCTTACGAAAATATCTACGCCTTTCACGCCGCCCAGCAAACCCCGCCCGTGAAGGTAGCTACCCGGAAGGGGGTGGACTGCTGGCAGGAAAAGCACCCCATTCAAAAGGTGGGGCTCTATATTCCGGGTGGTACAGCTCCCCTTTTCTCCACGGTACTGATGCTGGCGATCCCTGCCCAAATTGCGGGATGCCATGAGATTGTACTCTGCACACCCCCCGGTCCTGAAGGCACCCTTCACCCGGCGATTCTCTATGCCGCCAGGCGTTGTGGCGTGACCACCATTTGCAGGGTGGGCGGAATTCAGGCGGTTGCAGCCATGACCCACGGGACCGAAAGCGTTCCCGCAGTATACAAGATTTTTGGCCCCGGGAATCAGTATGTGACCGCAGCCAAGCAATGGGCAGCCAGGCTGGGGGTTTCCATCGATATGCCGGCAGGCCCCAGTGAACTACTGGTGGTGGCGGACCAGACCGCAGTTGCGGAATTCGTGGCGGCAGACCTCCTGAGTCAGGCGGAACACGGCCCGGACAGCCAGGTGCTGTTGCTGACGGATCAGGAAGAACTCCTCAAAAGGGTTCAGCAGGCCCTTCAGTCGCAGCTTGGGGAATTGCCGCGCCGTGAAATCGCTCAAAAGGCAATGGAAAATAGCCGAACTATATTGCTTAAAGATCGGAAACAGCTGGCGGAAATGGTAAATGCCTATGCCCCGGAGCATTTGATTATTTGCCACCGGGAGGAAACGTATTTGTTGGGTGAGATCTGCAATGCGGGTTCCGTATTTCTCGGGAACTATACCCCTGAGAGTGCAGGGGATTATGCCTCGGGAACCAACCACACCCTGCCCACGAACGGGTATGCCCGTCAATACAGCGGGGTGAACCTGGACAGCTACACCAAGAGTATCACCTACCAGCGGATAGACCGGGACGGGCTCAGGCGCATTGGACCGGCGGTAGAGCTGATGGCTTCTGCCGAAGGGCTCAGGGCACACGCACTGGCAGTGGGAATACGCCTCGCTGTAATGGAAAAGGAAGAGCAGGGGTAAATCAGTATCATGAAACACGATATAGACCAGTTGGTGCGGCCGGGCATCCGGGACTTGAAACCCTATTCTTCCGCCAGGGATGAATACAGCGGGGGCGGGGCACGTATGATTTTCCTGGATGCCAACGAGAATCCCTTCGATACAGGGGTCAACCGGTATCCGGACCCCCACCAGCGAAAACTAAAGGAGCAGATCTCCACCCTGCGGAGCGTGGATACAGACCAGATCCTCCTTGGAAATGGAAGCGATGAAGTCCTCGACCTGCTTTTCAGGGTATTTTGTGAACCCGGACGGGATGTGGTGATCACCCTGCCCCCGACCTATGGAATGTATAAAGTACTGGCCGGGGTCAATGCGGTAAGACATATAGAAATTCCTCTTACGGCGGGCTTCCAGCCCGATGTGGATGAAATCCTGCGACAGGCGCCTGCAACCGCCAAGATCCTTTTCCTGTGTTCTCCCAACAACCCTACCGGAAACGTGCTGGAACGCAGGCGTATTTTGGAATTACTGGACCGTTTTCCGGGGCTTGTCGTTATCGATGAGGCTTATATCGATTTTGCCGAGGATGATGGCTACGTACCTCTTTTGGAAAAATATCCGGGACTCGTAGTCACCCAAACCCTTTCCAAAGCCTATGGGATGGCCGCGATCCGGTTGGGGATTTGCCTGGCGAATCCACGGGTGATTAGCTATATGAAACGGGTTAAACCCCCCTATAATGTAAACGAACTCAGTCAAAAGGCTGCCCGGGAGGCCCTGTCAGATACGGCGCGTACAGAAGCGATGATCCGGGAACTAATAAGGGAACGGGAACAGTTGAGGGCGGCCCTCTCCGAAATTAGAATGGTGCAGGAACTATTTCCGAGCGATGCAAATTTTATTCTGGCCCGCGTAGATGATGCGGGACTCCGGTACCGGCAGCTCCTGCAAAAGGGGATTGTGGTCCGGGACCGCTCCTCCCAGCTGCATTGTGAGAACACCCTGCGCTTCACGGTGGGCACTCCTGAGGAAAATGCTGTTTTACTCCAAACCCTCCGTGAACTGGAAAAACAAACATCGGTATGAAGAAAAAGAAAGTACTTTTTATTGACCGGGATGGTACCCTGATCAGGGAACCGGCAGACGAGCAGATCGATTCCTTTGAAAAACTGGATTTCTACCCGGAAGTATTCGGATACCTGGGCAGGATAGCCCGGGAAACGGACTACGAGCTGGTGATGGTCACGAATCAGGACGGCCTGGGGACCGACGCCTTTCCGGAAGCTCATTTCTGGCCGGTGCAGGACTTTATCATCCGTACGTTTGAACGGGAGGGAGTAACCTTTGAGGCAGTTCATATCGACCGCACGTTTCCGCAGGACAACGCCCCCACCCGTAAACCGGGAACAGGGCTGCTGGAGGCATATTTTGATCCGTCATACGATCTGGGGGGCAGCTATGTGATCGGTGACAGGCTTACCGACATGGAACTGGCGCGAAACCTGGGATGCCGCGGGATTTTCCTGAACAACCAGACGAACCTGGGCCTGGGGGAACTGACCAGCTCCAGGGAGGCTCTTGATGAGGTGATTGCCTGGGAAGGGGATTCCTGGAAAGGGATCTACGAGTTGCTGGGGAACCCAATCAGGAAAGCAGAATATTCGCGGAAAACGGCAGAGACGGAGATACAGGTGCGCCTGAACCTGGACGGGACGGGGCAAAGCGATATCAAAACCGGGTTGTCCTTTTTCGACCACATGCTGGATCAGTTGGCCAGACATGGTCAAATGGATCTTTTCCTGAGGACCCACGGGGATCTGCATGTGGATGAGCACCATACCATTGAAGATACGGCCATTGCGCTGGGGGCTGCCGTCGACCGGGCCCTGGGTGATAAAATGGGGATAGAGCGTTACGGTTTTTGCCTTCCCATGGATGACTGCCTAGCTCAGGTAGCCCTGGATTTCGGGGGGCGGAACTGGCTCGTTTGGGAAGCGGACTTTAAAAGGGAGAAAATCGGGGATATGCCCACCGAGATGTTCATGCATTTTTTCAAGTCTTTTTCGGACAGTGCCAGGGCCAACCTGAATATCAGGGCAGAGGGACAAAATGAACACCATAAGATCGAGGCCATCTTCAAGGCATTTGCCAAGGCGGTTAAGATGGCCGTGAGGCGGGATCCGGAAAAAAAGATCCTGCCGACCACCAAAGGGATGCTGTAGGAACCACGAAAATTATGGACATAGTCATTGTAAATTATGGGGCAGGCAACATCCAGAGTATCCGGTTTGCCTTTCAGCGGCTGGGGTATTCCCTCGAACTGAGTTCGGACCCGGATCGGATCCGCCGTGCCGATAAGGTTATCTTTCCCGGGGTAGGTGAAGCCTCCAGCGCCATGGAAAAGCTCACGCAAAGCGGATTGGACACGCTTATCCCGGAATTGAAACAACCCGTCCTGGGTATTTGTCTGGGGATGCAGCTGATGTGCCGGAGTTCCGAAGAGGGCCCCACCAAGGGGTTGGATATCTTTGAGGTGGAGGTGTTGCGGTTTGACGGGAAACTAAAGGTGCCCCAAATCGGGTGGAACAGTATTCACCATTTGAAATCGCCCCTGTTTGAAGGGGTTCGGGAATCTGAATTTATCTATTTGGTACACAGTTTTTACGCCCCCCTTTGTAATGAGACGATCGCTATCAGTGATTACGGCCTGCCCTACAGTGCGGCCCTTGCCAGGGATAATTTTTTCGGCCTCCAGTTTCACCCTGAAAAAAGCGGGAAGGCCGGGGCGCATATGCTCCGTAATTTTTTAAAACTCTAAGAGCCGATGAGAATCATACCGGCAATTGACCTGATCGACGGGAAGTGCGTACGGCTGACCAAGGGAGCCTACGATACCAAGAAGGTCTATCGTGAGGATCCCCTGGAAGTTGCCCGGGAATTTGAGGATGCAGGGATTCGTCACCTGCATCTGGTGGACCTGGACGGGGCCCGCTCTGCCCACATCGTCAACCACCGGGTGCTTGAGAAAATAACATCCGGGACAGGGCTTTCAGTGGATTTCGG
>JARRQA010000096.1:5201-12977 GCA_037382325.1 Robiginitalea sp.
AGGGCTTTCAGTAGATTTCGGGGGTGGGCTGAAATCGGATGAGGATGTGCGCATCGCTTTTGAGAGCGGGGCCGGTCAGATTACGGGAGGAAGCATCGCCGCCACGGATCCGGAGCTATTTCTGTCCTGGCTCGAGCGGTACGGCCCGGAACGTATCATTCTTGGAGCGGATGTCCGGGAAGGCACTATTGCGGTATCGGGCTGGCAGGAGGAGACCGGGCGGAAACTGGTCCCCTTTGTTTCCCGCTATCAGAAAAAGGGAATCAAGTACGTGATCTGTACGGATATCGGAAAAGACGGAATGCTGGAGGGGCCCTCCCTGGAGTTGTACCGGGACCTGCTCAAAAAGACATCGGTCCTCGAGACGCGTATCGGGTTGAGTGGGGTCGAGGATGTGGAAAAGCACGGGATCCGACTCATCGCCAGTGGGGGTGTGAGCACCGTGGAAGACCTTCGGCAGCTGAAACGGATTGGTTGCGAGGGGGCTATAATTGGAAAGGCCCTGTACGAAGGCAGGATCCAACTGGAGGAATTAGCACCCTTTATCGCCTGAGACCTATGGAGAAACAATCAGAAGTAATCACGGAATTCAGCGGACAATCCCGTATGCGGATGGAGGAATGCCTGGAGAAGATCCGGGGATGCCTGGAAGTACTGGACGATACCTCTTTCTGGCACCGACCGAACGCCGTATCCAATGCGGCAGGGAATCAGCTGATGCACCTTACCGGGAATATCCGCCAGTACATGCTTAGCGGCCTGGGGGGTGAGGCAGACGTGCGGCTGCGGGACCGGGAATTCCAACCTTCACCTGGTCAGAAGCGCGGGGAGGTGGAGTCCGAATTTTTTGAGGTCGCTGAAAAGGCCCTGGAGCTTTTGGAAACGCTTCCCCAGGAAACCTTGCTGAAGAAACGAACGGTACAGGGATTTGAACTGACCGGACTGGGGATAGTACTGCATGTGGTGGGAATCATTCCCTGCCTGGACATTAAGGACGGCCGAACCGTCAATGGGATCAATTTTGTGGACCTGAGGGACGCCGGCGACCCTGTGGAACTTGCCGCCGCCTATGCAGAACAGGGGGCCGACGAACTTGTATTCCTGGATATTTCGGCTACGGAAGAAAAGCGAAAAACCCTTGCCCGCCTGGTCCGGCGCGTCGCCGAACGCATCGATATTCCCTTTACCGTGGGAGGCGGTATCAGTTCTGTTGAGGACGTGGATGTACTTCTGCATAACGGGGCAGACAAGGTATCGGTAAATTCAGCAGCGGTCAGGGATCCGGACCTGATTGACCGGCTGGTCCGTAAATTCGGATCCCAGTGTATTGTAGTCGCCCTGGATGCGCGGCGGATGGGGGGACAATGGAAAATTCACCTGGTGGGGGGAAAGAAGCCCACCGGGGTAGAGCTCTTCAGCTGGGCTCAGGAGGTAGCCCGGAGGGGCGCCGGGGAGTTGTTGTTTACCAGCATGGAACACGACGGAACCAAAGGGGGCTTTGCCAATGCGGCCCTTAAAAAGATGTCAGGTCTGGTGAATATTCCCGTAATTGCCTCCGGAGGGGCTGGTACCCTGCAACACTTTGCGGATGCCTTCAGAGAAGGCAAGGCAGATGCAGCTCTTGCAGCAAGTGTTTTTCACTTTAACGAAATCCCGATTCCCGAACTGAAAATGTACCTGAAGGGTCAGGGCATCCCGATGCGAATCTAAAATAAAACGACTATGGATAAGATCGATTTTGAAAAAGGAAACGGCCTGATACCTGCCATTGTCCAGGATGCGGATACCCGTGTGGTACTCATGCTGGGGTACATGAACCAGGAGGCACTTACGATGACACAGACCTCGGGCATGGTGACCTTTTACAGCCGTAGCAAGGATCGGATCTGGACCAAAGGGGAGGAAAGCGGGAATTACCTCAGACTTGAGGAAGTCCGTGTGGATTGTGACGGGGATACACTGCTGATCAAAGCCCATCCTGCCGGGCCGGTTTGCCACAGGGGCACTGATACCTGCTGGGAGGAGGAAAACAAGAACTCTCTTGCGTTTCTCAGGAAGCTGGAAGAGGTGATTGCAGGGCGCGCGGATGAGGCAGCCACCGGAGAAGCTAAAGGCAGTTATGTGGCCTCCCTGTTTAAAGAGGGAATCAATAAGATTGCCCAGAAGGTAGGGGAGGAAGCGGTGGAGACCGTTATTGAGGCCAAGGACAACGATACGGACAGGTTTCTCAATGAGAGCGCCGACCTGCTCTTTCACTTCATGGTACTACTGAAGGCCAAGGGCCATAGCCTTGGGGAGGTGGTTTCCGTCCTGGAAGGCCGTCATTAAACCTCCCGTTAAGTTTTCTTAAAATTTCGGCTTCCTGTATCAAAAGTCGTATTTTTAGACAGCTATGACAGGAAGAAAAGGATTTCGGTTTACCTCATATAAGGCTCCGGAGCAAACGCCCTTCGAAAAGCTTTTCGACATTTTCCAGGAACTCATAACCCATACTTCGGGGGATGTGGAGGAGGCGCTTGACTGGCTCAGGGAACTGGACAAGGAATACGACCTTACAGACGAGGAGTACACCATAGATGACTTTATAGAAGACCTCAAGGCCAAGGGTTACCTGCGGGAAGAAGTGGAATTTGGCCCCGAGGGTGAAGGGGAGGGGGAGCCCGGAGACAAATCGTTCTCGATGACTGCCAAACTGGAGCGGATGCTTCGCAGGAGAGCCCTGGACCAGATCTTCGGGAAGCTCAGAAGACGGGGAAGCGGTAACCACCAAACCCGGAAAGCGGGCAGGGGAGACGAGCATACAGGGGATTTCAGGTCTTACCGGTTCGGAGACAGCCTGGAGCAGATTTCTATGACCGAAAGCTTACGGAATGCCCAGGTGAACCATGGGATGGATGATTTCAGGCTGGAGGAAAATGACCTGGTGGTGGAAGACACCCATCACAAGGCACAGATGAGCACGGTGCTGATGATCGATATCAGCCACAGCATGATCCTCTACGGGGAGGACCGGATCACCCCTGCTAAGAAAGTGGCCATGGCTCTTGCCGAACTCATCACCACCCGCTACCCGAAGGACACGCTCGACATCCTGGTCTTTGGGAATGATGCCTGGCCCATTTCCCTTAAAGAACTTCCTTATCTGAAGGTGGGGCCCTACCATACCAATACCGTGGCAGGCCTTCAGCTGGCCATGGACCTTCTGAGGAGGAAGCGGAACACGAACAAACAGATTTTCATGATCACCGACGGGAAGCCATCCTGCCTCCGCCTGCCGGATGGCACCTACTATAAGAACAGTGTGGGACTGGATGACCATATTGTGGAGAAATGCTATAACATGGCCAGGCAGGCCCGGAAACTCCATATTCCGATCACCACTTTTATGATTGCCCAGGACCCCTATCTCAGACAGTTTGTCCGCCATTTCACGGAAGCAAACAAGGGCAAGGCCTTCTTTACCGGTTTAAAAGGTCTGGGGGAGATGATTTTTGAAGATTATGAACAAAACCGTAAAAAACGAATCAGAGGATAAAACCAGCGAATGAATATGAATGAGACCAAAGGAAACCCACCAAAAATTAACACCTTGGAAGAGTTAAAGGGATCCGGGTATGTTTCCCGTTCCATAAAGGATGAGATCCGTGGCAACCTTCTGCAGCGCATCCGGTCCAACAAGCCCTCTTTCGAAGGGGTCTGGGGTTATGAAAACTCTGTGATACCCCAGCTGGAACAGGCTTTGCTTTCCCGTCATCATATCAATCTGCTGGGGCTCAGAGGGCAGGCGAAGACCCGTCTCGCCAGGTTAATGGTTGGTTTGCTGGATGAGTGGATGCCCGAAGTGGCAGGGAGCGAAATCCATGATGACCCCCTGAATCCAATATCCCGATACGCACGGGAAGCGATTGATAAACACGGGGATGCCACGGAAATCTCATGGGTACACCGCTCCGAGCGTTTCTATGAAAAGCTCGCGACCCCGGATGTGACGGTAGCCGACCTTATCGGAGATGTGGATCCCATCAAGGCTGCCAACATGAAACTTTCTTATGCGGATGACCGTGTGATCCACTTCGGGATGATCCCCAGAGCGAACCGGTGCATTTTCGTGATCAACGAATTGCCTGACCTGCAATCCCGTATACAAGTGGCCCTTTTCAACATTCTGGAGGAAGGGGATGTGCAGATACGGGGGTTCAAGGTGCGTCTGCCGCTGGATGTTCAGTTTGTCTTTACGGCCAATCCGGAGGATTACACCAACAGGGGGAGTATAGTGACCCCACTCAAAGACCGGATCGGCTCTCAGATTCTTACCCATTACCCGGAAGACCTCGAGACCGCCCGCCGGATTACCGCCCAGGAGGCCTCCGTGGATCCGGTTCAGGAAAAAGGAGTTTGGGTGCCCGAGGTAGCCAGAGATTTGCTGGAGCAAATCTCCTTTGAAGCGCGGGAAAGCGATTATGTCGACCGCAAGAGCGGGGTTAGTGCGCGTATGAGCATAACGGCCTATGAAAACCTGATCAGTACGGCGGAACGACGGATGCTCCGTAATGGAAGCTCCGAAACTACCGTGCGCCTCAGCGATTTTATGGGAGTCATCCCCGCGATCACAGGGAAAATTGAGCTGGTCTATGAAGGGGAACAGGAAGGGGCAGACAGCGTGGCCCAGATCCTGATAGAAGAAGGGGTTAAAACCCTTTTTGCAAAGTACTTTCCGGAAATCAAGAAACTGGAACGAAAAGATGCCGAAACCCCTTATGATCCCATAATTACCTGGTTTTTTGAGTCAGAGGGTATCGAATTGCTGGACGACCTGCCGGATGATGAATACCGGAAGGCCCTGGAAAGTATTAAACCCCTGGACCGGCTGGTACGGAAATACCTGCCTGACCTGGATGACCGGTCGGTACCCTTTGTGAAGGAACTGGTCCTGTGGGGCCTGGAGGGATTCCAGAAACTGAGTAAAAGCAGATTTAATGAAGGGTTCCGCTTTAAGGACCTCTATGGAAGTTATATCAGTGGTCTCTGAGCTGTTCATTGTCCACTAAAAGAAAAAAGCCCCCGTTTTAGGGGACTTTTCTTGCCACAACACAAGAATGCCTGCTACTGCCAGGAATTCATATTTTTATCGATCTGCTCGAAATCGTATCGCCCGATGAGGGTTTTTCGCTGCAGGAAGCTAATCAGGGTGAGCACCACCAGCAATGCCTGCAGGAGGAAAATAGTCACCCCCATTGGCAGGAAGGTGTCCGGGATGAGGTACGCTTTATAATCGTCGTAACTCATCAGGATGTACAGGGTGTCCATTAATTTAAAGAGGTAGATCATCAGGGCGGCGTACATGCCGTATTCCACATTCCGCATCACGGGGTCCGGGTATTCCTGCTGCCGGATTTTAAATTGCATCACATTGAGGAACACAAAGTGCAGCACGCTCACCAGAGGAAAAATGTAATTGTCGATTTTTCGAAAGTAAAACTGGTTGCTGTAAAGACCGTAAAAATTCAGAATGATCAGGACGGGAAGAAGTGCGATCGTTATATAGTAACAGGTCTTCCAAAACGATATTCGGTTTGAGGCGGGGGTGTCTTTTTTGAAATTCAAGGATTCCGGGCGTTTAGCTGCTTTTTAAGAACGACACTCATTTCCTCTTATTTCAGGAAATTCGACGAACGGCCGCCAATGTTGTAAAGAGCGCGAATGATGTTGTGAAGGGCTGAATCGGGAAATCCTGGACGCCTTTTCAGAAACGATTTATCGGGCGCGCGACAATGGGAAAGGCCCTCCTGAGAGCATTCATCATAGTTCATTTGAACGAGCCTTCGATTTATTGTATACCGGATTAAAGAAACCTTATAAAAGCCCGGTAATACCCAATTTGTTCCATGTATGCTTACATTTATCTTGAAATTTCTTGATAAGGACGGCATCACATGCATGAAAAACACCAGTACCTGCTCAGGATCGAATTCCTCGGCTTTCGGTTTAGTGGCTGGCAGCGGCAACCCGGAGAAAAAACCGTGGAAGAGATGCTTCTTAAAACGCTTCGGTTCGTACTGCCGGGAAGGAAGTACAAATTGCTTGGGGCCGGAAGGACAGATGCCCGGGTATCTGCCCGTGATTTTGGACTGCAACTCCTTATCACAGGGATACCACTCGACCCGGAGTCAGGATTTATGGAGGAAATGAACAGGAACCTGCCGCAGGACATACGGTTGTCATCGGTTCAGAGGGTGCCATTGACATTCAATGTTATCCGCGATTGTACCCGGAAGGTATACCGGTATTATTTTGCGTTCGGGGAGAAACCGCATCCTTTTTGCGCTCCGTTACTGGGGTATTTCCCGGGGCCTCTGGATATGGAAACCATGGAAAAAGGGGCTCGTTGTTTTGAGGGGGACCACGATTTCAGAGCATTTACGGGCAGCCCGGCCAGGGATGCCATAACCAAACGCAGGGTGCAGGAATGCCGCATTCATCGAAACCACGATCTTTCTGCCTCCTTTTTCCCGGAAGAAAGCTATTGTTTAACGGTCAGCGGAAAGGGTTTTGGGAGGTATCAGGTGCGGCGGATGATGGCTGCACTCGTGGCCCTGGGTCGCGGAGTATTACCCGAAGCTGACCTGATCGTATCCCTGAAAACAGGTGGTCCGGTAGACCTGAAAGAAATTGCCCCCGCCTCGGGATTGCAATTAATACATGTGGAATTCAGCATAGATCCCTGAATGTTTGTAATTTAACACGCATGAGAAAATCCCGAAACCTGGTTTCCAACCTTCTGAGAATAGGAATTACGCCTCCAAAAAGCCAACGAGGCCGAAAACTTGGTAAGGCCCCCGGGACTGTAACTTATCTCGGTAACCGTGAAGATGTGGTCACCACAGTTACTTCCCTGGTCTATGACGATGCAGACCTGGTCAAAAGCACTGTGGAAAACATGGGGACCCTAAGCAACCCACCCGGTCCTGGCAAAACCCAATGGATAAATGTCGTGGGGTTGAGTGACGAGTCCCGGATGAAGGAAATCGGTCAGGAGACTGCTTTGAATACCCTGGTGGTCGAAGACATTGTAAATACCGAAGGACGCCCCAAGGTCGATGAATACGAAGACTATATTTTTATAATCCTCAAGATGCTGAACCCGAACGGGGAGGGGAAGATCCTGAAGGAGCATGTGGCCCTCGTGCTTCGTCCCGGCCAGGTGCTCCTGTACCAGGAAATAGAAGCAGATGTTTTTGATGGGGTTCGGTCCCGGATTGAACAGCATTCCGGAAGGATCCGCTCCCGGGGAGCCGATTACCTGTTTTTCGCCCTGATTGATGCCATTGTGGACCACTATTTTTTGGTCCTGGATACAATCTCGGACCAATTGGACAGCCTGGAGCTCGAAATCTACCGGGACCCCCATCCCGATACGCTCTATAAAATCCAGCAACTTCGAAAAGATGTGATCAAAATACGGGGATGGATGGTCCCTGCCCGGGAATTAATCGCCCGGCTGATCGAAACAGAGTCCCCCCTTATCACCAAAGATACCCGCCTTTTCCTGCGGGACATACACGACCATACCATTGAGATCAATGAAACCCTGCATATCCAACGGGAAATGGTATTTGGGTTAATGGAGATCTATATGAGCAATGTCAGCAATAAAATGAACGAGGTCATGAAAGTGCTTACCATCATGGCTTCCATCTTTATACCCATGACATTCCTGGCCGGAATTTATGGTATGAATTTTAAGTACATGCCGGAACTGGAATGGGAATTCGGATA
>JARRQA010000097.1:0-11443 GCA_037382325.1 Robiginitalea sp.
GGTTCGGACCGCCATCCGTCCGGTATGTCAAGGGAAACCTGTCCGGATACCTGGTCGGTAAGGGATTTGACGGTGAGTTGGACCTGTCTTGAATGCGTGGTGGGGAAAAGTTCTACCTGGTTGTCAAAGGAGGCCGTTACCCTTGGCACGATATCGAATGCCCTGTGAAGCTCCCCTTTATCTGGTTCCGAGTACCGGTGTATAACCGGCACAGTAAATGGAATGACCGTACCATTGAAATCCAGCTTTGTATGCAGATTGAAGGCAGGGGGTGTTTCCGGTTTCCCGATCAGGGAAGCATCCGCGACCCGGTACATCCCCATCGATCCGGTTTCCTTTAACCAGTAAGGAGAGGTATCCGCGTGGTCTTCAGAAATTGTCAGGGTTGTCTCCAGGAGGGTGCGTTCGTTGTAGGGGAGGGGAATCACGGTATCCGTTTGAACCCCGGAATCCAGATCGTATCCCAGCATCTTAACAGGCCATCTGGATCGATTCAGTGCCTCGATACGCACACCGGCAGTCGTCCCGGGGTTTGCGTAGGCAGTCTCCGAAGAAGCTTCCAGATACACTCCGGAAACCCCGGCAATTAATTTAGATAACTCATTGATTTTAATATTTTTCCAATGTGAATCTTCAAGTTTTTGTAGAAGCGAATAGGCGCGGAGCAAATCCGGCAGGTGTTCGGATGGATCCACAAAATTAAAGGAAGATTCGAGGGGTTTGAGAATGGCCCCGATCGCTTCCCCTCCTTCGAGGCGCCCCCAACTTGTATCAATGCCGTCAAAGAGGTTTGACCCGGCCGGCATGTTTCCCTTCAGGAGCTCAACATACTCCATTTCAGAACCACGCACATTAAGCCTGCCGAATCCCTGGCAACGGTGCTGGCTGCTCGCCATGGAGGCAATTTCATTGTTGGAGAGGCCTCGTTCCGGGTAATAGACCCCGATATCCAGGGAAACGAGACGTGACTTGTCAGCCTCTTCGAATTTTTCGCGGCTACCATAGAACCACCAGGAGGTATTAAAAAAGAGGCGGGAAGGGCTCCAGGGATCAACAGCGGACAATTGTCCGGGATAGGCGTCCGGGTCCCCCGCCAGGTCAAATGCCTCAGTACTCAGGATGGCAGAGGAGGTATGGTGTCCGTGGGTACTTCCTGGGGTGCGGTGGTCAAAGCGGTTGATGATCACATCCGGTTTGAAGGTGCGGATCACCCGGACCACGTCGGAAAGCACTTTTTCTTTGTCCCAGATTTTG
Source organism: Robiginitalea sp. (assembly GCA_037382325.1). Taxonomy (GTDB): domain Bacteria; phylum Bacteroidota; class Bacteroidia; order Flavobacteriales; family Flavobacteriaceae; genus Robiginitalea. The sequence continues at coordinate 1,255 of JARRQA010000097.1, forward strand.
AGGGTTTCATCCGGGTGCTTGGAGTAGCCGAAATCATTGGCGCGTGTAAAAAACTGTTCTCCCCCGTCCACCCTGCGGGCCGCCAGCAACTCCTGGGTACGCAGTACGCCCAGCAATTCCCTGAGTTCGGTGCCGATCAGGTTTTGGCCCCCATCGCCACGAGTCATGGAGAGGTAACCCGTGCGGGCGTGAACGTGGTTGGAGAGGTAGGAGATAAGACGGGTATTTTCATCATCCGGGTGTGCCGCGATATAGAGGGCAGACCCAAGGAAATTTAATTTCTTAAGGTCGTTGTAAAGGGTGACGGAAGAAGGGGTGGTAACGGATTGGGATACGACCGGTGCGGGCATCAGGGTAAGCCCTAAAACGAACCAGCGCAGAAATCGAAACATAAAAGGAGGATTTAGTCGGCTACCAAATATAGAAAGATTCAACAGCCTCCCCGGTTATTTAGAACTTCTTTAACAACTTACAGGGCTTCGCTGCCCTCAGTATCCTCCCTTTCATTCTCCAGGATGGACACCGCTTTCTGAAGGGAGAGATTGTTGGGATAGGTAATCATCTCCCCGTTATCCTTGCGCAGATGGACGTGGTAGGCCCGGATATCTTCTATGACAAATTCACTGTCCCCTTCAAATTCCTTGTCCCAGATGCGGATGCGATCCCCGATTTTAAATGGAAAGGAAAAAAACAAAATCACCCCGGCTGTCACATTGCTTAAAATTGACCAGCTGGCGAAAAGCGCCACCCCGATCACGGCAAATACGGAAGAAATAATCAACCCGAGTTCCCGTATGTTCACGCTCCAGATCAACAGGAGGGCGACAATCATCAGCAGGAAATGCCCGACACCGACATATTTTACGATCAGGCGGGTCCGTATCTCGTTCAGGTCGCTTATGCGGCCTACCTTTCGTATGGCTTTTATGGAAATAAAGCGTGTGACCGCCAGGGCTCCCAGGGTGATCAGGGTGCTGAGCAGCTCGTTCTGGTAGAGGGTCAAAAGATCATTCATTTCAAAGACAGTCCCAGACTATCCCGCAAAGATACATCCGAATTTGCGTTTTTTCGCCAGTAGGACGTCAAAAGGGTTTCTTTTCGTCTCGCGGCAGAGGTAATCATTTGACTGTCCGGGCCGAAGCCTGAAGGATAGGTTTCCGTCCACCCTTCCACCCGGTACGGGAAGGTTCCCTGAAAATCGATTTTAAGGGTCCTTTTCAGTTCAGGGTAGGTGAGGGTATAGGTACGGGTTTCCCCGCGTTCCGAAAGGGTAAGGGTGGCCTCATAAGCCTTTACGGGCTCGTGTTTCAGCCGCAAATATTCCAGGGAGGGTACTATTTTGGTCCTGCCGGTGGGAAGCGCATCGGGATCAAACCTGAGTTTTGTCCAAAGTTCATCTTCCAGGATTGTCTTCGGGAGGTCCAGGGTCTGGTCCGCTTCGCTTTCGAAATAGCTGTGGGAACGAACTTCAAAGCTTTCCCGGTTGTTGAGCTGGGCGTAGACGTGACCACACCATTCCTGAACGGACGTGGTTAATTTCAGGGCATGCCGGTTGTCTGAAACCGGATAGAATACACTGCTCATAATGGAATAAGGGTAGATCCCGGTCAGGAATTTCCGCACCAGGTTGAGCTTCAACACCGAGGTGGTGTTCGGCCCCTTGCGATTCGCCTTAACCTGTTTTTCAAGGTCGAAGGGTTCCGTAACATAAATAAGTACGGCTTCCCCCTCCCGGATTTCGCCGTATCGGGCCTGTTCCAACTCATAGCTGCTCACTTCAGCCACCCCGGCATACCAGTATTCCTTGAATTCCGGGGTCAGTTTCCGCGCTTTCTTTTCCGGTTGGGCAGGAGAGGAGAGGTTTGAGGTGGAACTGGCTTCCTGCTTGATGTCTGTACGGCACGCGTTCAGCAAGAAAATAAGGATAGTGAAAGTGTAGGGCAAAAGAGGTTTCGGTAAAATCATAGTCCGTTTTTACCAAAAATACCTCATAGAAGGGGGAATCCCATATCCCTTAACGTTTTGTAAACTAATTGAGTAGGCAGCCCCACCACGTTGGTATAGGATCCCCGGATCCCTTCTATCGCGGTGAGTCCAATCCATTCCTGTATCCCGTAAGCCCCTGCTTTGTCCAGGGGATGCCCTTTTTTGAAATAGGCCTCTACCATTGCCGCATCCAGGGGGGCAAATTTTACTTCGGTGACCGCATTGAGCACCTTTTTTACGGCAACCTGCCTGAAACAGACGGAAGTGATCACCTGGTGCCAGTTCCCTGAGAGCCGCATGAGGGTTTCCCGGGCCTCTTCGATTCCTGCCGGTTTTTCCATAACGGCTCCCTCGTACCAGACGATGGTATCGGCCGTGAGCAATAGGTCCGCTGTTCCGGTTTGTGGGAGGAGGGCCTCGCTTTTTTGTAGGCAGAGATAATCGGTGATCTCCGGTCCTTTCAGGCTGGGGGGATAGGATTCTTCAATGTCGGATGTGCACACCCGAAAGGACAATCCCATCGCCTCCAGCAAAGCCCTGCGCCTGGGGGATCCAGAACCGAGGACCAGTTTAAAGGGCGGGGTAAAAGCGGCGCCGGCCATCAATCGTTTGCAGCGTTAAAATGGGTATGCCAGTGGCCGCGAACCTTCAGGACCTGTTCGATGATCTCCCGCACACAGCCTTCTCCCCCGGCCAGGTGGGAAATGTAATGGGAAATCCTTTTGACTTCCGCGACGGCATTCTGCGGACAGGCAATAATTCCGGACATTTGCATTGCCGGGATGTCGGGAATGTCATCACCCATATACAGGACCTCTTCGGGCCGGATCTCATTGTCCATCAGGTATTCCCTAAGGGAATCCTCCTTATAGGCCGCCCCCAGGAAAATATCGGTTACCCCCAGGGCCTGCATCCGTTCCCGGACCCCCTCGTTCGTACCTCCGCTGATGATACATATGCGGTACCCCTGGCTAAGGGCCGTTTTTACGGCATACCCGTCCCGCACACTCATTTTTCGAAGGAGTTCGCCTTTGGTGGTGATCAGGATGGAACTGTCGGTAAAAACCCCGTCCACATCGAAAACAAAGGTGGTGATATCCTTAAGGAGTTCTTTGTAATTCTTAGTCATAGGTTCGTTCTATGGATTCTGAAATGATCTGATATAATTCCCTTAGAAGAGAATCCTTTAGCTGCCTCAGGTGTGCTTCCTGGGTCACCCGGTCCCCGCGACGGGCGGGCCCGGTCTGGGACTGGTAGGGGCCCGGGGCCTCAAATTTGGAAAAAGTCTCCCGGAGCAACGGGTGCAAGAGGGCCGCCGGAAGCTCCTGTTCACGGCAGAGTGTTTCCCCCAGATATACCATGTGATTCGAGAAATTGTTGACAAATACGGCCGCCAGATGCAATTGTCTTCGGGCAGGAATATCCCTGAATTCCAGTCTCCGCTCCCGGCTGAAGGTCTGAAGCGGATACAGGACTCCCGGCCTCGCGATACCCTTTAGGGCTTCCAGGTCACGGGCGCCGGAGGTATGTACTACTAATCCGCTTTTATCCCGAAGGGTTCCGGCCACCTCTTCAACCGCACTGTCAGAAACGGCGATCACATACACGTCGGCTTCCGCCACAGGCTCCCCCAGGATGCCACGCGAAATTTCAGGATCGAAATCTGAAAAAGCCTCAGGCCGCCGGCCAACCACCTGAACGAGTTCAACGCCGCCGGTTGTGTGCAGGGCCCTGTGTAAGTGAAAGGCCACGTTCCCATTCCCCAGAAGTACAATCCGAATCACAGCGTAAAAATAGCCATATAATCAAATCAGGGAGTGAATGACTTAAAAAACAAGGAGTGGAGTGATCCTGTAAAGTGGAAGATTGTTTTTAGCGTACCTTCAAACCTTTCTTTTCTTTTTATCAAATTTGATTTTAACACGAGTCTCTCCTCCCTTATTTTTGTCCCAAATCCCATATTTTTGGAATTGCTTTTACACTAACGACATGCTACATACCCTTGGAAAAATACTTTTTTCAACCCGTCTTATGGCCTTCCTGTTCCTGTTTATGGCTGTTGCCATGGCCTTTGGAACATTTATTGAAAGCTGGTACAGTACAGAGACGGCTCGTATTTGGATATACAACGCCTGGTGGTTTGAGACCGTTATGGCGCTTTTCCTGATCAACTTTATCGGAAATATCAAACGCTACCACCTTCTTAGAAAGGAGAAATGGCCCGTGCTGCTCCTGCACATTTCCTGGATTCTGATTATCGTGGGGGCCTTTGTGACCCGTTATATAAGCTACGAGGGAATGATGCCCATTCGGGAAGGGGCTACCGAAAATGTATTTTATTCGGACAAGACCTACCTGACGGTATTTGTGGACGGGGAAATAGACGGACAGCTGCAGCGTAAACCCCTACAGGACAACCTTATTGTGACGGCAGAAGCCATACAGTCTTCCTTGCCCTGGAAAAGGGACTTCAACGGCATCCCCTTTGAAATCTCATACGCGGGCTTCATCGAGGGCGCGCGCATGGAGATGATACCGGACGATTCCGGCGCCCTGTTTCTTAAGATCGTCGAAGCCGGAGCGGGTTCCCGCCACGACCATTACCTGGAGGAGGGCACCGTAGAAAACATACACAACATCCTCTTTACCCTCAACAACCCTGTGGAGGGAGCTATCAATATCAGCGCCCGCGGAGACAGCCTCACCATTCGTTCTCCCTTTGAGGGGAGCTTTATGCGAATGGCGGACCAGTTCAGCGGAACCCTGACCAAAGACAGCACCCAGACCTTGATGCTGCGTTCGCTGTATACCCTTGGGAACACGCAGTTTGTACTGCCCCAGCCTCCGATGCGGGGTGTTTACAAGGCGGTGCAAATCCCTGAGGAGGAACAGACGGATAACGACCAGGATGCGCTCCTGGTGGATGTGACATCCCAGGGGCAGACCGTGCAGAAAGCCCTGATGGGGGGAAAGGGACGGGCGATCTACAGTGATCCCTTTGAGATTGGCGATCTCACTTTCCGGATGTCCTATGGTTCCAAGGTACGGGAGCTTCCCTTTAGCATTACCCTGAACGATTTTATCGCGGAAAAGTACCCGGGGACCCAAAAGGCGTATTCCTCTTTTATGAGCAAAATCACTGTTATAGATGATCGCCCTTTTGATTATGATATTTACATGAATCACGTGCTTGACCACCGGGGATACCGGTTTTTTCAGGCGAGTTTTGATCCGGATGAAAAGGGGACCGTTCTTTCGGTAAACCACGATTTCTGGGGTACCTGGATAACGTACATCGGATACTTCCTCCTGTATATTGGTTTGCTGGGGATCATGTTCTTTGGGAAGACCCGCTTCCGGGACCTGGCCCAGATGCTCAGGAAGATCGAAAAGAAAAAAGCTGCCCTCACCTGCCTGTTCCTGCTGGTCTCTGTAGCCGGGGTGGCCCAGGAGCAGAATCCACCAGCTGACCACAATCACGAAATCCAAAACGAACCTCCCTCTCAGGAGGTGGTGGATTCACTCATTATGGCCAGTGTGGTACCCCTGGAGCAGGCGGAAAAATTTGGGCACCTGGTTATACAGGATGACGGGGGACGGATGAAACCTATCAATACATTTTCATCCGAGTTGCTGCGGAAACTCAGTTTCCGGGATCAGTACAAGGGGCTGTCCCCGGACCAGGTCCTGCTCTCCATGATGATGCAGCCAAGGCTCTGGACGCTGGCTGAATTAATCGCCCTGGATAAAAAATCCCAGAACGACAGCATCCGGAACCTCATAGGGGTGTCGGGAGATAAGAAATACGTCCGCCTGATCGACTTTATCGACTCCCAGGGGCGCAACAAGCTGGACCCCGTCTTGCAGGAGGCTTTTGCCACCAATACCCCGAATAAATTCCAACAGGACTTCAAGGACGCCTATTTCAGGCTCAGCCTTCTGAACAGGGCTCTTAGCGGCGAAATCCTTCGAATTTTCCCCCTGCCCAACAACGAAAACAACAAATGGATCTCAGCCCGTGAATACCGCAGCGGCAGATTTCCTGTGCCGGATTCCCTGTATGCCAATTTTATCGACAAGGCCGTGCCGTTCTACCTGATGTCACTCCAACAGGGGGCAAACAACGGGGATTACGTACAGGCGGACAGCCTGCTGGCATCCTTCCATACCAATCAAAAACGACTGGGTAGTGAGGTCCTGCCGGAGGATAACAAGGTAAAGGCTGAAGTCATCTACAACAAGCTGGATATTTTTAACAGGCTTTATAAATACTACGCCCTGGTGGGGGTTTTAATGTTCTTTGTGCTCATTTTCCGGATCTTCAGGGACCGCAAGATCTGGGATGTCACCACCTACTTCCTGAAGGGTACGATCATCCTGTTTTTTATCTGGCATACCGCGGGCCTTATCATGCGCTGGTACATTTCAGGACACGCCCCCTGGAGTGATGCCTATGAAAGCATACTCTATGTTTCCTGGGCCTGTATGGGTATGGGCCTTTGGCTGGGGAGCAAAAGTGACATGACTATTGCGGCCACCGCCTTTGTAACCTCCATGTTGCTTTGGATCGCGCACCAAAGCTGGGTGGATCCGGCCATCGCCAATCTGGTACCCGTCCTTGACAGCTACTGGCTTATGATCCACGTGGCTGTAATTGTGGCCAGCTATGGCCCGCTGACCGTGGGGATGATCCTTGGAGTGGTGTCCTTAATCCTTATCCTGCTTACCAACAAGCGGAACCAGAAGAAGATGAAGCTGAATCTCAAAGAGCTTACCATCATCAATGAACTGGCACTGACCATTGGCCTGGTGATGCTCACGATCGGAAATTTTCTGGGCGGGCAATGGGCCAATGAAAGCTGGGGACGTTACTGGGGCTGGGACCCCAAGGAAACCTGGGCCCTGATCTCCATCCTGGTATATGCCTTCGTGATCCATACCCGACTGGTCCCGGGTCTCCGGGGTACCTGGACGTTTAATTTTCTGAGCATCCTGGCCTTTTCCAGTATTATGATGACCTATTTTGGGGTGAACTTCTATTTGGTGGGGCTGCACAGCTATGCCAGCGGAGACCAGGTTATTACCCCGACATTTGTTTGGTATACGCTGGCGGGTGTCCTCCTGCTCGGGGTACTGAGCTATTGGAAATACCGGAAACACTTTAACGAGGCGACGCTTCAAGCCTGAAGCGAGACCGGATCTTCAGGAAGGATGACACAGGGACATGTGATTGGACGAAATCACTACCTTTACATTTTGCGTGTGTAACAATTACGTATGAAAAACACTGAAAGGGGGATAAATACCATCTGTACCCATGTGGGGGAGCTGGAAGACAGGCAATTCAGGGGCGCCGTATCCCCTTTGTATATGAGTACGTCCTATGCCTATCAGGACGTTGAGGTCAAACGGTATCCCCGCTACTTCAATACCCCGAACCAGGAGGCGCTCTGCCGTAAAATCGCCGCCCTGGAGCATACGGAAGCTGCCCTTATTTTCGGCAGTGGAATGGCGGCCGTCAGTACGAGCCTGCTCGCTTTCCTCCAAAAAGGGGACCATATGGTAGTTCCCCGCCAGATTTACGGGGGCACGTACAACCTGCTAACAGAAGAGTTTGGTAAATACGGGATTGAATTCACCTTTATCGATCAGACACGGGCTTCGGATTTTGAAAATGCCATCAGGCCCAATACAAGGGTTTGTTATCTGGAGACCCCTTCCAACCCTTTGCTGTCTCTTACCGACCTGGAGGCCGTGGCCGAACTGGCACGCGGCAGGGGAATCCAAACGATGATTGACAATACCTTTGCAAGCCCTGTGAATCAAAACCCCGCAGACTTTGGGATCGACATTATCATCCATAGTGCGACCAAATATATGGGCGGGCATTCGGATATTTGTGCAGGGGCAGTGGCAGGAAGTGCTGAAAACGTGGATCGCATCTTCCAGCTGGCCAAAAACCTGGGGGGAAGCCTCAGTGACTATACGGTCTGGTTGCTGGAACGAAGCCTGAAAACCATGGGAATCCGGGTGCGTGAACAGAATGAGAACGCCATCCGCCTCGCCCGTTTTCTCTCCGACCATCCCGGAATTGACCGGGTGTACTATCCCGGCCTGGAAGACCATCCGGGGCACGCAATCGCAAAAAAACAAATGAGGGGCTTTGGTGGAATGCTCTCCTTTGAATTGTCCCCCCGGATAAACCCGGAGGTTTTCAGGAAGTCCCTTGAATTGATTAAGGCGTCTATGAGCCTCGCCGGGGTGGAAAGCACCCTTTTGGCCCCATCTGAAACCTCCCACGGGTTATTGAGCCCCGAGGAGCGCGAGCAGGCGGGGATCCGGGACGGGCTGATCCGTTTTTCAGCGGGTATCGAAGATTTTGAGGACCTCAGGTCCGATCTTTCTCAGGCCCTTGAAAAAGCGCTGTCTCCTGAATCGGTGGAACTGCCGGAATCATAATCTCAACCAATCAAATGAAACTCGATATACTGGTATTTGGTGCCCATCCTGACGATGCCGAGCTAGGGGCCGGCGCCACCATTGCGAAGGAAATAGCCCGCGGTAAGAAAGTGGGAATCATCGATCTGACCCGGGGAGAGCTCGGTACCAGGGGTACTGCAGAGATCCGGGACAGGGAATCGGCACGGGCAGCTGAGATCCTGGGGCTATCTGTTCGGGAGAACATGGAATTCAAAGATGGCTTCTTTCGGAATGACCAGGAGCATCAGCTGGCCATAGTGCGGCAGATACGGCGGTTCCGACCGGAGATTGTTCTTTGCAACGCCATAGAAGACAGGCATATTGACCATGCGAAGGGCAGCTCCCTGGTAAGCGATGCCTGCTTCCTCAGTGGGCTGGTAAAGATCGACACCCAATTGGAGGGTTATGAAGAATGGCAGGAACCGTGGAGGCCCAAACAGGTCTATCACTATATACAATGGAAAAACCTGACTCCGGATATCGCCATCGATGTGACTGGATTTATCGAAAAGAAACTTGAGGCCATCCGCGCCTATGACTCCCAGTTTTATGACCCGGGGAGCGAGGAACCCGAAACGCCCATCAGCAGCCAAAATTTTCTGGATAGCGTCACCTACAGGGCCAGGGATCTGGGAAGGCTTATCGGGGTGGAATACGCAGAGGGGTTTACTTCGGAGCGCCCGTTAGCGGTCCAAAACCTGGATGCCCTGATCTAAACGGCCTGGCTGTAGTTTTCCGCCGATTTTGGCAGTGTGAAATAAAACGAACTACCTTTTCTTAACATGCTGTCTACCCATATTTTACCATGGTTTTTCTCAACCATTTCTTTACATAAGACAAGACCGAGTCCGGTCCCTTTTTCATTGGCGGTTCCGTAGGTGGAATGGTTGTTTTTCGGTTCAAAGATCTTTTGGAGGGTAACCCGGTCCATTCCCACACCCGTATCCCTTATAGAGACTTCCCAGTGGTCCTCTCTTTCATCGCCGCGAATGGTAACCATCCCGTTTTCAGGGGTAAACTTCAGCGCATTGCTGATAAGGTTCCGCACTACGATATCGATCTGATTCGGATCGGACCAGACCTCTGTGTTTGAGGGTACTTCATTGACGATCCGGATGGATTTGTTCTCAGCGATTTCAGTCAGCAGGTTCATATTGTCCGCTACGATCTGCCGCAGGGAAACGGCAGCTGGCTTGGTCACCGAACCGTTCAGCTGGGAATGGCCCCACGACAGGAGGTTGTTCAGGGTCAAATAAAGATGGTCCACATCCGACCGTAGCTTGGGCATGTAGGACCGAAACTCTTCCTGGGAAATTTCCCCGTCCTTGAACATTTTAAGGAGTTCTTTCAACGCCCCGATCGGGCCCCGTAGATCGTGGCCAATGATCGAGAACAGCTTGGTTTTGGTCTCATTGTTGACCTGCAATTCGGTTTTCCGTTTTTCCAGGAGCTGGTGTTTGACCTTCAGTTCCTGGGTGAGTTGTTGCTGAAGCTTTTTACTGCGGTGTACCAGGTAGATTACCAGCATGGCCAGCAACAAAAGGATGGCACCTACTTTGATGTATCGGTTTTGCTGGGCAAGGGCCTTTTCATTTTCCCGGATCAGTGCCTCCTTCTGACGCTCGTACTCAGTCTTCGTTTTCAACATGCTCAGGCTCTGTTTGTTCTCATTCCTGCTCAGGGAATCGGACAGTTCCTGATAGAGTTCATGGTAGGCCAGGGC
>JARRQA010000098.1:0-8010 GCA_037382325.1 Robiginitalea sp.
GCCTTAAAGCCGGTGTATTTGTGGGAAAACTGCCTGAACCCGAGAATGCTCTCGTCGAGGAACTTCAGGCGTCCCGGACCGCTTACAGAAACCTCGACAGGAGCGTCCTGTACGCCATGGTGGTATGCCGTGAAGCCATAAAACGGGCCGGATGGGGTCCCGGTTCCGGATTCGGCATAAATTTGGGCTCTTCCCGGGGAGCTACCGGCCTTTTTGAAAAATATCACCAGCAATTCAGGGAAACCGGGCACGTGGGAACCCAGTCCTCTCCGAGTACGACTTTGGGCAACATTTCCTCCTGGGTCGCACAGGACCTGAGGTCCGGCGGGCCTGCACTTTCCCATTCCATAACCTGTTCCACAGCGTTGCATGCAATCCTGAACGGGGTGGCCTGGCTTCGCTCCGGAATGGCTAAAAAATTCCTGGCAGGGGGCAGTGAGGCCCCGCTGACGCCATTTACCATAGCCCAGATGCAGGCCCTGAAAATCTACAGCCGTGAAGAAGGGCCTTACCCGTGCCGCGCCCTGGACCTGGAGAAGGCCAATAACACCATGGTCCTGGGGGAAGGCGCTGGGGCGGTTTGCCTTGAAACCGGAACTGGCAGCGAGGCACTTGCCTGTATTGAGGGCATGGGATGGGCTACCGAACCCCTTAAGCACGGCGCATCCCTTTCTGCAGAAGCCAGTTGTCTGCAACGGTCCATGAGTATGGCCATGAAGAGGGTGTCCCCGGCAGAAATAGATGCAGTGGTAATGCACGCCCCTGGAACTGTCAAGGGGGACCGTTCTGAATACCGGGCAATTCAACAGGTTTTCGGTGATAAACTTCCCGCCTTGACCACCAATAAATGGAAGATCGGACATACGTTTGGCGCCTCGGGCCTGTTTAGCCTGGAAATGGCGGTGCTCATGTTGCAAAAACAGCAATTCATAGGTATTCCCTATGTCAAAGGAGCAGAAACCCCGACCCGGCTCCGGTATGTCCTGGTCAATGCCGTCGGTTTTGGCGGAAATGCTGTGAGTATTTTGATCCGGCGTCCCTGACTTTCCGTGGTCTGGACCAGGGAAGAATTGGCGTTTAAGTGCTAATGGGCTATTTTTGAAAGGAGATAAAATCCCTGAGAACGGGGAACGCCTTAGGGGCATTTTTAAATTTAAAGTCAAATCAATGGGTGATATCAGGCATGACTGGACCAGGGAAGAGGTCGTAGAAACCTACAATAAACCGCTTATGGAATTGTTGTATGAGGCTGCCACCGTTCACAGGGAGCACCACGATCCTAATACCGTACAGGTCTCAACGCTCATTTCCATTAAAACCGGCGGATGCCCTGAAGACTGCGGGTATTGTCCACAGGCGGCCAGATATCATACGGACATAGAGGGAAATGAACTGATGTCCGTGCGGCAGGTGAAGGCCCAGGCGCTTCGGGCGAAAGCTTCAGGGAGTTCCCGCGTATGCATGGGGGCCGCCTGGCGGAATGTAAAGGACGGACCTGAATTCGACCAGGTCCTTGAGATGGTCCGAACGATCAACAAGCTCGATATGGAGGTTTGTTGTACCCTTGGGATGCTGACCGAAAACCAGGCAAAGCGACTGGCAGAGGCAGGCCTCTATGCCTACAACCACAATTTGGATACCTCTGAGGATTATTACAAGGATGTGATTTCTACCCGTGCCTTTGAGGATCGCCTTGAAACCATCGGTAACGTTAGGAAGACCAACGTAACGGTTTACAGCGGGGGTATAATTGGAATGGGGGAAACCCTTGAAGACCGTGCGGGAATGCTGGTGGCCCTGAGCACCCTGGACCCCCAGCCAGAGTCTGTACCCATCAATGCTCTGGTACCCGTACCGGGGACGCCAATGGAGGAAATGCAGCCCGTTTCAATATGGGAGATGATTCGGATGGTGGCGACCACCCGTATTGTTATGCCCCGCACCCAGGTACGTCTTTCCGCGGGACGTACGGAAATGAGCCGTGAGGGACAGGCCCTCTGTTTTTTCGCAGGGGCAAATTCAATTTTTGCCGGAGATAAACTGCTCACCACTCCGAACCCGGATGTGGACCAGGACATGGAAATGTTCCGGGAACTCGGATTGAATCCCCAAAAACCATTTGTTAAAATGGAGCAACCCCGCACCGTAGAGGCTGAAGATTCCACCTTGCAGCCATTGGGTGAAAAACCCAAATGGTCCCGTCCGGCCCATAAAATAGAACGCAACGAGAAGGCCCGTCAAAAGCGGACCTCCTGAATAATCGGTGTCCTCCTCCTTTTTTATGAGGTTTCTTACCTTTGGAAATTAAACCCGAACAGGCCGTGTATCTGCAAGAAGTCCCAAGAGTAACCCGGATCTCCAGAGAGGCGTTTCTGAATGACTATTTCAGACCACAACGTCCTGTAGTCATCGAGAAAGCCATTGAGGATTGGCCTGCCTATTCCAAATGGAGCCTGGAGTACATGAAAAAAGTGGCCGGAGATAAAATGGTCCCGCTTTATGACGACCGGCCGGTGGATTACAAGGAAGGGTTTAACCAGCCACACCAAGAAATGCGTATGGCGGACTACATCGATCTGCTCAAGCGTGAGCCAACGCGCTATCGCATTTTTCTATGGAATATCCTCAAGGAGGTGCCCCGGCTTCAGGAGGATTTTGAATATCCCGATTTTGGTCTGCGACTGATGAAGAGCCTGCCCATGCTTTGTTTTGGGGGTGAAAATTCCCATACCTTTATGCATTACGACATCGATCTGGCCAATATTTTTCATTTTCACTTTGAAGGCCGAAAAGAGGTAGTGCTCTTTTCTCAGGCAGAGAACAAATTCCTTTACAAGGTCCCGCATTCTTTGATTACCCATGAAAGCATAGACTTTGCAGAACCAGATTTGGGCCAGTGGCCGGCACTGAAGTACACCCGGGGCTTTAAAGCAAGCCTTGATCACGGGGAGGTCCTCTATATGCCGGAGGGCTACTGGCATTTTATGCGGTATATTACGCCTGGTTTTTCGATGAGTTTGAGGGCTATTGCCAGGAATCCCAGGAACCTGAGCAAGGCCCTTTACAATATTTTTGTAATGCGTCACTACGACAATTTGATGCGCCGGATGCGTGGTCAGAAATGGATAGACTGGAAAAATGAACAGGCTATAGAACGCACCCATAAGCATATGGCCAGCACTTCAGATCAGCCTTCCAGCACCAGGGACAAGCAGATGGATCGGAAAATAGGATAATACTCAACCACCAGCGAGCTATATGCACCTTGTACCTGTGGCCTCCAGGGCCGAAGAAAAAAAGTTTATCGAGTTTCCGGTTTTTCTGTACAGAAACCACAGGACATGGATCCGGCCCCTGGACTCCGATATTCAGGCAGTTTTTGATCCCAAAGCGAACAGGGCATTTGACCACGGGGATTGCAGGCGCTGGCTCCTGGAAGAGAATGGTCGGACCATCGGAAGGATCGCAGCTTTTATCATAAGACATTCCGGGGATAAAGAGGAGGGTAAACAATCAGCTGGCATAGGATTTTTCGAATGCATCGATAATCAAAAGGCAGCAGACCTGCTATTCAACGCTGCCAAGGAGTGGTTGTCCGCCCAGGGCGCCACATACATGGATGGCCCCATTAATTTCGGCAGGCGCGATAAATGGTGGGGCCTGCTTACCAAGGGGTTTGACCAGGAACCCAATTATCAGTCCAACTACAACTTTCCCTATTATCAAAAGTTGTTTGAGACCTACGGGTTTCAGACTTATTACCAGCAGTACACCTTCCTGAAACCGGTATATGAACCTCTGAGTCAACGACTGGAATACAAGGCCAATCTCGTGTCAAAAGACCCTGCCTATACCTTCGAGCACCTTAAAATAGGGGAGTTGGAGCGTTTTACCAGAGATATAATTGAGGTATACAACAAGGCTTGGGTAAAACACGAAGGGGTGCAATCGTTGTCCATGGAACAGGGCAGGGCGATCATCGATCGACTCAAGCCCATTCTGGATGAAAAAATAATCTGGGTGGCTTATTACCACAAGGACCCGGTGGCCATCTTTATCTGTATCCCGGAGGTGAACCAGATCCTTAAACACGTCAATGGCCACCTCGACTTGTGGGGAAAGCTCAAATTCTTCTGGCACAAAAAGACGGGCCGCAACCGGAAGATGCTGGGGATGGTCTTTGGAGTGGTCCCCGAACATCAGGGAAAGGGTGTGGATGGAGCCATTATCCACAAAATGGCCCGGGAGCTAAATACCACAAAAAGATATGAAACCCTTGAAATGAACGGGATCGGGGATTTTAACCCTAAAATGATCATGGTCGTGCGTCAGGTAGGGGGGGCGGTTTGCAAGGTGCATGCCACCTACAGGTATCTGTTTGACCGGACCCAGCCTTTCGAACGGATGAAAAGTATCCGATAATCCGTTTTAGACCTTCTTCAGGATGCCCTTTCTTTTGGGGGCATCGTGCCAAACACCCGGTCCCATAACGTATTGGAAACCCCAAAAGCCTTGTCGGGGTACCGGTAGTGGTGCAGGCTGTGGTGCATCCAGAGTTTTCGGAACCGCTTTGGAGGCCGCATCACATGGGTGGCCCGGTGCACGAAAGAATAAAGGAGGTACCCGGTAAAAAAACCCGGGAAAAACCCGAAGGCAAGCTTTGGATAACCCACTATCCAGAAAACCAAATAGAAGATCCCGAAGAGCACGGAGGCCATGATGAGTCCGGGAACGGGAGGCATGAGGAGGCGTTCCTTGTCCCTTGGGTAGAGGTGGTGGGAGCCGTGCATGATAAAGTGAAACCGCTGGGACCATTTTGCTTCTGTCACCCAATGAAATAAATACCGGTGCAGTATGTATTCCGCGAATGTCCAGAAGAAAATGCCAATGAGGAACCACCCGGCAATCTGCAAAGGGGTTAGTCCTATACGGGTCCCTGCCAGGACGATCATAGCAATGATGGCCGTACCATAAACAAGGATGTTCTGCAAAGGATTGGTCTTTGTCAGACGTTCCAGGTAAGGGTTTTTAAAAATCTGCGCCTGACCGTGATGAAACTCCGTGGTAACTTTAGGTTTCATTTGTCTTGGGATTTAAAAGTGATCGTAAAGTTACATATTTGAAGCTAAATTTGCAGATTCCATTTATGGAAACTCTTTGAATCCGGCCTTTTCAAAACTGGCTTCATGATTACCTGCCAAGCTCAAAAGCCTTATTATAAACCATCTCAGCCTCCCACCCTCTGTACAGCAGGTAATCAACAAGTTTTTTTCGCTTCCTCTGAAGGTCCTTTTCTGTCTTTAATTCGGACCAGCGTTTCTCCGCAAGGGCATCAAAGGAGCTGAGGTATGCCTCCTGGTCGATTTCATCAAGCGCTTTCCGGATCAGGTAGTCTGAAATCTCCCGTTGCTGAAGGGCCCTTCTTATACGGGTTTTTCCCCAGTGTTTTTGTCTGAACTTGCCCCGGGTGAATTCTTTGGCGAACCGCTCCTCGTTGAGAAAGCCCTCTTCGATGAGGTCCACCACAATAGTGTCAATAGCCTGTGGAATCATGTGCATTTCCCTGAGTTTGAGAACCACCTCCTGGTGGCATCGCTCCCGGAAAGTGCAAAACCGCTGCATGCGCTTGTGGGCTTCTTCTACGGTATATCCTTTGTGCTTCCAACCGGACATTTATTCCTAAAGCTTAGAATATTTAAGTTCGACGAATTCTCCTGTACCCCGTACAAGGAGTTTTCCATTATTCAGGTCCAGTTCGGTTTCTCCGTGGATCACTTCAAGATCCGCGGGTTTAACACCTCCCAGGTCAATGAGGATTTTCCAGTCCGGTTGATCCTGCTGGACCCTGAGGTGTATTTGGTCTTCGTTATTTGAGAAATAGACCGAGAGGTTATTTTTTCCGACCTGTACGTTTTCCAGGGATGCCCGAGGCCAGGATGAAGGCATTTGCGGGTGGATTGTTACGGTTTTTTCCGAAGCCATCGGATCGATTCCAAAGAACTGACGCACTATGGGCACGGCAAAGCTGTAAATGTTCCATGCCTGTACCATCATACCGTAATCAGGGGATACCTCATACATGCTTCCTGGAAACGCATAACTGAAACTTCTCGTCATCCGGCGAAGGTAATCCAGAGCCTGGTCCGGATGTCCGTAATTGTTTTCCGCAACCGCCTGAACGCCTGTGGGCAGGGTCATAACCGCACCGGTATAGGAAAAGACCTTACTCCCTTTAAAGGAGCCTTCATCCTGCCCGGCGGTGGCATCCCGGTCGATCCCGGTGACGAAAACACCAAAAGGATTCGTGAATTTACGGGCGGTTTCCAGAGCCTTCAAGGCCTTTTCCGGATCGGCTATCCCCATTTCCATCGGAGTGTTTACCACCCAGTTGTGATGGAGGACAAAAGGTTTGTGGTCGCTTCCCCCGGATTCTTTAAGTATGAGATCCCGGGTGTTTTCCAGCTCTTCCACCGCCCAGGGTTTCCCCAAAGTGTCCGCCCGTACGATGGCATCTTCTATGAGTTGGAGTGCCTGGGCATTCGTCCCCATAAAATCAGCATAGGATTGAAATTCCTCGGACCAGAAATCTTTATTGATTTTCGACCTGAGAAATGTGGCGCGTTGAAGGTATTCCACCGCCAGGGAATCTTCTCCCAGTTCTGTTGCGATTAATGAGGCATCCTTAAATCCTGCCTGGGTATAGGTAGCCACATCGATCATTTCACTGTTGAGGCCGTGAATTTCCATCATGCCAAAGCCGTCCGGAAAGCCGTTTTCGGTCCCGTCGTTTTCTTCCATGAGCCATGAGAGGCCACTTCGGATCGTCGGAAAGTTTTCTTTGTGTAACTCCCTGCCCCCGTTCCACTTATAGATTTGCCAGAGGAGGGTTGCTTACTGAGGGGTTTCATTTATAACTGTCCAGCAGGTGGATGGTTTCATAGGCGGGCTTCCATTGCCCGATGGCCATATACCCCTGCAGGGCGTACTCACTGTCTACCCCAAACCACCAGGGATAGTCCGGGATGCCTGCGACGATCCCCCTGCCCATTCCGGGCACCTCCTGTATCAGCCAGTCACAGTTGTACTTGAGCCATTCGAAGGTCTGGTTCAGGGCAGAATCCGGAGTGACCAGCCGGGAACGGGAAGCCAAATCCATGTAGCGGTCGCGTTTTTCAGTTAGCAATTGGTCAGCCTTATTGAGGATGTCTGAATAAGTAGACCTTGCATTTGATTCAGAGGTATAGGACCCCGCTATGGCAAACCGGATTTGCGTTTTTTCCCCCGAGGGGATTTCCAGGCTGTATGTGAGTTCAGACGAAGTCCCGTTGCCCTTGTAATGGGGAGGGCTTTGCGAATGTGATGCAACCCTGAGATTTGAGCCGAAGATGACATACCAAGGATTCTGAGCGTCTTTCACCACCCAGGCCTCCAAATCCCTGTCAAAGGCAGGAAGGTCCTTCCCGTCTGCCATCCCGGTTCGTTCCCCCAGCCATGTAGGCCGCAGGTCCGGATGTCCGGTAAAACCAAACTCCAGGGATTTGACGGTATCACCTGTATTGTAAAGAACAAATTCCAGGGCCAGGCCTTCTTTGCCGTCGGGGACAAATTGCCAGCGCTCAATTTGAAGACCAAGGGAATCCATCCGGTAGTCATGGCGGCCTGCCATGGGATAATTCGTAAAACGGCGGGCATTCTTCAGTGGGATTTTTGATCCTTCTATATGCAGGAAAGCATTGAAACCGTCCATTAATTTGACGGGATGGTCCCAGATGCCCCCCATTTCCCCTTTGATATGCCATCCGAGTTCAGGGAAACTCCCGTCCTGGTGGCCCACCATATAAACCCGGTCCCCTGCAGTTAAACAAGGGCTGTTGAGGTATGCTTCTTTGCCGGAAATAGCCGGAGCACCTGCCAGTTGGTTTTCAAAGGAATGCCGGGACTCCTCAAGAGGCTTCCCGCAGGCCAGCAGAAGGAATATCATGGACAGTACAAATGCTTTTTCCGAAATCA
>JARRQA010000099.1:0-12857 GCA_037382325.1 Robiginitalea sp.
GCCACCACCAGCCAACTGGTGGATACCATAGGCGAAGGGTTGAAAACCATTAAAAAGAAGTACAAATTACGGATACCGGCCAATATTACCACCCTGAAACACTTCCAACCCGGTTCGGAAGATTCCAAGGACTTTCTCACCTACGGCAGTAGTTCCAAACACCTGTACCTTTTATTACTGGAGGATCTGTAGCGATGAGGGAGGTTCTAAGACGGCTGCTGACCGGAGTCCTGTATGTGTTACTGCTGCTTTCCGCAGTCTTCCTGAGCCCAGATGCCTATAACTTCCTTTTTATGGTCTTCGGGCTTGCCTGCCTTTATGAATATAAAAGGCTCGTTCTGCTCAAAGGGTACTATATCTTTATGGCCTACTTGGCTCTTTGGTTCGTGTTTATCTATCTGACGCAGGATCCCTTCCTGATACAGTTACTGTTATTTCTTACCATTGCCGTAAACACAGGGCTTATTATTTATCTGTATATCCGAAAACTTCAGGTCTTTAACACGCTTCAGAAATATCTGATCGGGCTGTTCTACCTTGGGGGCGGCTGTATTTTCCTGACCATGATCCCCTACCAGGATGAATTCTTTGCCAAATACCTGATAATCGGTATTTTCATAATGATCTGGGTGAATGACTCCTTCGCCTATCTGGTTGGAAAATCCGTGGGACGCACCAAACTCTTCCCCTCTGTATCTCCCAAAAAGACCATTGAAGGGAGTCTGGGAGGGATGGTTTTTACATTGCTCGCTGCCTATTTGCTCGGGCGCTATGTTCCCGTGCTGAATTCGCAACAATGGATGATTCTGGCCATAGTTCTGGTGCTTATGGGAAGTTTTGGGGATTTGATAGAGTCCAAGCTCAAGCGAGCTGCAGGCATCAAGGATAGCGGCGCCATCCTGCCGGGTCACGGTGGCATGCTGGACCGGCTGGACAGCCTGGTTTTTGCGGCGCCTTTTGCATACCTAACCTTAACTGTCTTTAGCTATGTTTCATAAAGAGGGTCAGAAGATTATTTTAATGGCATTTTTTGGGTGTGCGCTGGCGGTGGTATTGGCCCATTTCTACCTCAACCCGGATTGGCTGAGGATTTCCCTGCAGCTAACGGCCCTGTTGCTCCTGATAGCGATCCTGCAATTCTTCCGGAATCCGAAACGAATCGCCCCTAAGAACTTCGATGAGATCCTGGCTCCGGCAGACGGAAAGGTTGTGGCCATCGAGGAAGTAGAGGAGACGGAGTATTTCCACGACAGGCGGATTCAGGTGTCCATCTTTATGTCTCCCACTAATGTTCATGTCACCCGCTACCCGGCCAGCGGACAGATCGCCTATTCAAAATACCATCCGGGTAAATACCTGGTAGCCTGGCATCCGAAGTCCAGCACGGAAAACGAGCGCACCACAGTGGTTATCCAAACGCCCAAATTCGGTAAAATTGGATACCGGCAGATTGCCGGAGCCGTGGCACGACGGATTGTCAATTACGCTGAAGTCGGTGAGAGTATCCAGCAGGGGGAGGATGCAGGTTTTATAAAATTTGGCTCACGGGTAGATTTGTTGCTACCTTTGGATTGCCTTATCACGGTAAAACTAAACCAGAAGGTAGTAGGTGCGAAAACCTGTATGGCTACCCTGGGAAAGCAGGATGAAGAATGAAAAACTACATAGGGAATTCAGGGAGGCAGTTGATTATATAAACAACTACACCCGCCTGCTACCCGCCGACCTGCTTTTGAAATTATACGCCTACTACAAGATTGCAAACCAGAATTTCAACAATCCGGGGAGCAAAACCCCCCTTATAAATGCCTTTAAGGCAAACGCCCTTATTCAGGCCCGCGACATCGCTCCGGAGGAGGCTATGAGGGATTATATAGACCTGGTAAATAAGGAAGTCAAAAAACTTTCCTGAATTGCCTCAATAAGCCACAGAAGCTTTCCGGGAGTTCTTTTCCCAAAACCTGAAATAAAGTGCAGCCAGGAGCGTTATCCCGAAATACAGGGTGACTGCCACCGGGCCTTCCGCCCAAAGTGCTCCCAGCCCAAACCAGTCGCCTGTCAGGTAGATGAGGGTAAACCCGGCCAGGGCCCGCCCCATTTCAATCCATACCGCATAGGGCTTCCCGTCCATCAGGGTCGTATACCCGTAAATCCCGGTAAATACAAAAGCCCCAAATAGCAGCAGCCCGTCAAATCCAATCGCACTGTAGTTATAGAACATGAACAGAAGCAGGGCCAGGGTACAGATCATTTGGAAAATCGCATACCCTTTCAAGGCTGTCGTTGCCGGAGGCTGATACCGGTGGACATGATACACATCCTCGATGACCTCACGGGGATATTTTACGGCCACGTCGGCCGGCCGCCATCCGGTGGGCATGAACCAGATACGGAATTTATCCAGGGGGTTCCGTGTACGCCACGCATCCTGGATCAACCGCCAGAGGTGCTGGAAATTAATGTGGATGGGGTTCCAGGTACCTGCGGGTTTCAGAACCCCATACTGGGGTGGGACTTCCTCCAGTTCCTCCTGGAAAGTCCCAAAAAGCCGATCCCAGACACAGAGGACCTGCCCGAGGTTTTTGTCGATGTATTCCGGGTTGATTGCGTGGTGCACCCGGTGTTGGGAAGGGGTTACGATGACGTACTCCAGCCATCCCATTTTCCCGATGTGTTGGGTATGGTACCAGAACTGGGCAAAAAGGTGGATGGGTGCCAGGATGCCAATGACCTGTTCCGGTACCCCGAGAAAGGCTGCCGGTAATAACATAAGGGGAAAATAACCCACCAGATTGGATATGGATTGCCGCAGCGCACAGGCCAGGTTGAATTCTTCACTGCTGTGGTGTATTACGTGCTGATTCCAGAATACGTTCACATGGTGGCTCAGCCGATGGTTCCAGTACCCTGCAAAATCGATCGCCAGGAAGGCCGTCAGCCAAACGAGCCAGTTTGCCTCCAGCTGCACCAGGGCCAAATGTTCGACCAGGAAGGGATAGCTCACCAGGATCACCCCCAAACCGAGAGAATCCTTTAAAATGTTGGTCAGCCCGGAACTGATAGAGCTCACGGTGTCCATCACCTTGTACTTCTGCTCCTTTACCAAATGGCCATATCCGATCTCGATCAACATCAGGACGATGAAGAAGGGTATGGCGTATAACAATGCGGTTGCGTAGGCTTCCATTGGGATCTCAATTGCCCCAAAAATAAGAAATGATCCGAAGACTGGTTCAATACCACTCCTCAGGTGGTCTTCCTGCTTGGCAATTGCGGTGATCGGGCCTATCTTATTTCCCGGGGAGGGGGGCATGCCCCCTTTACTTATTCGCAGTCCAGACTCCAGGTATCCTCCTCATCCTTTGTCCAGGAGGCCGGGATATTCTCCAGTTGTGCAGGGCTTACAAGGATACATGTCAGGGGATTTCCCTCGATTTTAAATTCATTGAATGTTGGCAGCGGCAGGGTTGAAACATCTATAGAGGTAACCTCGTTATTGGCAAGGTCCAGTAATTGAAGAGAGGTATACTCCGTAACGTTCAACGCCGCGAGTTGGTTACCGGAAGCTCCTATTTTTTCGATATTCGGGTTGTTACCGATCACCAGCTGGGTGAGTTGGTTGTTTTCCGCCCAAACGAACAACAGCTTGGTATTGCCGCTGATATTCAGCGTGCTGAGTTCATTACCCCTCACGTTCAAATCAATAAGTGCCCCAAAGTCCTGAATCCCGGTAAGGTCTTCAATGCCCTCGTTTTCCAGGTCCAGGCTTTGAACGAATTCAATTTTGGAAGTCAGCACCGAACCATCCACCGCATCGTCTAAATTCAGGGCCACCAGCGCCGCCTCAAAGTTGGCATCGGGGATAGAGGTTCGGGCCTCCGGAACCGGGATTTCATTTTCCGGATCGGAATCGGAATCATTACTACAGGAAAAGAGCGCGAAGGATGCGCTTAACAGGATAGCCAAATACTTTTTCATGTGCTTTTTTCTCAAAGATACGAAACTTGTTTCGCCAACCCGGGAATCGCCACCTCAGGGAGCCTTTACTCGGGAACCCTGAAAATGAACCCCTGCCCATGTACATTTTCGATGCGGATATCGGGATCTTTTTCAAGGAGTTTGCGCAAACGCGTAACAAATACATTCAGGCTTTTGCGGTTGAAATAATCATTGCGCCCCCAGATCCGCTTGAGGATGTCTGCATGGGTGCTCAGACGGTTTCGGTTTCGGTAGAGGTACGTAAGCAATTCGCTTTCGCGGCTGGTCAGGGAGATTTCCTCCCCATCCAGCAGGAGGCACTGGTTACGCAGGTCGTACTGATAATTTCCGAGAGAGGGGATTTCTGCCTCAGGTTCCCTGGCGGTCTTCAACCTTGAAAGCAGGGATTCGATGCGAACCACAAGCTCCTCTTCATCGATGGGTTTTTTGAGGTAATCGACGGCTCCTACAGAAAATCCTTTAAGCACATCGATTTTCATGGATTTTGCCGTCAAAAAAAGAAACGGGATCCTCGGGAAGCGCTCGTGAATTTCTTCACCCAGGCTGAAACCATCCAGATCTGGCATCATCACGTCCAGGATGAGCAGGTCAAAAACCTGTTCCTCCAGTAAAGGCATCACCTCACCCGCCCGCTGTACCCATATGATCTCCATACCCTTCATCTTGAGGTACTCCGAGAGCAGGTACCCCAGTGAGGTATCATCTTCCACGAGAAGCAGACGGTGTCGTTTAGTTTCCATTTTGCAGTAAAGGTAATATAAAGTCCACCACCGTCCCGGACTCCTCATTGCTTCGGACCGAAACCCTGCCCTGGTGCTTTTCGGCAACGGTCCGAACATAGCTCAGTCCCAATCCGTACCCGCGGATGTTCTGACGGTCCCCTCTCGGAACTCGATAGTATTTTTTAAAGATGTCCTCCAGGGCTTCGGGTGGGATGGGCGCTCCTCCGTTGAGGATTTTCAGCTGTAACTGGTTTCCTTTTCTGGTAGCAGTCAAAGTGATTGCGGAAGCATCCCCGTATTTCTTCGCATTGTCAAGCAGGTTATTTAGGGCATTTTCAAGATGGAAAACGGATGCCTTCATAAGATAGGGCCCATCCTCTAAGCGATATTCAAACACCTGTCCCTCCATCTGGCACCTTTCCCGGAAATCCCTGCAAAGGCTTTCCAGCACAGGTCTAAAATCGATCTTCTCCTTGGGGAAGACCGAACGGCTTTGTTCCAGGGCCCCCAGTTCAAGGACCTTATCGATATGGGAAGAGAGTTTTTTGGTCTGCTTCAGAATACTCCCCGTATACCCGCTGTAAGCCTCCCCAAGCTTTTCATCCAGGATCCTGGCTGCAAGGCTGATGGAAAAGACAGGAGTTCGCAACTCGTGGGTAAGGTTGTTGATGAATTCATTGGTGGTCGTGATTACTTTCCGTTGCCAGTAGTAGGTCCGCAGGACCCAGAGCACCACGATTACAATCCCCGCCAAAAACAGGAGGCTGGGCAGGGTAAGCCCGTTCAGCTGGGAGAGGAAATACCTGCTCAGGTCCTGGAATTCCAGCTGCAGGACCATGCGTTTCCCGAACCGCTCCGGAAGATACCCCTGAAGCTCCATCGGATACGTATACCCCTCTTCCTCCCTGGGGATTACCCTGGCGGACTGCAAATAATAACTGCTGTCCCTGGCCATGAGAGAAAAACTGAAATCCCGGTCGATTTCGTGGTCCATGAGGCGTTCCCGCAGATAGTCTTTCAGGAAATAGCGCGAGGCATCGGTCAATTGGGCCGGGTCCGTCCGGAAGAAACTGGTATCCTTCTCCAGGGCATTGGCAAGCAGGAATGTCAGCTGGTTACGCCCGAGGAAATCCTGTTGGATCTCGGCCCCGGCTTCCGCAATTTTCTGACTGAATTGCACCCGTGCCAGGTTCAGCCCAATCCTGAGGTATCGGTACTGGATGATGGCAAGGCCCACCACAGAGACCACAAACAGGGAGATAAAGAAAATTCGTTTTCGCGCCACCTCTACAATAAACGAGTATTTATGATTCAAAGCGGTCTCATTAAGACCTCCTTAGGGAGTTTAACCTTTCATTAATCACTATTGCCCAGTCCGAAACCCTTTTGGGAGTCAGCCCGGGTATATTGGCATAGCGTAAAGTTACGGCTTTATCGACATCTGTATTCGGGATACAGGTGAGGATATCGGGCCCACTGCATGCTTTTGATTCATCTAAAACAATCTAGCCATGAAAATGCTCAAAACAATTCAACTTATTTTATTTTTTATCCTGGTCAGCTCTTACTGGGTTCCACTACAGGCTCAGGGCTGTGTTGCCATTCGACATTTTTCAAGTTGTACAGGGGCGCACCCGGAAGACAACCTGTTGCTCAAAGGCGGGCTAATGTTTAACATGAATTACCGCTATTTTAAATCCTTCCGCCATTTCCGCGGCACGGAGGAAGAGCCGGACCGGGTCGCTAATGGTACGGAGGTAGTCAATCATTCCCATGCCTGGGACTTTGCCATAACCTATGGTCTCAGCGACCGTTGGTATGCCTCCCTGATCATTCCCATGGTGCTCAACTCAAGGTCCTCTCTTTACGAACACGGGAGGGAGGAGCGCAACAGTACCTTTTCCAGGGGGATTGGCGACCTGCGCTGGACTCTGGGCTACTGGCTTTTTGATCCCGGAAAATTGCCTAAAGGCAATATCGCCCTGGCACTCGGGATGAAATTACCTACCGGGAATTACAATGCCAGCGATATTTTTTACAATGTCGGTGTGGAGGGAAGGCCCGAAGTGCGTCCGGTTGACCACTCAATTCAACCCGGGGACGGAGGCTTCGGGATTACGGCAGAATTCCAGTTCTATCGGGTACTCTGCCCTTTGTGGTTCCTCTACGGAGGGGGACTTTTCGCGAGACGCTCAGCCCGATCCTGGAAAACGAATCCATAATGTCCGTGCCAGACCAATATTCTCTGAGAATGGGGATTACCCATCTGTTTTCAGAGGTGTTCTCCGCCTCCCTGGGAGCCCGGTTCGATGCCATCCCGGTGGAGGACCTCATAGGGGGAAGTCAGGGATTCCGCCGTCCTGGCAATGTACTGGCAGTGGAACCCGGCCTTACCTATTCCCGGAACCAATTCATATTCAGCCTGAGCGTTCCCGTGGCTGTCCGGAGGGAACGGCCTCAAAGCGTAACTGACCGGGAAACAGAGGAACTGACAGGGAATCCCCGCAATGGGGACGCCGCCTTTGCGGATTACGTCATCAACGCGGGAATTACCTACAGGTTTGGGGGGAGCGGCAGGGAGATCCGCCTGGATCCAGACGACCCCTTTCAAAAGGAATAGGGCATTGAACTATCCCTGTCCGGTACCGGGATAATTCCACAGGCAAGTCTGCAGACCAGGTATTTAAAATTGATTAGACAGATTAACTTTTCATTAATCTTATTTGCATCCCCCTAATTCTATGACGTGCTTAAAAGAGGTACTTTAGTCCATGATAAAGGTACAGCTTTATCCAGGTCAAAAAGTTTAGTTAATTCCAGAAAAGTCAGCCTACGGGCTGACTTTTTCGTTCTAAGGGGGCCATTGACCCAATCTCAGATTCCACCTATCCTTCCCTGGCCTATTTCAGATTGGCAAGGCTTTTTTCCAGGGTTTCAATCTTGGATTCGGCATCCGCCGCCTTTTTGCGCTCCAGTTCCACAACCCTTTCAGGGGCATTGTCAACAAAACGCTGGTTGGAAAGCTTCTTCTGCACAGATGCAAGAAAACCACGGGTATAATCAAGCTCTTCCTGGATTTTCTGTATTTCGGCTTCCAGGTCCACGGCCCCTGCCAGGGGGATGAAGTATTCATTGCTTTTTACCCGGAAGGAAAGGGCACCCTCCGGGGCCTGTTCTGCATAGGTAATCTCCCCGGTATTGGCCAGCTTTCGGATTAGCACATCCCATTTCCGGTCCACCTTCTCTTCATCTATGGCATACAGGGCCACGGCTTCCCGGAAGGGGATACTTTTCTCTTTCCGGATCGTACGGATTGCAGAGATCACCTCTCTGGTAAATTCAAAGCCTTGCAGCAGGTCAGGGTCATAGGATTCTTTTTGAGGCCAGTCGGAAACAATAAGTGCCGTTTCCGGGCCGCGCTCTGCCATATGCTGCCAGACTTCCTCACTCAGGAAGGGCATAAATGGATGGAGCAGCTTCAGGTTTTTCTCAAAAAGACGGATTACCGCCTGATAGGTCGTCTGGTCTACAGGGGCCCCGTAGGAAGGCTTTGCGATTTCGAGCAACCACGAGCAAAAATCGTCCCAGATAAGTTTGTAGGTGGCCATCAGGGCATCTGAAATCCGGTATTTGGAATAATGGTCTTCAATTTCCTGAAAGGTCTGCTCAAAACGTGCCTCATACCACTGGATTCCCAGTCGGGCTGCTTCCGGTTGTTCCGCTTCCGATGCCACTTCCCATCCTCTGACCAGGCGGAATGCATTCCAGATCTTGTTGGCAAAATTCTTGCCCTGCTGGCACAGGACCTCATCAAAAAGCAGGTCATTACCCGCCGCAGAACTCAAAAGCAATCCAACCCGTACACCATCCGCCCCGTAGTGTTCTATCAGCTTAAGGGCGTCAGGGGAATTGCCAAGGGATTTCGACATCTTCCGTCGCTGCTTGTCCCGTACAAGCCCGGTGAGGTAAACCTTTTCGAAAGGACGTTCCCCCCTGAAGTGATATCCGGCCATGATCATCCGGGCCACCCAGAAGAAAAGGATATCGGGTGCTGTGACCAGATCGCTCGTCGGGTAGTAATAGGAAACCTCCTCGTTGTCCGGATCCAGGATCCCCCCGAATACACTAATCGGCCAGAGCCAGGATGAAAACCAGGTGTCCAGAACATCCTCGTCTTGCCGTAGATCCTCCATTTTAAGGTCAGACCTGCCACTTTTTTCCCTTGCGAGCTTCAGGGCTTCTTCCGGGGTTTCGGCCACCACGACATCCCCCTTGGAGGGCCCAAAGTAATAAGCCGGAATACGCTGGCCCCACCACAACTGTCGCGAGATGTTCCAATCCCGTATATGCTCCATCCAGTGACGGTAGGTATTTTCAAACTTGGAGGGTACCAGCTGTACCTCCCGCGTCTCCAGGACGGCCTTCAGAGCGGGTTCGGCCAGCTCTTTCATCTTGAGGAACCACTGGTCCGAAAGCCGGGGTTCGATCACGGCCTTGGTCCGCTCGGACGTACCCACCTTATGCGTGTAGGGTTCCTTTTTGAGCAAAAACCCCTTTTCTTCCAGTTCTGCCACGATCGCTTTTCGCGCTTCAAAACGGTCCATACCCTTATACCGGAGGCCATATTCGTTCAGGGTACCATCCGCATTAAAGATGTCGACCAGTTCCAGATCGTGTTTCTTTCCGATTTCATAGTCGTTTTCATCATGGGCAGGGGTAATTTTCAGGCAGCCTGTCCCAAAATCCATGGCCACGTAATCATCCTGGATTACCGGGACCACCCGGTCGCAAAGGGGTACCCGGACGTGCTTGCCATGAAGGTGTTTGAACCGTTCGTCCTCCGGGTGTACGCAGACAGCCGTATCCCCCAGTAGGGTTTCGGGCCGGGTGGTCGCGATGACCACTTTGGTATCAGTGCCCTCCACAGGGTAGGCGATATGGTAAAGGTGTCCCTGACGTTCCTCGTACTGGACCTCCTCATCGGACAGGGTTGTCCGGGCTTCCGGGTCCCAGTTGACCATCCGGTAACCCCGGTAGATCAGCCCTTCCCGATACAGATCCACGAAAACCTTGATGACCGAAGCCTCCATGTCCGGATCCATCGTAAAGGCGGTGCGCTTCCAGTCGCAGGAGCAGCCCAGTTTTTTGAGCTGTTCGAGGATGACTCCCCCGTACTGCCGCGTCCATTCCCAGGCATGCTCCAAAAAATCCTCTCGGCTGAGGGAAGCCTTGGGAATTCCCTCAGCTTTCAGTTTGGCCACTACTTTGGCCTCGGTAGCTATAGAGGCGTGGTCTGTGCCCGGCACCCAGCAGGCGTTTCGGCCCTGCATCCGTGCCCTTCGAATCAGCACATCCTGAATCGTATTATTGAGCATATGCCCCATATGCAGAACCCCCGTAACATTGGGCGGGGGAATCACAACGGTGTAGGGCTCTCTCTCGTCGGGTTCGGAGTGGAAATAGTCATGCTGCATCCAGTAGTCATACCAGCGGGATTCAACGCGCTGGGGATCGTATTTGGACGGTATATCCATGTTTTGGTATGGTTTTTGTAAAATACGGTCGGGCAAAGGGTTGGCAAAGATGTCAAAAACGGAGCAAACGCCCCAATTTGTCCGCTGAATTTATACGAAACAAAAATAAGTAACGTTACTACATAACAAAAGAATTTTGGATGTTGATACCGCTTTGGCTACATTTGAAATTCACCCAAAACCAATGAATATGAAAAAATTAGCAGTACTTCTGTTTATCGGCCTGCTTTCATGGGGGGTTTCTGCCCAGGAAAAGGTAGCGAAGATCGAGTTCAAGTCGGAGACGGTGGATTATGGTGAAATCGAAAGAGGAAGCGATGGAGTACGGGTGTTTGAATTTACCAACACCGGAAATGCTCCGCTGGTCATCAGCAAGGTGAGTTCCAGCTGCGGCTGTACCATTCCCAAGAAACCCGAGGCGCCCATTATGCCTGGGGATACCGGGGAAATACAGGTAAAATACGATACCAATCGGGTGGGCCCGATCCGGAAGGCCGTTACGGTCATCTCCAATGCGGATACGCCAACCAAGATTCTTAAAATCAAAGGTATGGTCAAAGCGGTTGACGGAAAATAAAAGCTTTCAGAATAATAAGGAATTGAAGAATCCCCGGGTTTTCCGGGGATTTTTTATTCGAACAATTCTCTCAGGACAAAGGAGAACAGCAGGTCCTGATTAAACCGCTCGATCAGCAGGCGTACCCGCTTACCCTTATTATCATTGATCATCTGCATTACCTCCTGTAATTTATACCGGTGCACCGGCTTTCCGTTTACAGCCAGTATCACATCCCCTTCCTTCAAGCCTACCTCTTCGGCCGGGCTGCCTGCCCGAATGGCTGAAACGACGATTTCCGGGACCAGACTCAGGCGGGTCTGTGTCCCTACCATGATCTGTACATTGCCGAAGGTATCTTCATCATTGCGGACAAATCCGTTGGCATCTGCAATCCGCTCGGCAATATAACGGACTCCGGCATGCTCCAGTTCAATCCCGGCAAGGTTAAACTGGAACGGCTCGTCAAAGAGCGAATTTTTCTCCAGGGTAATCTCGCCCCCCGGGTAGTTGACCACCATGTTGAAACGCTTGAGCAGTTCCCCGCCGGCGCTTCCGTTCCGGTCTCCCATATTGCTGGCAAGCTTGAAGGATTCCATGTAGGGAAAGGCGGCCTTGGCATTCCGAAGGATAAAATCCCCGAACCGTACCTGTTCTATCTTGGTGCGTTTCCCGTAAATGGTACCGCTCAGGCCTTTTCCCAGGTAATCCTCGTAGTTCTTCATGGGAATCTCCAGGCCCTTTTCACGATCCGGGAAGAGCCAGAGCGCGTCACTGCTTCCGGTATCCATGAGTAGTTTCACAGGAACCTCCTCCTGCCCGGACATTACCACGGAACCTTCCAGATAGGCTTTGTTGTCCTCAATGATCAATGGGAGGGTAACCTCATTTTTCCGGTTCCTGGATCGGTAGGAATCCGGGTCGTGGAACCTGAGGAACTTCCGGTTGTAGTTTATTTCCACCACAAAATCCCGGAAAAGGTCATACCCTATAATCCCGTGAACGGGGAAGCCCAGGGCCGGGGAGAAATTCATATCCCTGTCCAGAACCACGTATAATTCCTGGTTGATGTTTTGGAGTTTGCCCATTCTGAAGGTATTCCCCGCGGAGCGCAACGCCTCCACAGGTTCTCCCGCCCCAAGGCCACGAATGGTTATCCGGGACACATTTTTGAGTTCGATGGAATCCTGGTCGGCAAGGTTGAAGAGAATAGGTTTGCTGACCCCGGAATCCAGGATAAAATTCAGGGGGGCCCCATTGACCTCCATAGGGACGATTATCAGGTTGTTAATCCGCTCAAAACGGATCTTCCGGGTGCGGGTTTCATCCGAGGGAAGTGCATAATATTGCGAAAGACAGGGGCCCAGCCCAAACAGGCATATCATTGAAAACAAAATCCACCTTTCCCGCAACAACCTCATAACGTGATTTCTACATCTTCAAATTACTAAAAATATAGGTAGGTCTCCTTTTTTTAACATTCTTTTGAATAAAAAGGGTGCCCGACGCTTTCCTATGCAGGATTTTTATGTTGTTTTCTCCGCTATGATTTCTCATTTTTGTCGGGTAAACCACAACCTATGCCCGTTTTATCCAAAAAAGGCCAGGCCATGCCGGCCTCCCCCATCCGAAAGCTGGTGCCCTACGCAGAGGCCGCCAAAAAACACGGGATCGAGGTAATCCACCTCAATATCGGACAACCGGATATCAAAACCCCTGAGGCTGCCCTGGACGCAGTCCGAAAGGCCCCAATCGAAGTACTGGAATACAGCAGGAGCGAGGGCAATGAGAGTTATCGCATCAAATTGTCGGGATACTATGCCAGGCACGGGATATCTGTAAATCCGGAGCAGATTCTGGTGACCACCGGGGGGTCGGAGGCCCTTTCCATCTTGATGGGCTGTATCGCCGATCCCGGGGATGAGGTAATTATCCCTGAACCCTTCTACGCCAACTACAACGGGTTTGCTATCGCCAACGGGGTAAAAGTGGTCCCCATCGCCTCTGATATCTCGGATAATTTTGCGCTGCCCCCCATCGAAACAT
>JARRQA010000100.1:0-6837 GCA_037382325.1 Robiginitalea sp.
TCTGGGGGCACCGTGTCCCGGGCAAGGGTATAGCGGCCCAGGTTTCTGCTCCGGGTCGTAAAGGTTCCTCCCCGTCGGTAGGTCCGCAGAAACTGGGGATGATCATCGTCGTCCAGGCGGGCGATGAAATACTGCCGGCGGACGGTCGGCGGAAGATGTGAAACATCGAAGGACAAAGTAAAATTCCTATGAAGGGGTACCGAAGGTTCGTGCAGCTTCACCAAAAGTGAATCTGAGGAGAGCTCCAGGTAGGTGTCCCCGTAAAAAGTACCGGCCGGAAAATAAACCTGGGCCTTGCCTAACTCAAAGCTGCCGGGTTTGTCTGCCTGAACATAAAAAGGGGTCTTTATTACCTCTGCAGGCTGCAGCACAGGAAGTTTTCTGCCTTCCATGGGGATACGCAAGACAGTTTGGTTTCCCGCCAGGTCGTACACGCGCACCTCCACCTGATATCCCTCCCCGGGCACCACCCGGATCTTTCCTTCATTGTAGAGGGTATTGTAGAGGCTTAGCTGGTTGCCGGCGGACCGGAACAACTTCTGTATGCGGTTTTGGTACCGGGCGTAATAGGGGTAATCGATCAGGGTGTTGATGTAACGGGTTTCTCCAAAGGAAAATGCTTTGAAGTCCATATCGGTATAGGGCCTTCCATTGACTTCCTGTACCACCCGGTAAACCCCGTTTTTATTAGCGGCCATATCCTGCCGGTCATAGGTTTCAATCCCAAAACCAATATCCCCGTAGGCCGTCACCGGTTCAGCCAGGTAGGTCCCGTCCTCCTGAAGGCTGAACTGGATTTCGGTCCGCCTTTGGCTTTGGTTTACCTGGGCGCTGTCCGACAGCGGATAGGCATACAGTCCTGCGATGTTGGGATTCGTGGCATCTCTGACAGAAAGGCCGTAGAGCAGGGGGTTGGTAGGTTTTTCATTCAGGCTGTTCCTGATTTCGAAATGCAGATGGGGGCCCGAGGAACCCCCGGTATTCCCTGAAAAAGCGACGGTATCTCCTTTGGAGATCGTCAGGTCTCCGTATTCGGGAAATACCTCCAGTTCATAGCTCTGTTTTTGGTACTGTAGCTTCTTTACATAGGCCTCG
Organism: Robiginitalea sp.; assembly: GCA_037382325.1. Taxonomy (GTDB): domain Bacteria; phylum Bacteroidota; class Bacteroidia; order Flavobacteriales; family Flavobacteriaceae; genus Robiginitalea. The sequence goes on from JARRQA010000100.1 coordinate 1,096, forward strand.
ATTTCCGGGCCGAATTTTTGGAGGTGCGCATAAACGGAGGTATAGCCATTCGGATGGGCGATGTAGAGCGCTTTTCCATAGCCCCAGTGGCTTATCTTGATCCGGCTTACGGTTCCTTCCTCCACAGCATAGACCGGCAGCCCCTGCCGCCTCTGGGTCTTGATGTCAATCCCCGCATGGAAGTGATTCGATCTGAGCTCTCCAAAGGTGCCCGAAAGGACAAGGGGGATATCCAGGGGAGGTCGGAAGTTGGTTTCGGGCCCCGCATACTGGGCGCTGGCCCACAAACTGCAGCACAATGCAAATATGATCCAAACCGAATTTTTCATAGCGGATAATTACAGCGAAATTAAGGATTCGCCGCGCAACTCAAAAACAGGAACCGGATTGGATTCCGATGAAAAAGGTTGCTGAAGGGCCGCCCAGAAGGCCCTCTCCACAATTAAAAAAATTATTGCTAAGTCCCGTTCAGAATGTTACCTTTGTGTAAATACATCGTCGTGAGCCAATGAGTGAATTGGTCGAAATCGTAGATTCCCTCGAAAATAAAATCAGCAAATTGTTGCACAAGATGGACCTGTTGCAGCAGAGCAAGCTGAACCTGGAAAGGGAAATGGAATCGCTGCGAAGTGATTACGAGGCCGCTCAAAGATCCGTTGAAGAATGGGAGGAGAAATACAAATCCCTGAAGCTGGCAAACACGATGTTGGGCAGTGAAACCAATAAAACAGAAGCCAAGCTCAAAATAAATCAGTTAATCAGGGAATTGGACCATTGCATTGTCCAGCTCGCTGAATGACAGTTCCGTTCAGAATGACCGAAAAGCTCAAGATCAAATTGTCGATAGCGGACCGTGTTTATCCGCTGACCATTGATCCCTCCCAGGAGGAAGGCTTGCGGAAAGCGGCCAAGAATATCGAACAACTGGCCAAGAAATTCGAACAGAACTACGCCGTCCGCGACAAACAGGATGTACTGGCCATGTGTGCCTTACAATTTGCATCCAAGATAGAGCAGGGAGGCATAGAAAAAATGGAGGATACCAGGGAGGTAACCGAGCGATTGAAATCACTCGACCAGCTGGTTACTTCTAAAATGAGCGTACGCTAAGTTCTTTAACATACAAACGATACTGCCCACATTGGTCATTATTTTTTGACAAACTCAACACTAATTCTATTAGAAAGGGTGAGTTTAGGTTGTAAAAGCAGGCCTCCTCGTAGAGGATCCTTGAGCAATCTGGTAGCCCTAAACCTGTTTTTTGGAGTTTGTACAAAACTTCATCAATGTGGGCTTTTTTTATTCCGGTCCGTGAGGGCCGAGGGTTCGCTGCCGTTAATTCAATTTAAAAACTCTGATCATGGACATTACCACAGGTATTATCGCCCTGGTTGTTGGACTCACAGTGGGGTTGTTAATTGCGAAACTACTTGAAAAAGGGCGGGCCACGAAGGCCATAGAATCCGCTAAGAAAGAAGCTGCTGCCATCCTCAAGGATGCCAGGGCCGAAGGAGAAAACATCAAGAAGGAAAAAATCTACCAGGCCAAGGAAAAATTCCTGGAACTCAAGGCGGAGCACGAGAAGGTCATCATCAATAAGGACAAGAAAATCTCCGAAGCCGAAAAGCGCACCCGGGATAAGGAATCTCAGGTAAGCAGCGAACTGGCGCGTAACAAAAAGCTCAATGAACGCCTGGAATCCCAACTCGAGGACCTCGAAAAGCGCAAAGAGTTTTACGAGCGGAAACAGGGTGAACTTGAAAAACTTCACAAAAGCCAGGTACAGCAACTGGAAGTAATATCAGGCCTATCTGCCGATGAGGCCAAAGGGCAGCTAATGGAGTCCCTGAAAGAATCGGCGAGGGCAGATGCGATGACCTTCCTGCAGGACTCTCTGGAGGAGGCGAAAATGACGGCACAACAAGAGGCCAAGAAAATCATCGTCAACACCATACAGCGGATCGGTACAGAAGAGGCCGTGGAGAACTGCGTCTCGGTCTTTAACCTTGAATCGGATGACGTCAAAGGACGGATCATCGGTCGGGAAGGAAGGAACATTCGGGCACTCGAAGCCGCCACGGGGGTGGAAATCATCGTGGATGATACCCCGGAGGCCATAATTTTGTCCTGTTTTGATTCAGTGAGGCGTGAGGTAGCGAGGTTATCGCTGCATAAACTGGTTACGGACGGGAGGATCCACCCGGCCCGGATTGAAGAGGTGGTTCGAAAAACGGAAAAACAAATCGAACAGGAAATCCTGGATGTGGGCAAACGCACGGTCATAGACCTTGGTATTCATGGGCTCCACCCGGAACTGATACGCATGGTGGGACGGATGAAATACCGTTCCTCCTATGGGCAGAACCTGTTGCAGCATTCACGGGAAGTAGCCAAGCTCTGCGGGGTGATGGCTGCTGAACTGGGCCTTAACCCCAAACTCGCAAAAAGGGCAGGTTTGCTGCACGATATCGGGAAAGTACCTAACTCCGAAACGGAACTGGAAACTCCCCACGCGATCCTGGGAATGCAATGGGCAGAGAAGTACGGGGAAAAACCGGAGGTTTGCAATGCCATAGGGGCGCACCATGACGAGGTTGAGATGAGCACCCTTATTTCTCCCATTATTCAGGTATGCGACGCCATCAGCGGCGCCCGTCCCGGTGCACGCCGTCAGGTGCTGGATTCCTATATTCAGCGATTGAAGGATCTGGAAGAAATTGCCTTTGGGTTCGGAGGGGTTCAAAAGGCCTATGCGATTCAGGCAGGCAGGGAACTGAGGGTCATCGTGGAGAGCGAAAAGGTCAGCGATGAAAAGGCTGCCCAGCTCTCTTTTGAAATCTCTCAGAAAATCCAGACAGACATGACCTATCCCGGCCAGGTCAAAGTCACCGTTATCCGTGAGACCCGGGCGGTTCATGTAGCCAAATAGCCTTTTTTATAGATCTTAAATATTGACGAATTCGAAACCTGCCAGGGGGAATTCCCTCAGGTCCAGTTCGGTTTCGTGCAGAAGTACCCCGTATTCCAGGTAGGCTTTGAGGTTGGCCAGCCAAAACGTCCAGCCGTTGCTGCACCCGTAATGCAAATTTAGTTTGCTTTCCTCATCGGTTGGGATCCCGTATTGAAAAAGATTCAGAAGGACGGCCTTTTTTCCCGGCTCCAAATTGATACGCACGTGGCTCACCCCGGCAAAGGAGAATTCCAGTTCGTCCCGACCGTTGGCCCGGGTAACCACCCCTTCTTCCGCGCTGTCCCAATTGTGCCATTTCCAGAGATACGTATCGCCGGGTTGCACCTGTTCATCCCCCTTTCGCACCTGTCCGTCAGCCCCCCGGTATTCCGCATCCCGGAGGAACCACCGGCAGATTCCGTTCGCAGTGCCCCAGCTGGCGTAAATTTGTTCCGGCGATGTCCGGATGTAAATGCGTTTGGTGAATTCTGAAAATGACAGGCCTTCCATCGTCAGGGTTTTTGATTGATTTCGTATTCGTATAATTCCCGCCCCAGGGCAGCCAGGAATGGCAGGCCAATTTCCTCGTATTCATACTGGTCGTCATTGAAAATGCCGTCCTGGTTAACCAGAATGGTCGCGGTAAGGAAGAATTCAACACCAGATTCCCGGTCTTTGATATACGCACAGTCGGTAAGGGTTCCATAGGCGAAACCGACTTTATTATAAATCTCCAGGTGCTCCGGAATTCGTTCCTCCGTATCGCCGAACAGGAAGAATTTGCAATATCCGTCAGGGTAGTTTTCCGGGTCATACCCGGCTTCCCTTGGCAATATTTTCATAGTCTTTAGTAAAAAATCCCGCTGCTGCTCACCGATTTGAATTCGCTTATTTTCGGGAAAGGCTCCGGGGAAAATCACCCGTTTTATAAGGCAGTCAAGGGTCGTTACCGGAAGGTAGTTCTTCCTGCGGAAATCAAACGGTTCCTGAATCAGGGAGTCTGCTTCCATATAGCCTGTGCCCTTAAACACCCCTTTCAGTTCCAGAGATTCCGGCGGGGAGTTATGGATAGGGGGTGAAAGGGTGGTTAGGGTGTCGCTGAGGTAGATAACCAGCGGCTGTGTCGTCAGGACATCCCTGTGGAATCCCAGTCGGTGACTGACGCGGAACGGGCCGGCCCCCTTCCCGGCGATCCGGCGGTTGATATCGTCCTGTCCGAGAAACTCAAAAAGGCGGTTGTTGGCATGGTTATCGCTTACGGCAAAGATTTTTATGATATCCGCTGCGAAACTGTTTTCCACGCTGTCTCCCTCAATATAGTACCGTGTGTCGCGGTCCAGGCTGTCCAGTTCGTTTAGTTTTTCCAGAGCGGCCAGCGCCACGGGAAATTTCACTGTACTTGCCGGATAGAAATAGCGGGAACTGTCCACCCGGTAGTCATAGTTGGAAAATTTCACGGAGTCCCCCTCCCGGTGGATACGGCTATATCGTATCTGCACTTCATAAGTTTCAGGATCTTCCATTACCCGCGTAATGGCACTGTTCTGAGAGGATAAAGCCTTTTGAAGGGGGTCGGTTTTGGGGGGTGGGGATCCGCATCCCAACAAAAGCGCTAGCATACCGATGGTTGAATAGACGACCCAGTGGGTAGGGAATGGTTTTCTGATTTTGGTGGTGCGGGACATGGAGAGCGGGGTTAGAGCCTCATTCGGCATAGACGGCCCTATGAGGTTTGAGGGCATCCCTGAAGCGGGGTATTTCGGTTTCCGAAATCAGCAGGTAGGTAATGCAATGCATATTACTAACAGAATCTACCCCACTGGTCCGCTCCGGAGTGTAAAGCGGTGATTCTCTCAGATGCCGCAGGTAATGACTGGCGGTCTGGAAGGAATCCGGTCCCCGAAAATCCCAGATCAGTTTTATTTTTCGTTCCATTTTTTGGATTAAGATTCCGCAACAGAGGCTCCTGTTTCGGCAAAATTCTTGAAGTCGCGAAGATAGGTGAGCGATTGTTTTTTAAAGGCTTTCGGCATGAGCCACCCCATGAGTTTCATAGGGAAGTTGGAAAATTGAAATTCAGATTCCGATATCCATTTGCAGCGCCCTTCTTCCAGTTCTTCGAAATAATTTTTCTGAATATTGTGAACGCCTTTCGAATCGTAGGTCAGGTGGTATTCCCTTGGGAAATCCCTTTTAATGATTGTTTCCACAAGCAGGAGGTGGCGTTTTCCCATCAGGTATTCCAGTTCCATCCGGGCTCCTTCCTTTCCCGGTTCCCCCGAAAGTTGCCGGAAAGATTGCAGGCCGCGTTGCCAGTGTTTCATGTTCTGGGGGTCATCAAGCAGGGCAAGCATCTCATCCCTGGGCAGCTCAATTTCTATTTCCGTGGTGTATTTCATGAAATAGTTCCTTTGTATCCAAGATATTAAAAAAGGTGGCTTTCCCTTACTAAAAATCTGTTAATGAATCCCCCGCCACTTGCCGGGGAGACCGATATTCTTATTTTTGACCGATGATCCTGAGGATGCTTCCGAACCAGTTCCTGCTCCGCGCCACCCTTTGGTTGCCTTTTCTGGTATGCCTGTCGGGGTGCGATGGCCTCTGGAAGAAGGAGCCCGAACGGAGACCCCTGGCCCGTGTGGGAGAAAATTACCTCTACCGGGAGGACATCCGGGATTTGCTGAATCATAACCTAAGCCCCCAGGACAGCTCCGCTTTTGCCAGTAATTTGTTCAATACATGGGCTACCCGGGAACTTTTGCTTTCGCGTGCCAAATTCAATCTACCGGAGG
>JARRQA010000101.1:0-6790 GCA_037382325.1 Robiginitalea sp.
TTAGGTTTTTTGTTCACATATTTGTCTCACTCGACACGGACAGAAATGCTGTCCTTTTTCATACCAACTAACGAGCATCTAACCAGCACTAAGACCGCCTTTTAGCATGAATGTAACTGCGAATTCCGTATGGAAGAATTGTTTGGCTTTTATCCAGGACAACATACAACCGCAGGCATTCAAAACATGGTTTGAACCCATCAAACCTGTGAGGCTGTCAGAAAAGTCCCTCAGCATTCAGGTCCCCAGCAAGTTTTTTTACGAATGGCTTGAGGAACACTACATTAAATTACTGAAGGTTGCCCTTACCAGGGAACTGGGAGAAGGTGCAAAACTGGTTTACGTGATTAAAATGGAAAACACCTATGGGAACCGTGAACCTTTCACGGAAAAAATTCCCAGCGCGAACCGGGGACAACTCACCCCCCAGGAAATGGATGTGCCCATCAAATCGAAAAACCCGGAACTCAAAAACCCCTTTGTCATCCCGGGCATCCGGAACATCAAGATAGAGTCCCAGCTGAACCCCAATTATAATTTCGAGAATTTCCTCGAAGGGGACTCCAACCGCCTGGCCCGGTCAGCAGGCCTGGCTGTGGCAAACAAACCAGGAGGCACCTCTTTTAACCCGCTTCTTATTTTCGGGGGAGTCGGTCTGGGAAAAACCCATTTGGCACACGCCATAGGGGTAGAGATCAAGGATAAATACCCGGACCGGACCGTGCTCTACATCTCTGCGGAAAAATTTACCCAGCAGTATATAGAATCCGTAAAGAAGAATACCCGGAACGACTTCATTCATTTCTACCAGCTTATCGATGTCCTTATCATCGACGATGTACAGTTCTTTTCCGGCAAGTCCGGAACCCAGGATGTGTTTTTCCATATCTTCAACCACCTGCACCAGAACGGAAAACAGGTGATCCTCACCTCCGATAAGGCTCCTGTGGACATGCAGGATATCGAACAACGGCTTCTCTCCCGGTTTAAATGGGGATTGTCTGCCGAGTTGCAAAGCCCGGACTATGAAACCCGGGTCTGCATTCTGAAAAACAAGCTCTACAGGGATGGGGTCGAGATGCCCGAGGATATTATCGATTACGTGGCCAAGCATATCAAAACGAATATCCGGGAACTGGAAGGGGCTATTATTTCACTTATCGCCCAGTCTTCTTTCAACAAAAAGGAAGTGACCCTGGAACTCGCCCAGAAAGTGGTCGAAAAATTTGTCAAGAACACCAAACGGGAAGTTTCCATCGATTACATCCAAAAGGTGGTTTCGGACTATTTCGAAATGGACGTGGCCACCCTGCAGTCTAAGACGCGAAAGCGCCATATTGTACAGGCCAGGCAACTCGCCATGTTCTTTGCGAAAAAATATACCAAGGCTTCCCTTGCCAGCATCGGATCACAAATCGGAAAACGAGACCATGCCACTGTGCTGCACGCCTGCAAGACGGTGGACAACCTGGCAGAAACGGACAAGCAGTTCCGCAAATACATCGACGATCTGAACAAGAAATTTTCCTGATTCGCCATGCCCGTGCGGATATTGATGGTCTGTCTGGGAAATATCTGCCGTTCTCCACTGGCAGAAGGCATCCTTGCTTCCAAGATAAATCCGAGTGATGTTTTTGTGGATTCGGCCGGGACGGCAGGCTACCATGTGGGAAATCCTCCCGATCCGAGATCCGTCGAAATAGCTGCATCCCACGGAATCGATATCAGCAGCCAGCGCTGTCGCCGCTTTTCTCAGGAAGATTTTGACGAATTTGATTATATTTTTGCCATGGATCGGGAAAACCTAATGCACCTGCAGGAGGCAGCCAGATCCCCTGAAGACCTGAAAAAAATTTCCCTGTTGCTCGAGGCGGCCCAAATGTCCGAGGAAGAAGTTCCGGACCCCTATTACGGGGGAAAGGATGGTTTTCTTCACGTTTTCAGAATGATTGACCAGGCCACCGACCGAATCCTGGAATCGCTCCAGAACAGATAATGCCCTATGAATAAAGCGGCTTCGAATTACGGAACCCTCTACCTGATCCCAACCACCCTAGGGGACACGGAACCCTTCGAGGTCCTTCCCCTTACCATTAAGCGTACTGTGGAGGGCATCGACCACTACATCGTAGAGAATGAGAAAAGTGCGCGCCGGTTTATTAAAAAAATCACGCCTCGAAAATCCCAGGACCAGCTGAAGATAGTACCACTTAATAAATACACCGAACCTGAGGTTTTACCGGAATACCTGCAGCCCTGCCTCAAGGGGCATGATGTGGGGGTCCTCTCGGAGGCCGGGTGTCCCGGTGTGGCCGACCCGGGTGCGGTAATCGTCCGACAGGCCCATGAAAAAGGGATTCGGGTAGTTCCCCTGGTGGGCCCTTCTTCCATTATACTCGCCCTGATGGCCAGCGGACTGAACGGGCAAAACTTTGCCTTTAACGGGTACTTACCCATTGACGGGCAGGAGCGCAAGAAAATGCTCAAAAGCCTTGAAAAAAAGTCACGGGAACTGGGCCAGACCCAGTTGTTTATGGAAACGCCCTACCGAAACGACAAATTGTTCGCTGAATTGTTACGGAGCCTGCGGGCAGATACGCTGCTCTGTATCGCAACTGATCTGACACTGAAGACGGAATGGATCCGCACCAGGTCGATTTCAAACTGGCAAGGGAAGCCGCCCGAACTTCATAAGAGACCGGCCATATTCGCCATTCTGGGATAAAACCCGGAACACTTACAGAATTTTCGGGTTTTTCCGTGGCGGGATGGAAGAGGTGTCATACCCCCTGAACCTTTTCAGGTAATGCGTAATGGTCGTACCAAAAGAATCCGACACATCTACGGCGCCGTTGGAGCGGAGGTATCTCTTGACGTTGCCGGCTCCTGCCAGGTGCGCCGCAGCGAGGATGCCAGATTCGGTTACCTCAACCCCCTGTATCTCTTTTCCCACAAATCTGGGAATATCCCGGCGAAGAATCCATTTATTGCGGGCCAGGTTCGTTTCGAAAACCTGTTCCTGCAATTCCGGGTCATTCAGGAAACTGGTAGGGTTGTATACACCCATGAGCCGCAAGGTGCCGATTCCGAACTGGTATTTCCCCAGGTAGCCAAGGGTGTTGGTGACAAAATAATCCCCCCTGGATTCCTTGAATGCCAATGCTTCCCTGAAGCCAATTACACAGGTCCCAAGAAAAGGCGGCCGTGCCGTATCAGCATACAGGGAATGGCTGTGGGAGGGGTAAAGGACAGGGAGGGTATCTTTGATCCTGAGTGATTCAGGCACCCTAACCGGGGAATACCCAGGAGTTCCTGAAACGAAGATCGCTAAGGCAAAGACCATGATCAAAGGACTGATAATTCGAATCCTTTTTTCCATAGAGTTGATTTCTTAAGACTGACGGGTATTAAATACCCTGCTTAAAGTTATCGGGGCAAAGATACGTTAGCAGGGAATTTGGCATCCTAAGATTTTCTTAAAGTGGGCGAAATCTTGGACGAATGACGCTATTTTCCTACAAATTGGGCTAGCGTCGTATTTTTTGCTGGTTCAGCCATCGGATGTATTGCTCCTTTTTTCGGTTGTGTTGCGCAAGGGTTCTGGAAAATTTGTGGTAACCGAAGTTTTCCGTGTCAGCCACAAAATAAAAAAAGTCGTGTTTTTCGGGGTTGAGTACCGCCTCTATGGCTGATATATCAGGCATAGCTATGGGTCCCGGAGGGATGCCCCCGTATTTATAGGTATTGAATGGGGTATCCAGCTCAAGGTCCCGGTAGAGGACACGGCGGATAACCGTGTCAAAATTCCCGCTTTCTTTTTTAATGGCAAAAATCACGGTGGGGTCTGCCTGCAGCAGCATGCCCTTCCGCAGCCGGTTCAGGTACACTCCGGCAACTCTGGGGCGTTCCGATACCTGGGACGTTTCCTTCTGGACGATGGAAGCTAGGGCCATCACCTGTTCCGGACTCAGGCCCTGGGCACGGGCCTTTTCCATCCGCTTTTCAGTCCAGAAACTTTCGTATTCCCTGAGCATGCGATCCCTGAATTCCTCTGCAGAAGTATTCCAGTAGAGTTCGTAAGTGTTTGGAATATAGGGCAACAAGGCCTGGTCACGGGTCCACTGATGCTTCGACAGGAACTCCGTATCCATAAAAGATTGATAAAGCGACAGGCTATCCGCCTCAATTTGGGAAGCGATCCGGCCTGCCAGCAGGGCGGGTGTTTCCTGGTTGTTAAAAGAGACGCGTACCGGGGTGTTGCGGCTACGCAGGGAATTGACGATCTCATTGTTGTTCATCCCCTTTCGAATCGGGAATTTTCCGGGCTTTATATTTGAAAGGTAGCGCTTTCTGCGGGCCACGGACTCGAAGGCATCCAGGTCTTCCAGCAGCGGTGCCAACTGGGGCTTCAGCTCCTCATATCCGGCTCCAGTCGGAATGTATACATAGGCCTCTTCATTGGCGAAAGCCGTGTTCGGCGAAAAGAAGGTCCGATAGACCATGGCAGCGAATACCCCCCCTAACAGTAAACCCAGGAACACCACGAACAGCAGGATTCTCTTAAGATACATTTTCCCGTATTTTTTGGTAAAACCATTCGTCTTCAAATCCGGAAGCGGTTCGCAACCATTGCCGGCGTACCCCGCTCCTTACAAATCCCAGTTTTTCAAAAAGATGCCGGCTGCGGACATTCTTTTCCCCCACACTCGCGTAGAGCTGGTGCAACCCCAGTACTTCAAAGGCATATGCAGTCATCAACGCGATGGCCTCTGCCCCATAGCCCCGATCCCTGTCTGCAGGTTCGGAGATTACAATGCCAAGGCCCGCCCGCAGGTTCTTCGGGTCGAAATCATAAAGGTCAATAAGGCCGACAGGGGTTTCGGGACATGCACAAATGGCCAGCCGCAACTGCTTTACTTCGTAAATGTCCCGGTGGGAGGTCTCGAGGTAATCCCTGAGAACCTTTCTCGAATAGGGTGTGAGCGTACCACTGACTTCCCAGATACCCGGATCGTTCTCCAGGGCATACAGGAATTCGAGGTCCCTGGGCTCAAGGGCTCTTAGATGTATATGTTCCCCCTTGAGGAGTTTCACGGCAATTCCCCTTTAAACACAAGTTCCGCCGGGCCTACCAGCCAGATATTCGAATATCCTTCAGTCCCACTGGAAAAGCGTACTTCCAGGGTCCCGCCCAGGGTTTTGATCACTGCAGGCGACCCTGACAGATGTCCGAGATGGTGCATTCCCAGGGCTACTGCGGTCACGCCCGTCCCACAGGAATAAGTTTCGGCCTCGACGCCCCTTTCGTAGGTCCGGACTTCAAAACGATTTTCCCCCAGCGGGTGTACGAAGTTGATATTGCTTCCCCCGGGCCCGTACAGGCCGTAACGCAACCGTTCCCCCTCCCGGTCCACATCCAGGGTATCCCAGGGTTCCCACAATTGCACGTGGTGCGGAGATCCCGTGTCGAGCCAGAGGTAGTGGGGGGTGTCGTGAACTTCTTTTACATCCTGCATTTGGAGGGAGACCCTCCCATTCTCCAGATGTCCCTCGTGAGGGCCGTCTACAGCAGCAAACCTGCAGGAATCTTCGATTATTCCGAGGTAATTCGCAAAGGCGACCATACAACGTCCCCCGTTTCCGCACATACTTCCCTCCCGTCCGTCGGCATTGAAATAGACCATCCTGAAATCTGTCGATTTGTCAGTTTCAAGGAGGATCAGGCCGTCTGCTCCAATCCCGAATCGCCGGTGACAGAGCCGTGCAATGGTTTTGGTATCCTTTTTGGGGAAGGTGTTATCGCGGTTGTCCACCAGAATAAAATCATTACCGGTGGCCTGATATTTGAAAAACGAGCGTTGCATCGCGGCAAAGATACATTTTAATCGGAGGACCCTTCCCGTTAAAATGTCGTTAAACGAAAATTGGATGGCACAAAAATCTGTTACATTTAAAAAACTAATACAGTACGCTTATGAAACGACTTGGAGGTTTGTTTCTCGTCGCTTTGCTGGCGGGATTCACCACATTGGGAACCTATAAACTATTTTTTGAAAATCAGGTGCCGGAATCCGCATTACAGCAGGATTCCCTACCTGTCTTCCAGACCAGCAATTTGCCTTCCTATCCGGGAGGGGCCGGGATCGATGAAGCAGATTTCACGCTGGCCGCTGAGAAAACGGTTAATGCGGTGGTACACGTCAAAAACATCACCATCAGCAGGGGCCCCAGCAATATCTTTGAATTCTTCTACGGATACGGGGAACAGGCGCGCCCACAGGTAGGGACCGGTTCCGGAGTGATCGTATCCCCCGACGGGTACATCGTAACCAACAACCACGTGATTGCAAAGGCAAACCAACTGATGGTAACCCTCAACAACAACAAAACTTATGAAGCCAGCGTCATCGGGACCGATCCGGTTACCGATATCGCCCTGCTCAAAGTGGACACAGAGGCGCCCCTGCCCTATCTGGTCTTCGGGGATTCAGACAATGTGAAAGTGGGGGAATGGGTACTGGCCGTGGGAAACCCATTTAACCTTACCTCTACGGTTACTGCCGGGATCGTGAGTGCCAAAGCCCGTAACCTGGGCCGGAACCAGTCCTTCATCCAGACGGATGCAGCCGTGAATCCCGGAAACAGCGGGGGGGCCCTGGTCAATACCAACGGAGAACTGATCGGGATCAATACGGCGATCACCTCTCAGACCGGCTCCTACATCGGCTATTCCTTTGCCGTGCCGAGTAATATCGCCCGTAAGGTGGTTCAGGACCTCCTGGAATACGGA
>JARRQA010000102.1:0-7542 GCA_037382325.1 Robiginitalea sp.
CTGTTCTTCAGCGCGAATACGAAACCGCACGCAAACGCTATATCGCCCACAGAGAAATGCTGGAAGGCCTGCGTACCTGGAATGCTTTTAATGAATACGGGTCTGACGACCTGGACTTTTTTATGCAGGAACAACTCGAGGCCGCCTACGACAGATATGAAAGGGGGGTAAAGGAAGACCTTTTGGTAGATTACCTCATGAGGAGGCTCGCAGACCTGTATCACTTGCGCTACGGGGGTATGGATCCCAATGAAATATTTTCGGGCTAACAGGCCCCGACTATCTTTTCACCTCAGTTACACGCTTTTTTTGTAAAGAACACTTGACATTTAAAATTTCTTGCTTATATTTGTCAAATAAACTTTACAAATAGACAATAATAGTTGACAATGAAATCTGTTGTTATGAACACAAAGACCACACGTAAACAAAATCAGGGCCGGCTGGCCATATGGACATTTGCATGGACCGCTTCCACCGCCCTGGCTGCTTTTGGCCCACAATTTATATGGGATGATTCCATGGGGCTGACTGCCCTGGCCATTCTGCTGAATGTCAGTATCGGAATCGGGATGATCCTGGCCAACCGCCGCCTCATAGAGGGCCTGGATGAACTGGAGCGAAAAATCCACCTGGAATCCCTGGCCCTCACCCTGGGTCTGACCCTCATCGTGGGGATTGGCTATTCCCTTTTGGATAGTACCAATCTCATCCCATGGGATGCCGAGATCAGTTTCCTGGTTATCTTCATGGGCCTGTGCTATCTGGCCGCTGTGATTGTCAATCAAAAACGCTACAGTTAACCCATAGTACACCGCGATGAAGAACAGAATACGGGTTTTGCAACGCCATTGAAAAAGAGAAGTTTGATCCCAGCCTGCCCACTGCGTTCCGGATTGCCCGACTCTTTGAACTCCCGATCGAAAAGGTGTTCCAGTACGAGGACGAAGCGGTCTAGATCCTTCTCAAAGGAAGGACCCTCAATGATGGTTTTTCCTGGGGTACGGGGAGTCTTGCGATTCCGGAAAAACAACTACTTTAGTGTGTAAAACCGGGAGATCGTGTTATTTGCTTTTACTTCCGGCCTGCTGGCCGCCATGTTGCATGTGATTTCCGGGCCGGACCATCTGGCCGCTGTCACTCCTTTTGCCCTTGAACGCAAAAGAAAGGCGTGGAAAATCGGAACGATCTGGGGTCTGGCCCACTTGACCGGAATGTTGCTCATAGGGCTCCTGTTCCTTTTGTTTCGGGAATTGATCCCGGTCGAGGCCATCTCCGCCTACAGCGAGCAACTGGTGGGCCTGGTCCTTGTGGTCGTCGGATTCTGGGCACTCTATACCGTGTTCAGGAAAAACCCGATCCATACCCATACCCACATCCATAATAACGGGTCTCCCTATCTGCATAAGCACCCGCACTCCCACGGGGATAGCGGAACCCATGAGCACCATCATGCACATCCCCCTCAAAAGCATGGAGTGGCGGCCTTTTCCATCGGATTCCTTCACGGCCTGGCAGGAATTGCCCACTTCCTCTTGTTTCTACCGGTACTGGGTTTTGATTCCCAGTCCGAAGCCACTTCCTACATTTTTGGATTTGCTACGGGAACGATCCTAGCCATGACTGCTTTTACATTGGTTCTGGGGCAGGTGTCTGAGCTGGCCAAAAACTGGCACAACCCTGTATTTTTCCGGGGGATACGCGTAGCCGGGGGTCTGTTCGCCATAGTGATCGGGGTCTACTGGATGCTCAGCAACTAACAGATTCGCGGGAGTTGTTCTCCGATGAGGGGAGTGACGATACGGGTGCCCCCTACCGGACTTTCCATTACGACTTTTCCCGGATGTGCTTCCCGTAATTCCCCCACCAGGGCAGCCCGGGAACCATCCGGGTGCTGCTGCATAAACTCCAGGACGGCGGCACTTGCAGCCGGACTCACAATGGCGCAGAATACCCCTTCATTGGCCACATAAAGCGGGTCCAGTCCGAGAATCTCACAGGCGGCTGCCACCTGTTTGTCCAACGGCAGCGCATTTTCCCTGAGCAGGATCCCCAGGTTGCTGTCCTGGGCGATCTCGGAGCACACCCCTGAAAGGCCCCCACGGGTGGGGTCCCGAAGGAGGTGAATCTCCGGACCGAATTCGTCCAGCAAGTCCCGTACCAGATGGTTCAGGCAGGCGGTGTCACTTTGGATCTCCGACTCGAACTCCAGGCCTTCCCGTTCAGACAGAATGGCCATGCCGTGGGCTGCAATCGGACCACTGACCAGGAGCTGATCCCCGCCCCGGACCCGGTCCATGGAAATCTGTGCTTTGGGGTGGGGGTTGCCGATACCGGTGGTATTGATAAAGATTTTGTCGCCTTTGCCACTCTCCACCACCTTGGTATCTCCGGTAACCACCTGCACGCCTGCTTTCTCCGCGGCCCGTTTTACCGATTCCACCACCCGGAGGAACTGGGCCATTTCAAGCCCTTCCTCTATGATGAAACCAAGGCTGATGTATTCCGGGATCGCCCCGCACATGGCTACGTCATTAACGGTGCCATTCACTGCCAGTTCCCCAATGTCTCCCCCGCGAAAGAAGATCGGGGATACCACAAAACTATCCGTGGAGATGACCACCGGCCCCTTCAACGGGACGATCGCCCCATCGTGTTTTTGTTCCAGATAGGGGTTTCTGAAGGTGTTGAAAACGATCTGTTCGAGGAGTTCGCGGGTCATTTGGCCCCCGCTTCCGTGGGCCAGCTGTATGGTATCGGGCAGGGCAGGTTTATTTTTCATAAAGGTTTGTTAGGCGTTGGTGCTTGCAAAGTGATAATAGGCCGCACAGGCCCCTTCGGAAGATACCATGGGCGCTCCAAGTGGGTTTCTCGGGGTACATTTTTTGCCAAAATGAGGGCATTCATGTGGCTTTTTTTGTCCTTTCAAAATGGCTCCGGCGATACACTCCCCGGAGTCCGTGGCACGCTCTTCTTCAAGCTGGAACCTTTTGCCGGCATCGTAATCACTGTATTCATCTTTGAGGGCATATCCGCTTTTCGGGATAGTGCCGATACCCCTCCATTGGCGGTCTGCTACCTGGAAAACCTGATGGATGACATTTTGTGCCGCGCGATTCCCCTCTTCCGAAACAGCCCGGGCATACTGGTTTTCCACCCGGTATTCCCCTTTTTCCAGTTGGAGAACGGCCCGGTAGATTCCCTGTACCAGGTCCAGGGGTTCGAAACCGGTAACCACAATGGGGATTTTGTATTTTTCCGCAATAGGATGGTACTCCCTGTAGCCCATGATGGCACAAACGTGACCGGCACCGAGAAAGCCATCAATGGCACAGAACGGATCATCCAGGATCCCCTCCATGGCAGGAGGTACCAGCACATGGGAGACGAGAATCGAATAATTGGACAACCCCTCTTTTTCTGCCTGAAGAACGGAAAGGGCATTGGCGGGAGCGGTTGTTTCAAATCCCACGGCAAAAAAGACCACTTCCCGGTCCGGGTTTTCCTTGGCGATACGAATGGCTTCCAAAGGGGAGTACAGGATCCTCAGGTCACCTCCCCTGGACTTCGCCTCCTGAAGGCTGATGGTACTGCCGGGAACCCGTACCATATCTCCGAAGGAACAAAGGATGACACCCCTTTGCAGCAGCTCCACGGCCAAATCGATGAGTTGCATGGGGGTTACGCAGACAGGGCATCCGGGCCCGTGGATCATTTGAATCTCTTCCGGCAGGAGTTCCAGCAGCCCATTGCGGACCAGGCTGTGCGTCTGCCCGCCGCAAATCTCCATGATCTGCCAGGGTCGGGTCACCACCTTTTCGATTTGGCGTATGACCTGCTGGGTGGCCTCCAGATTCCTGTATTCAGTTAGGTATTTCATTCAAGAGCAATTCAGGTGGTACATCAGCTGGCCGAAGGGAATGTTTTCGTCGTTCGGGCTGAACTCATCGTGGAAAAAGAGCTCAAAACCCGGATTGAGGTGCTGCAATAGCGTTACCAGCCATGCGTTTTGAAAAACCCCTCCGCTAAACGCGATTTTCCCGACGGATTCCAGTTCCGCTTTCTCTAAGATAAGGTTTGCCAGGGTGAAAATAAAATCCCCTGCAATTTGTGAAGGGTCCTGTCCGGACAGAAGTGCCCCGTGAAGTTTTCCGATCAGTATTTTGGAGGGGATATTACCCTTGGGGTCCAGGGAAAGTAAAGGACGGGCCTTTTTCAGATCAAAGCCCCTGCGGGCCGATTCCAAAAGCATGGCTGCTTCGCCTTCAAATGAATTCAGATCGCAGAACCCCAGAAGGGAAGAAGCTGCATCAAAGAGGCGTCCCGCAGAGGAGGTTTTTAGTTTGCCCGTGGTTTTGAGCCGACTGAAAAGCCGCCATTCCTCATCTGTAAATTTATGGCGGACCAATTCCGGGGTTCCGTC
This sequence comes from Robiginitalea sp., assembly GCA_037382325.1. Lineage (GTDB taxonomy): Bacteria > Bacteroidota > Bacteroidia > Flavobacteriales > Flavobacteriaceae > Robiginitalea. Next base: position 4,424 of record JARRQA010000102.1, read on the forward strand.
CAAAAGTGCAAACAGGGATAATCGGGGTTCCCGGGCCATTTTATCGCCAGACAACCACGGGTAGTAATCAAGCTGGCCCACCCTTCGAATCCTGCCCTGTTCATACCTGAAAAATTCACCTCCCCAAATCTGACCGTCCTCCCCATATCCGGTGCCATCCCAGATAACCCCGAGTACGGAGTCTTCCTGTTCGAACAGGTCATGTTCCCCCAGGATTGCTGCAAAATGGGCCTTATGGTGGGGGATTTTAAACGCCGGAATGTCCCATTTCCGGGATAATTCCATTCCGTGCTGGGTACTGAGATAATCCGGATGGCTGTCTAAAAGCAGGCCATTTGGGACTTGCCCGAAAAGGGCTTTAAAATCAGAAACGGTGCGTGTAAAACGCTGATACACTTCAAAATTGTCCAGGCTTCCCAGGTATTCACTCACATATAGGAAATCATTCGGGATGTATCCGATACTGCTTTTGAGCTGGCCTCCCAGGGCAAGTAAGCCAGAGCCCGCCCCTTTTTTAACCGGGCGGCTGTAATTCGGGGCCAGGCCCCTGGACCTCCTCAGGACAATGCGTTGGGCCGGAGGCTCGGTAAACCGCAGGACGGAGTCGTCCTGCGGATGCACGATCTGCAAGGAGTGTTCAAAAAAGTAATCGGCCACGCCCCGCAGCTTTTCACGGGCATCGGCCTCGGAGTAACATATGGGAGACCCGTGGATATTCCCGCTGGTGGCAATCATGGGGTGGGGGAAGGCTTCGGAAAGGAGTGCCAGGACCCCTGTATAGGGCAGCATGACCCCCAACTGGTCCAGCCCCGGCGCGATGGCTTCCAGGCTGGCCTGCCCCTGGTACGATGTTGAGGAAAGCAATACGATGGGTCGTTCCACAGAGCGCAGCGCCTCCCTTTCCTCCGCACGGACCGGCAGGTCTTCCTCCAAAAGATCCATGGAAGGGTAGAGAACCGCAAAGGGTTTGGCGGGACGTTTTTTTCTGGACCTGAGGGAACGCACCACCGCCTCGTTGCTGGCGTCACAACACAGGAGGTAGCCCGATGTGTTTTTCAGGGCGATAATATGCCCCCCGGCGAGGAATTCGGCAAGCTGCTGAAAAGGCATCGCACCATGTGTTGGCAGTCGCAGTCCTTCCGGGTCTGCCACCCAGAAATCAATTCCGCAGGCAGCACAGCTGTTTGTCTGGGAATGAAAGCGTCTGTCTGCCGGATTTTGGTATTCCCCAAGGCATTCCGGGCACATCCGGAAAACTTCCATACTGGTGTGTTCCCGTTCAAAGGGGAAAGTCTCGGTAAGGGCCCAGCGGGGCCCGCAATTGACACAGCTGATAAAGGGATACCCGTATCGGCGGTTTTCCGGATCCAGCAATTCCGACTTGCATTCCGGGCAAAGGGCGAAGTCCGGCGTCAATTGTAAATTGAGCTGGTCCGTTTTAGTGGAAGGCACAATGCGAAAACTACCGACCTCTTCCAAGGGAATTTCCTCAAAGAAATGGTGGATGACCCTGGATACCGGGGGAGGGGAGCCCGTTATACTTTCGTAGAAGGCCGTTAGTTTGTCCTTTGACCCCGTGGCGTGGATGATCACCCCTTCCTCATTGTTGGACACACTGCCCCGGATCCCGTAGTCCCGGGCCTGCCTGTATACAAAAGGTCGGAACCCCACTCCCTGCACCCTGCCCTGTATAACGATTCTAAAGGTGCTCTCCAACGGGAAGGTTTTGGGAATACAGCTTCCTGCTTAAGGTGTTAATTTCTTCAATGGCTTCCGGGATCGCCTTTTCCACAGCTTCGGAAAGTTCTACGCTCATAGGATCAATCCGGTCAATGGAAATAGTGATGAGGTAGAGCTCCGGTTGCTGCTCCAGCAGGTAAACCGCCTCGATCATATCTTTCAGCCCCAGGTCGTGCACGCTGAGAGCAGTAGGGAAATCAGAAGCGAAACGGGGCCGAAGCACACTTACGGATCCGGCCGGTTTCCCGTCCATGGTCGCATCTACAAAGATGACAGTACCATAGGCCTGAAACCGGTCCAGCAGCAGGAACCCTCCCGTGCCCCCGTCGAGAAGGTCCAGATAGGGGGGGAGGTCCTTTCTGGCCATGGCCTCTATCAGGCGCACGCCAACCCCTTCATCCCCCATCAGGTAATTTCCTACCCCAAGGACCAGGATGGTTCCGGTTTTATCCTTTTCGAAATAAAAACTGTCGCTGCTAATCGCACGCGGGGTCTTGGAACGATCTTTCATAGGCTGTTACTTTCCAGGTTCCTTTCAGGAAGAAGGGCTGGTTTCCACTTGTGTTTTCCCTGCAGGAGGTGTGTCTTCTTTCAGTTCTTCAATGTCCTCGTGGTCCAGGCGTTCCTCACATACAAATTTATATCCTCCGAACATAGAGGAGACTTCTCCACGTCCTTCCAGCCAGTCGTGGTAAAATACCAGGTAGACGTGGATCAGCGTAAACAGAATGAACAACCAGGTAGCCGCATGGTGGATGGTCCGCACCATGAAATCCCCCCCGAAAAGGGGAACGACCCAGCCGAACAGATCTGGCAGCCACCATCCGGAATTGTCTGAATACAAACCAAACCCTGTAATTACCTGAACTACGGCGATAACAAAAAGCGCCACATAGGAAATCGCAGCAATGGAATTGTGGCCAACACTGATGTTCCTGACATCTTCCGTTTTGTCGTGCTGCAGAAGGATGTCCACCTTCAGCACGTGGAGAATGTTCTTCCGCATCTTCTTGTTAAACGGCAGGAATGCCTTCCAGCTGGAGAACCTGTTTCCGACAAAGGCCCAATAGATACGTAGTAGCATGTTGAAGAAAAAGATATAGGCAGCTGTGAAATGGATGAACCTGACAGTGCCGAACCAGTAGGACTCACTGGCCTCTGCCCCGGAGAGTATTGCCGGGGGATCAGCGATAATAAAACCCGTCGCGGCCAGTACCGTGATGCACAGCACATTGATCCAGTGGAATATCCGGACCGGGAGTTCCCAGACATAAACGCGTTTATAGTTCTTGGATCAATGTGCTGTGCATCACGGTACTGGCCGCGACGGGTTTTATTATCGCTGATCCCCCGGCAATACTCTCCGGGGCAGAGGCCAG
>JARRQA010000102.1:7547-8080 GCA_037382325.1 Robiginitalea sp.
CAGGGGTCAAAGGAGTGGATGGTCCGGATGATTTCCAGAGGCAGTTCAGGATCTGCAACCGGGGTATCCAACAGGGTCGATTCATAGGAAGAACGCTGTCCTTTGGGATCCCTGGGGGAGGCATTCCAGGTAGAAGGTACTACCAGCTGGTAGTTGGCGGTCTTGCCGTCTTCGATCCGGATCCAGTGGGCCAGAGAGCCCCTCGGTGCCTCGCTGAAGCCCACTCCCTTGGCTTCAGCCGGCCATGAAGCGGGTTCCCATTTTTCTGTATTGGCCATACGTGTATCCCCGTTCTTGATATTGTTCATCAGGGTGGCATAGAAGTCCTGGGTCCACTGGGCAACCAGTTTGGTCTCAAGACCACGTGCAGCAGTCCTTCCCAGGGTGGAAAAGAGTGCCTCAACAGGTACTTCGAGCTTGGAAAGGGCCCCGCCTACCAGTTCCTGAATTTCTTTATTGCCCCGGGCATAACCTACCAGCAACCTGGCGAGTGGTCCTACTTCCATTGGGTTTCCTTTCCATCTCGGGGTTTT
>JARRQA010000103.1:0-6751 GCA_037382325.1 Robiginitalea sp.
CCCAGTGCAATGGCCCCGCCATTGACATTGACGATATCGGAATTGAGTCCCAGTTCGCGGATCACCGCAAGGGATTGAGAGGCAAAGGCTTCGTTGAGTTCAATGAGCTCCAGATCTTTTTGTTTCAGCCCTGCCAGCTCAAGGGCCTTTGGCACGGCCTTAACCGGGCCAATCCCCATGATGCGCGGTTCCACTCCCACAGCGGCATAGTTGACCAACCGGGCGATGGGTTCCAGATTCAGTTCCTTTACCAGGGCCTCACTCATCACCATTACAAAGGCTGCCCCGTCACTCATCTGGGAAGAATTCCCCGCGGTTACAGTGCCCTTGGAGGCAAAAACCGGCCGGAGCCGGGCCAGGGCCTCTTTGGAAGTGTCCGCCCTGGGGCCTTCGTCCCGGGCCACCGTGTAATGATTTGTTTTTTTCTTTTGGGAAGCATCCACGTAGGTGTGTTCCACATCGATGGGAACGATCTGGGAGTCGAATTTTCCATCCTCCTGGGCTTTGAGGGCTTTCTGATGCGACTGGTAGGCGAATTCATCCTGGTCTTCCCTGGAAATCTTAAACTGGTCGGCGACCGCTTCTGCGGTTAGACCCATGCCCCAGTAGTAATCCTCGTGCCCGGCCTTGGCCAGTCGGTAATCCGGGACCGGCTTGTACCCGCCCATCGGAATGTAGCTCATACTCTCAGCGCCACCGGCAATGATGCAATCGGCCATGCCGGTCCGGATTTTGGCGGTGGCAATGGCAATGGTCTCCAGCCCGGAAGCACAATAGCGGTTGACCGTAACCCCCGGGATATCCTCGATCTCAAGTCCCATCAGGGAGATCAGGCGGGCCATGTTCAGGCCCTGCTCGGCCTCGGGCATAGCGTTGCCCACGATTACGTCATCTATACGTTTCCTGTCCAGCCCTGGCAATTCCTTCATCATGTGGGCGATGGTCTCCGCAGCCATTTCGTCCGGTCTTTTAAAGCGAAAGGTACCACGGGGGGCTTTCCCCACGGCGGTTCGGTATGCTTTTACGATATAGGCGTCTTTCATTGCGATGTTTCTTTGGGTTGAATTAATTTCTGAGGGGTTTCCCGGTTTTTAGCATGTGTTGAATTCGTTCCAGGGTCTTCCGCTCCGTACACAGGGAAAGGAATGCCTCCCGTTCCAGGTCGAGCAGGTACTGCTCGCTTACGTAACTGGCCTCGGAAAGGTCTCCCCCGGCCATAACATAGGCGAGTTTGTTGGCGATCTTTTTGTCGTGCTCTGAGATGTACCTCCCGGCTTCCATGGAATCTGTACCCACCAGGAACATTCCCAGCGCCTGCTTCCCGAGAACCTTGATATCCGTACGCGGGATGGGTTTGGTATAGCCGGTTTCCGCCAGTAATGTTGCATAAGCTTTCGCGGTGGCGATCTGCCGGTCCCTGTTGACCACTACCACGTCCTTTCCTTTTTGAAGGACCCCGATGTCAAAGGCTTCATAGGCGGAGGTGGAAACCTTGGCAGTGGCGATGGCCAGGAAGTATTCCCGTAGCACATTGAGCTCCACATCGTCTTTTCTGTAGGTGTCCGAAGCCCGGAGGGTCATTTCCTTGGAGCCACCCCCACCGGGGATGACGCCCACTCCGAATTCCACAAGGCCCATATACGTTTCCGCAGCGGCCACTACCTTATCTGCGTGCAGGCTGAGCTCGCAACCTCCTCCGAGGGTCATCCCATGGGGGGCTGAAATTACAGGGATGGAGGAATAGCGCATCCGCATCATGGTGTCCTGGAAGTGTTTGATGGCCATGGCAAGCTCATCGTACTCCTGTTCCACTGCCATCATAAAGATCATCCCGATGTTGGCACCCACGGAGAAATTAGCCCCCTGGTTGCCCACCACAAGTCCCCGGAAGTCCTTTTCGGCCAGCTCTACCGCTTTGTTCAGCCCTGCCAGCACATCCCCGCCGATCGTATTCATCTTGGAACGGAACTCCACGTTCAGGATCCCGTCATCCAGGTCTTCTATGACTACCCCGCTGTTCTTGAAGACCTCTTTGGCCTCGCGGATGTTATCCAGGATGATAAAGGCATCCTGTCCAGGCACCTTCCGGTATTCTTTGGCCGTAAGATCGTAAAAGTAGGTAGCCCCTTCCCGTACGGTATAGAAGGAATCCACCCCGGCCTTCTTCATTTCCTCGATCCAGGCTGCTGTTTTTTGCCCGCAGGCTTTCACGAGTTCCAGCCCTTTGTCCAGGCCGATCGCATCCCAAATCTGGAAGGGGCCATGCTCCCAGCCGAAACCAGCCTTCATGGCATCGTCTATCTTGTACAGGGCATCCGTGATTTCCGGAATTCGGTGCGTTACGTAGGCAAATAGGGCCCCGAAGCTGTTGCGATAGAATTCCCCGGCCTTGTCTTTGCCATCTACCAGTACAGGGAACCGGTCGATGACCGTATCGATGGGCTTGGTCTGTTCCAGGGTGCCAAACCGGGCTCTTTTCTTCGGGCGGTATTCCAGGGTTTCGAGGTCCAGGCTGAGGATTTCACTGGATCCATCTTCCTTTTTGACTTTTTTGTAAAAGCCCTGTCCGGTTTTACTGCCGAGCCAGGAGTGTTCCACCATGTGTTCTATGAAATCCGGCAGCTGAAAGAGTTCGTGCCGTTCATCTTCAGGGCAATTTTCACGGATCCCGTTGGCCACGTGCACCAGGGTATCCAATCCTACCACATCCACGGTTCGGAAAGTTGCAGACTTCGGCCTCCCGATAACGGGGCCGGTCAGTTTATCCACTTCCTCTATGGTCATGCCCATATCCTTTACGGTATGAAAGAGGCTCATAATACTGAAGATCCCGATCCGGTTGCCGATAAAGGCTGGGGTATCCTTCGCCAGTACCGGGGTCTTTCCAAGGAATTTCTCCCCGTAGGAAAGCAGGAAATCGAGCACCCCGTCTTTGGTTTGCGGTCCCGGGATCACTTCAAAGAGCTTCAGGTACCGCGGCGGGTTAAAGAAGTGAGTGCCACAGAAATGGGCCTGAAAATCCGAACTGCGCCCTTCGCTCATAAAAGCGATGGGGATCCCGGAGGTGTTAGAGGTGATCAGTGTACCCGGTTTCCGGTGGGCTTCGAGTTTTTCAAAAACCTGTTTCTTGATATCAAGCCGCTCCACCACCACCTCGATGATCCAGTCGGCTTCTCCCACTCTGGCGATATCATCTTCCAGATTACCTGTTTGAATACGTCCGGCAAAATCGGGGTGGTAAATAGGGGAGGGTTTGGATTTCAGAGCATTTTTTAGGGAATCGTTTACCAGGCGGTTACGGACTACTTTATCCTCCAGGGTCAGTCCTTTCGCTTTTTCGGATTCAGTCAGTTCCCTCGGGATAATATCCAGCAGGAGCACTTCCACCCCGATGTTGGCAAAGTGGCATGCAATCCCGCTTCCCATAATCCCGGAGCCGATTACGGCTACCTTATTAATAGGTCTGTTCATACGTACAGGTAGTTAGCTGTTAGACTCATTTTCCTTTTTGTAAATTTTTTTCTCGGAAATCAATTGATTTATTTTCCGGACCACGGCGAAGAATCCCTCGAGCTGGGACTGGGTAACTTCCCCGCGCACCGCCTCGTTGAAGCGAAGCACTACATTTTTGGAATCCTCACGTTTTTCAAGTCCAAAATCCGTGAGGTGGATCAGCACGCCCCGTCCGTCTTCCGGATTGGGCCGCCGCTCGATCAGTCCCCTTTCCTCCATGTTCTTCAGGATACGGGAAAGGCTGGTAGCTTCCATGCCCATTTTAGGACCGAGGGCCGTAGAAGGGGTCCCTGTTTTCGGGTCAATACTGAGTAAGGTAAACCCTACTGCCATGGTACTGTCAAAGTGCTTGGCTTCCTCGTTATACATTCGGGCTACCGCCTGCCATGTGGCCCTAAGGGCGTAATCTATGGTAATATCCTTCATGAGAACTATCGGGAACCCAAATATAGGAAAATTTATTATGCATGCATAATAAATTCAGATAAAAAAAGAGGTACTCCGGTAGGGTTGGCCCGGGCAATTCAGCATGAACGTTGCCGGTAAAAGGATTTAGTGTCCGTAGATATCATTGTAGAGGTCCAGATACTTTTCCCTGATGATTTTCCGGCGTAACTTCATGGTAGGGGTGAGATGCCCCTCATCCACGGTCCAGATGTCCGGAGTCAGGCGAAACTGTTTGACCTTTTCCCATTTGGCAAACTGTTGGTTGGCCTCGTCCACTTCTTCCTGGAAGCGTTCAATGACCCTCGGGTCCTTTATGGCCTTATGGTTCCCGTCCAGGTCGATCCCGTGGCGACGGGCCCATTCAAACAGGAATTCGAAATTGGGCTGGATCAGGGCCGCCGGCATTTTTTCGCCTTCGCCCACTACCATAACCTGTTCGATGAACCGGGATTGTTTCATTCGGTTTTCCAGAAGCTGGGGGGCGACATATTTGCCACCGGAAGTTTTGAACATTTCCTTTTTGCGGTCAGTGATTCGAAGGAACCCTTCAGAATCGAATTCCCCGATATCCCCTGTGTGAAAGTAGCCATCTTTGTCGATGACTTCTGCAGTGCGCTCCGGATCTTTATAGTACCCGGCCATGACATTGGGCCCTTTGCAAAGAATTTCCCCGTCCTGGGCAATGATCACATCGATGTCCCGGATGATCTTACCCACGGTCCCGATCTTCCAGCCGTGGTTCCGCTGGTCGTTTACGGATATCACAGGGGAAGTCTCCGTGAGGCCGTATCCCTCCATTACAGGAATGCCCGCTGCTGCAAAAACCCGGGCAAGTCTTGGCTGAAGGGCGGCACTACCGGAGACCATGGTCTCCAGGTTGCCCCCCAGGGCCTCCTGCCATTTTACAAAGATCAGTTTGCGGGCCAGCCCCAGCTTTTTCTCATACCACCAACCGTTGGCGCCATAGGGTTCAAATTTCAGTCCGAGTTTCACGGCCCAGAAAAACAACGCTTTTTTAATACCGCTTAGCTCGCCTCCCCTGCCGATGATCTTGTCATAGACCTTTTCCAGCAGCCGAGGTACCACTGTCATGACATTCGGGCTGATCTCCTTTAGGTTGTCGCTGATCTTGTCCAGGCTTTCCGCGTAGTAGACGCTGATCCCGCAGTACTGATACAGGTAGAGCACCATGCGCTCAAAGATGTGGCACACCGGCAGGAAGCTCAGCGAGGACGCGCCATGCTCAAACGGAACCCGTTCCTTGGTGGCCAGTACATTGGAAACGATATTGTGATGGGTCAACATGACCCCCTTGGGTCTCCCCGTGGTACCGGAAGTGTAGATAAGGGTGGCCAGGTCCTCAGGTTTTACAGCCTGCATCCGTGCTTCTACCTCTTCCTGGTTGGTGTGGTCTGCCCCCAGGTCGAGGAGTTCGCTCCAGTGCCTGCAGCCAACGATCCGGTCAAAACTGTAGACTTCTGTCAGGGAAGGCACTTCTTTTTGAACGGCCCGTACCTTTTCCAGGACCTCCTCACAGGAAACGAAACAATACCTGGATTCGGAATGGTTCAGGATATAGGCGTAATCCTCTTCCGAAATAGTAGGGTAGATGGGGACGTTCTGTGCCCCTACCTGGAGGATGCCCGTATCCATTATGCTCCACTCGGTCCGATTGGTCATGGAAATCAGGGCTATTTTATCATTGGCGGCAACTCCCAGGCGCAAGAGTGCCCTGCTGATGGCATTGGCCTGGTCCAGGTATTCCCCGGAAGAGACGGCCTTCCACTCGCCTTCGTACTTGGTGACCATGGCTTTTTCCAGGTCGTAGTTTTCTTTCTGGAAATACGGGAATTCAAAGAGTCGGGTGATGGATTGCATTAGAGTCAGTTGTTAGCGGATTGCAAAATACGAAAAGCAAGGGGGATTTTACAACAGTATTGCTAAAGGAGCCCCTTCTGATTTACTAATTACTCAAAATTCAGGACCGTGAAAAATAGGTTCTCCGTTTTCCAACGCATTTATTCTCCGGTTCCGATGCTTACCCAAGGCCTTTCCGTACTGACGTCCCCAATGCCGACTATCAACAATTTATCCCGGGCGGATTATTCCTTCTGCAGGCAGATCAGTATTTTGAACCTTGAACCTTGAACCTTGAACCTTGAACTCAGAGCCCTCCCTTCCCGTGAGCAGAATGTTTAAACAGTATTTTAGAAGTTCCTTTGTGCCAACTGCCAACTGCCAACTGCTACTGCCAACTAATCCTTCAGGAAGCGGTCGAAAAAGGAGGCCGTTGCCCTGAAGGCCCTCAGCCAGGAATCATACCGTAAAAATCCGTGGACCTCATCTGGAAAAACGAGGACTTCGTTGTAAACCCCAAGGGTATCCAGCTTGTTTTTCAGGTCGATGGACTGCCCGATCATTACATTCCGGTCATCATCCCCGCTGATGATCAGCACCGGGGCTTTCCATTTGGTCAGGTCTGAAACCGGAGAGGAGCTGTAGGCCTCATCCATGAGCTTTTTAGTGATTCCCCAACCACCGCCCGGGGAGAAATCCCTTCCCCTCCAGGCCCAGTCGTGCACTCCATGCAGGTCCACCCCTGCCTTGAAAAGGTCCGGACTGCGCGCCAGTCCCATCGCTGTGAGATACCCCCCGTAAGATCCTCCCCAGAGTCCAATGCGTTCCGGGTCTACTGATTCCAGGGATTGCAGGTATTTTCCCGCAGCCGTGATATCCTGGTATTCTGAAGCCCCCCGGGGCCCCTGATTCTCGGCCCTTCGGAATTTGCGCC
>JARRQA010000104.1:0-6720 GCA_037382325.1 Robiginitalea sp.
GCGGTCAGCAATTCGGTGGTTCCCAAATTTACTGTGGTCATTGGAAACAGCTATGGGGCCGGTAACTACGCCATGTGCGGACGCGCCTACGACCCACGCCTGATGGTGGCCTGGCCCAGTGCAGAGCTGGCCGTTATGAGCGGGAATTCCGCGGCTAAAGTCCTGTTGCAGATCGAAAAATCCCGCCTGGAAAAGGCCGGGGAAACCTTTGACAAGGAGAAGGAAAAAGAACTCTACGAAAAAATCAAGCAGCGGTACGATACCCAGATTTCTCCCTATTACGCTGCAGCGCGGCTCTGGACGGACGCCATCATCGACCCGAGGGAGACCCGTAAATGGATTTCCATGGGCATTGAGGCAGCAAACCATGCCCCTATTGAAAAGGACTTCAATATGGGCGTTCTACAGGTATAGGCCTCAATTCCGGCTGGCCTGCATCTGAAAATTAAAATTCTTCGGCTCCTCCACCTCCACCACCAGGGGTTGCAGCCCGGGATAGGAAATGCCCAACACATCTCCTTTGGATACCTTTAGCTGATAATGCCCACGCGCATCCGTGGCAACTTCTTTATTAATCGAATAATTCCTGACGGAAACCCCCTGTAGCGGACGCCCTGCAAAAAAGACGAAACCGGAGATTTCCCGCTGGTTCTTTTGCCTTTTCCGGACGACCCTGGGTTTGGGAAGCCTGCGGGGGTTATCGGTATAATAGGTACTCTGAAAATAATAGCCCACCGCGGAACCCTCCAGGATTTCCCAGTTACCCTGGCTGGCATACCGGCGGAACGAATTACCCCGGCCATAGGTACCGGCCGGCAGGCTCAGGCCTACCTTGTCAGTACCGTAGACCTGCAGCAATTCCATGCTTACGATAAAGTCGTCACGTACCCAGATATCATATGGTTCAAGGTCGATTACGGCAAGGCCCTTCCCTTTGTGGAGCGTATGCAAAATGTTCCTGCCACTTTTGTTCAGGTGCTCCCCCGGATAGGTGGATCCGGGCATGGGATCATAAAAATTAAGGCGGAGCTTCAGGCTGTCAGAGGGGTTGTAGAGCACCTCGAAAAAAAGCGCGTTGAGTTTTCGAAGCCCTTTATCCACACGAATGAGGGTCGCCAGCTCCCCGCCCAGGGCGACGCTGTCCTTCCAGTAGCCAATCCCTTTTCCGCTCATCCCTGGGTAGCCCACCTCTTCTTCCACCTGATAGGCGGGCAGGTTGGTAAGTACGACTTCCTGAAGGGAAATGGGTTTTTCATGCAGCCGGAACACAAGGGGGTGTTTCTCTTCCCGCAATCTGGATAACGGGAGTACCACGGGCTCATAACCCAGGGAGGATACCCGGATCAGGTCCGTGCCCGAAAGCCGCTGCAGAGGCAACTCCAGCAGAAAGGTTCCGTCTTCATCACTGACCGTCCCAATGCTGCGACCCACCACCCCCACGTTCACAAACGGGATGGGCTTATCGGTTTTGGCGTCCACCACGGCACCTTCGTAGTCCGTTTGGCCGTATACCCCCGGAGACAGCAACAGGATCAACCATACCCGTAACTTCTTCATTACCTCACCGAATCCGGCTTGCCCCCGGGTTGTTCAGGGTCAGCAATTCCTGCCAGGTGTCTTTCAGGGAAAGCCTGAAGGTTCGCACCTGCTTTTGCTGATCCCGTTCCCCGTAATTGTAATAGGTAGTCACTTTCAAATAAGTAGGCGTGAGGCTCTTGTTGCCCAGATACCTTATATTGACCTTCCACTGGCCGGGAAGGGCCCGGTCAATGATCTGTTCCTCCGCGGAATACCCTTTCATTTTTTCATCCAGCAGGCGCTTCTCATTGTCCGCGTAGGTGTGCTTCCAGGTATGGTATTGTCCTTCAGGGTTTACAAACTGCATTTCGAATTCCGCTTCCGTGTCATTCCATGCCACCACAACCCGGGTGGTATTCTCCACATAGGGGTCTGTGAGAATCCTGTCGATATCCACCCCTACATCCCGTACGTGCAGTTTCAGGAGATTGTCGCTCTCGTGCTGCATGATCTTTGAAAAATGTTCGGAGGCCACCAGGAAATTCTCATCCACCAGGTATTTGTAGCGGAAGAACATCCGGGCAGCCTTGTCAAATTGCCTGGCATCCCGGTACGCCTTAGCCAGATCCAAATAGGATTGGCTGTACTGGGGCCTCAGGATGAAGACTTCCTTAAACAGTTCAAGGGCCTTTTGGTACCGGCCCTGCTCCTGGTAGAGATAGGCCAGAGCCTTCATCAGGACGGCATTGCCCTCAAACCTTGGAAAATTTGCCGCTATGACCGCATCTGCAAAACTTTCTTCCCCCAGCCTGTCGTAGAAATGCCGGTAAGCATCCAGGAAAAAATAAGGGGAACTCCGGTAGCGGGATTCATACCGGTTGTAGACTTCCCGTGCCGCTTCATAAGAGGTAGCCTGGTTTAATTCCGTGAGATACGTGGGCAAATCGTTTTGGACTGCCGCCCCGTCGAGGGCATCCCCTTTGTAATAATTATTGCGTAGTCGGGCCAGGTCTTTGATTTTGGAATCCTGGGGGTTCCCGGTAATGGTATTGATTATCACTACACCGCCATTGCCCAACGCTCCGTAACGCGAGGAATACGCAATGGAGGAAATAACTGCAATTCGCTTAATCTGGTTAATGTCCAGCCAGATAGGGGCATCCCTCAAAATAAGACCATCAACATCATAAACGGCGACCCTTTGCCTTGAAACGGATCCCGGACCCCTGATAATAATAGCTCCACCCTGCTGACAATCCCCGGTGGTCCAGACGCCTGCAAAACGGTTGCGTATGACATTCAGAATACAAAGTCCTATGGGGTTGATATCCTCATCAGTAATCAGCCTGACTTTTCCCGGTGCGGTGTCCGCGTTGAGGTACCCAAAGGCCGTTCTGATGATCCTCGGGTTGGAAGCATATTCAATGGCCAGGTCCTGCTGGGATTTACGGTTGCTCCCTGTAACAGTTACCTCCGAGAGTTCTTCCACATCCGGTATCATCATGAGATTCAGGAAGCGGGTGACATCCTCCACCCGTACAATGTAGTCCTTCATCCCGGTGTAGGAATATTCCAGTAAGTCCCCTACGGCAGCCTCGATTTCGTATTTCCCGTCAGCGTCCGTATAGGTTTGCGCCTCCTTTCCCTGTACCTGTATCAGGACGTCTTTCATGGGATGCTCCCCATCGGTCACAGAACCTTTGACAGAGCGTAGTTCCTGGGCCTGAAGGCCCATAACTAAAAAGAAACCTATGGATAATATTGTAAATCGAAACGTTCTCATGTCAGTGTCTTTTAGGAATAGATCCACCGCTTTTCATGGTCATCATCATCCTGCCAAATGCTCAATTCAAAGCCACGGTAGCTCCCCTGCTGATGGTAAAGAGTTGCTGGTTCACATCCTTCAGGAACAATTTGAACACCCGGACCTCCTTGCGCTGGGAGCGCGTACCATAATTATCGTAAATACTCACTTTCAGATAGGTAGGGGTCAGGCTTTTGTTGCCCTGGTAACGGATGTTAACCTGCCAGGTACCGGGAAGGGAACCATCTATAAGAAATTCCTGCGTATTAAAGCCGATCTCTTTTTCTTTCATGATGAGATCTGCGTTACTGGCCAGGGTGTGTTTCCAAAGGTGGTATTGCCGGTCGGGGTTTACGAACTGAAGGTCGAATTCCGCCTCCCCGTCATTCCACTCAAAGACCAGACGGGTTCCCTGGAAGTCTTCTTCTTCCACAAACAGGGACTGCCGGTTGGCCACACTGACCAGAGCAGGGGCGTGCAGATATAACAGGTTATTGTACTCGCGGTTCAGGATAGGCACAAAGGATGCGCTGTCCACGGGGATCATCCCCTCCTCTACCAGGTAGTCGTAGCGTTTGTACTGCGCTGCGGCTTTCTCATATTGCCCCAGCTGGCGGTAACTGTTGGCCAGGTCCATATAGGACTGTCCGTAATTGGGCCTGAGACGCATGATTTTTTTATAAACTTCATGGGCCTTTTCCAACCGGGACTGCGATTCGTAGGTGTAGGCCAAAGCTTTCAACAGGACCGGGTTTTTTTGAAAAACATACCCGTGAGAGGTGATTATGTCATCGGCGAAATCCGCATCCTTCCTGACCTCGTAAAAATGCCTGTAGGCGTCCAGAATGAAATAGGCAGACCTGGAATAGCGGGAGGCGTACGTTTCATAGACCTCCCGGGCTGCCTCCGGTGAAGGGGCTTCCACCAGTTCCCTGTAATAGGTGGGTTGGCTCCCGGCCACATCGCCGGGGCTGAGAACGGGACCACTGAGGTAATTGTTGCGGAGCCTGGCCTGGTCGATAAGCTTCCCGCCTTTGGGGGCGCCTGCCAGGGTGTTGATTACAATGACCCCTCCAGCCCCCAAATTGCCGTACATGGTGGATGTGGCAAAATTGTTTAAAATTGCGAGGCGTTTGATCTGGTTGATGTCAAGCCATAAGGGCGGGTCTGAAAATATCTGTCCGTCCACATCGAAAATGGCCGCCCGCTGGTTGAAAATAGAAGAGGCGCCCCGGATAAAAACCCTTTGAGGGCTCAGGTTCTGAAATTCACTGAACGAATCGGAATCGGACTGAGGTACCCCCTGGATGTTGGTGAGTTGGCCTTCCAGGGCGGTGGAACCACCGGCCCCTGTACAATCCCCTACAACCCGAACGCCCGAAAACCGGTTGCGAAGCAGGTCGAGGATGCATACGAAGATGGGAGTTATCTCTTCCTCTGTCATAAAACGGATATTCCCGGGGGCTGTATCCGCGTTAAGGATGCCATAGGCGGTTCGGATGAGTCTTTCATTAATGGGGTATTCAATAGCCAGTTCACGCTGTGTCTTGCGGTTACTTCCAATGACCACGACCTCCTCCAGTTCGGCCACATCCATGGCCATGGAGGGATTTAATATGCGGGTGACGTCTTCCACCCGGATCCGAAGGGGTTTCATCCCCTGGTAGGTATACAGGAGTACATCCCCGGGAGCCGCCTCAATCGCATACCGGCCGTCGGCATCCGAAAAGGTTTTTGCGCCACCGTCTTCAACCGAAATGGCCACATCGGCAAGAGGGGCCCGTCCGTCGGTTACCTGACCGCGTATGGTCTTAACCCTTTCCTGGGCTGACAGCAAGGGTCCGACTAACATTAGAAATATCCAGAACTTTTTCATAGCAATTGTTTTTAACTTCCTTAAAGATAAGACTTTATATGTTAAAATAATACAAAATAAATAAGCCTTCCCTTAGGGCGATACTGTGTAATACCAGACTAATTGCTCAGAACCCCATCTGCGTACGCAGAAGGCCTTTCTTAAAAATAACTTCCTGTAATATACGGGCAACAGGCAGCACCGTTTTTGGCGGCCGGATCCTATCTGGGGATGAGGTGTAATTCAGTTTGCCTGCCGTTTACATAACGGAACCCTTCCGGTCCGAAATACCCGGCTTCTTCAAGCATGACCCGGATGTCCCGCTGCCACGCCTGAATTTTTACAGTTGTATTGAGTTCAATGGCGTAGACCGTATTCGGGTGGAGGGTGTAGGTCTCTCCGTCATCGCGCATGACGCCTTCCTGTGCGTCCCACATGCCAATAGTGGTCCCGGCAGAATGGCCATAAGAGCCGAGGGGGTGCGTATATATGGCCGGACGCAGGCCTGCGGAGCGCGCAGCCGACAGGGAATTCGCCAGAATTTCATTGCCTGTCAGGCCCTCCTTCATGTTGGCGGTAAGGAAATCCTGAACCCGGTTCCCCTTTTGAAGGGCTTCCCTCAGAAATTCGGGGGCTTCGGTCTCCCCGGGTTTCAGTACATAGGCCAGCTGCTGGCAATCCGTGTTCAGCCTGAGGTAGGTAATGCCAAAATCGCAATGCAGAAGGTCCCCCGGAAGGATTACTGAATTTTCAGGCCGGTCTGAGAATGAATAGAGGTGCCCCTCCAGCTTTTCGGCCGAACGCTGTATGTCCACCGTGGGGTGAAACCAAGTTTGTAGTCCCAGGTCCGTCACTTTCTGTCGCATCCACCATTCCACTTCGGTGGTAGTGGTCACCCCCGGGGTGATCACCTCCGTGGAAAAGGCCTCTGCTATGATGTTGTGGGTAATCCCGACCAGGTGGGACATGAGCACCATTTCCCTGGATGTTCTCGTTTCGATCCACGCCACCGCTAATTCTTCTGCTGAAACCACGCGGTCCTTGTACTGCCCCGGAAGATACTCCATAAAAAGTGCGTAATCCGTTTTATCCAGGCCGTCCGCAATGTTGTGGTCACTCGAAAAATTAATCCCTATGCGCTTCGGGTCCCGTTCGCGTATCAGGTCCATAAGCCGTTTCCACTGGTCCGGTTCTTTCTCCTTGTCCCATGCAGACTGTATGCTTTCCCCTATGTTATATCTGGCAACCGCGAGTTTATCCATCCTTCCGGAAGCGGCATCGCGGTAGAACAGCAGCATGGTCCTCCTTCTCGCATTGAGCCAGGTGGCCGGGAGCATGGTCCTCAGAACCGGGTCTTCGTTGTACTCCCTGGAGATCAGGACCCACATATCGATTCCTGTGCGGTCCATTAAGACGGGCAAAAGGGAATCGAGCCGTTCCTTCAGGAGTTCATCCACGACGCGGGCCCGCTGGGATTCTGGCAGGATTTGCTGAGCGGCGACAGGGTATGCCAGGGTGAGGAGGAGTAAAAACGTCAGAAGCT
>JARRQA010000105.1:0-8272 GCA_037382325.1 Robiginitalea sp.
TCCCGCAAAACCTTTTTCCTGCCGATCTTTTTGGTGATCGGGTCCTTTTCCAGGTCCCAGCCACGGGCCGGACAGTATTCCCGTCCGTACCAGATGATCTGCAGGTGTAGTTTATTCCACAGGTCCCTGGGAAACAGCCGCTTGGCGTCTGCCTCCGTTTTGACGACATTTTTGCCGGTGGACAATCCCCACCGGTACATCAGGCGGTGAATATGCGTATCGACCGGAAAAGCGGGGATTCCGAAAGCCTGTGAAACCACCACACTTGCCGTTTTATGTCCCACCCCCGGTAGCTTTTCAAGGTCCTCCAGGTTCCCCGGAACCGCTCCGCCGTGTTTTTCCATGAGGATGTGAGATAATTTATGGATGGCTTTGGCCTTGGTAGGGGAGAGCCCAACGGGACGGATAATGTCGCGAATCTCCTCCACGGGCAATCGGGTCATGGCCGCGGGGTTGTCTGCTCTGGAAAAAAGTTGGGGAGTGGTTTTGTTGACCCGTACATCCGTACTCTGGGCGGACAACAAAACGGCGATCAGCAGGGTATACGGATCTTTGTGCTGGAGGGGAATGGGTATTTCCGGATAGATTTCCTCCAGTTTTTCGATCACAAAGGCGGCCTTTTCTTTTTTGGTCATATTGTCTAACTTTACGCAAAAATAACTAAACACATTAAGGTAGAATGAATACATTGAAAGCAGGAGATAAAGTACCGGAATTCACTGCCATGGATCAGGACGGCAATTCCGTGTCCCTATCGGATTACAAAGGAAAGAAACTGATCGTATTTTTTTATCCCAAGGCCAATACCCCTGGGTGCACCGCGGAGGCTTGCAACCTGAGGGACCATTACAGGGAACTGCAGGACGCCGGGTATTCCCTCCTTGGAGTGAGTGCGGATACCCAGAAAAAACAATCCAATTTCCGCGACAAATACGAATTTCCTTTCCCCTTGCTGGCGGATGAGGACCGAAGTGTCATTGAGACCTTTGGTGTCTGGGGCCCTAAAAAATTTATGGGAAAGGAGTATGACGGTATCCACCGTAAGACTTTTATAATCGATGGCTCCGGCACGGTGGAGCGCGTTATCGACAAGGTTAAAACCAAAGACCACGCCGCCCAGATCCTGGAGACAGCGTAACGAAAAAACCGGATGAAGATCATCTCTGAATGATTTCCGAGATCCCTTCGGGGAGCATCTTCTCCCAGCCTTCTTCCTCGTTCGTCATTTTCTTGAGGACGTCCCTTGAATAAATGTGGAGGACATCTGGGTCGTAGTCAATGATATCCATGACCTTGCCGTTGTATTTGAAGAACTTGTAGAGCTCTTTCATTCGCGGATGTACCTTGATGTTGTTGCTGGTAAGGATTCGTCCGGATTCGGCATCCCGCATCGGGTAGAGGTATACCTTGAGGTTTTTGAAAAAGAGCTTCCCGAATGCCTCGAGGATGCCCCCGCTCAGGTGCCTGTAGTATTTTTCATCAAATACATCGATGAGGTTGTTGACTCCCATGGTGAGCCCCATCCGTTCTTTGGTGTAATTGTTGAGATATTCCACCAGTTTGTAGTATTCCTGGAAATTCGAAATCATCACCGTGTGCCCGAGGGAACAGAGCAATTCTGCCCGGTCCATAAAGTTTCGAAGATGACGATCGTATTTTCCTCCTCCACGGTCTGCTCCCTGATAAAGATCTCATAGGACTTTTTGAACATGTCCATATTGACCTTGGTCACCGGACGGAAACTCCCCCGGAGGGCGAGGATGTTTTTCTTGTACAGCACTGCCGCGGGCAGCAGGTTGTTGCCATCAGGCCCGAACATCACCGCGTCGGTCATCCCATTCCGGATCAGCTGCAGGCTCATCAGGCGGTTATCCACGTTGGCGAAATTCGGCCCCGAAAAGTTGATCATATCGATTTCCAGGGTGTCCTTGTCGATGTGATCGTAGAGGTACTTCAATAATTTCCGCGGTTTGTGGTATTTGTAAAAGGCCCCATAGATCAGGTTCACCCCGATGATCCCGAGGGTTTCCTGTTGCAGGCGGGCCTCGTTTTGTTTGAAACGCACATGGAGTACGATCTCGTCGAATTCCTTCTGTTTCGGATCCAGCTGAAAACGGATCCCAACCCAGCCATGGCCCTTATAGCGCTTGGTAAAATCGATCGTGGCTACCGTATTGGCATAGCTGAAAAAGAGCCTGTCCGGGTGTTTTTCCCTTGAAATCCGTTCTTCCATCAGGCGCATCTCATGGGAGAGCATTTTTTTAAGCCGGCTTTCCGTGACGTAACGGCGGTCTTTCTCCACACCATAAATGGCATCGCTGAAAGCCTTATCATAAGCGCTCATGGCCTTGGCGATGGTTCCCGAAGCACCTCCGGCCCTGAAGAAATGGCGTGCGGTCTCCTGCCCGGCCCCGATTTCTGAAAAGGTTCCGTAAATGTCTGGATTCAGATTGATCCGAAGGGTCTTGGCTTTAATGGAGGGTACATTTTCAAAGGCAAAGTCATTCTTTTGCACGCTAGCCATAACGGGTTTTTTACGAAAACAAAGTTAAAAAGATTGAACGATCCAAGTAATAAATATGTTATAAATTTGGATAAAATAGACCAGCGGTTGAAGATCACCTTTCTAGGTACCGGAACCTCACAGGGAATCCCCGTAATCGGGAGCAGGGATCCGGTATGTCTGAGCGAGGACCCGAGGGATAAACGCCTGAGGGTCTCGGTTTTGATAGAGGTGGAGGGCCATAACATCGTCATCGACTGTGGTCCGGATTTCCGGCAGCAAATGCTGCGGCATCCGGTGGATCGCCTCGATGCCATCCTCTTTACCCACGAACATGCAGACCACACCGCCGGCATTGATGATATCCGCCCTTTTTTCTTCCGGCAGGGGGACATCCCGGTTTATGCACATCCGAGGGTCATCACCTCTCTTAAAAAACGGTTCGATTACATCTTTGCAGATGAAAACCGGTATCCCGGAGCTCCTGCCGTGGAAGTACACGAAGTGGAAAAAGGCAAGCCCTTTCCCCTGGAGGACGTTTGGGTAACCCCTATTGATGCCCGGCACAACCGCTTACAGGTTTTTGGATACCGCATCAGGGACTTTGCCTACCTCACTGACATTAAAACCGTGGAGCCTGGGGAAATCGAACATCTGGAGGGGCTTAAGGTCCTTACCGTAAACGCCCTCCGCAAAGACCCCCATCACTCGCATTTCAACCTTGAGGAAGCCCTGGCCTTTATCGAAAAGGTAGGGCCGGATCAGGCCTATCTGACCCATATCAGCCATATGATGGGGTTCCATAAGGAGGTGGAAAAAGAACTCCCCGCCCATGTGCACCTCGCCTATGACAACCTCTCTATAACCCTTTAAGACCATGCGACAACGAATCTTTCTGTACCTTTTTCTCTTTTCGGCCCTCGTGGCGCTTTACCTGGCCGTTTCCGGATCCCGCAGCCTGCAGGACCGGGAGGCGCAGATCCAATCCCTGGAAACTTCCGTCAGCGCCCTCGAGGACTCCCTGCAGCAAGTTAGGCTGGAGGTGCTGGACATGCGATACTTCAGCCTTGAGAACAATGATGACGCCCTTGCCTATTACGACCACCTGGACCTGGAAAACCCTTCCCGCTATATTGCCGATAAACTCCTGGAGACCAATGAACGTCCGGGGAATAATCCGTTGGTCCCCTATGAGGGTATGGAGGGGGTATTCAAGATCAACAAGATAAAACTACTTAATCACCGCTGGATCGTAGCGGATTTCTCCGATGGGAAATTCTGGGGGGAACTCCTTTTGGTGTACGAACTCAAGGATGATCTTAGTGTGGATTTTACCCTCCTGGACCACCTGCTTTATACCCGAAGTGAATAATTAATACTTTCCCTCCATCCAGGCCTTGAAATCTGCCAGATTTTCAGGGGAAACCCCGTGACCCACGGGAAATTCCCTGTACCGGTGATCGATCCCCAGGGAATTGATAAAGTCGGCGGCCTGCTGTGCCCAGGCAACCGGAATCACGGGATCTACCTGTCCATGGGAACCGTATACCCGGAGCTGGCTCAAATCCTTATCCCGGTAATCGGGTACGAGCATTTCCGGATCCACATACCCGCTCAGGGCAATTACACTTTTAATCCTTTCAGGGTAGGACAGGGCCAGGGCATAACTCAGGATACTCCCCTGGCTGAATCCCAGCAGGGAGATGCGATCCGGGTCCAGCCCGTATTTTTCTATCGCCTCATCGATGGTTTTCAAGAGGAGTTCCCTGGATTTTATCGCCTGATCCACGTCATTCCATTTCCCCCTGGGCGCCTCAAAATTAATGGCATACCAGGCATGTCCGTAGGGAGGCAGGTCGTAAGGAGCCCTGAGAGAGATGACAAGGAGGTCTTCCGGTAATTCCGGGGCGAAAGAAAACAGATCTTGCTCATTGCTTCCGAAGCCGTGCAACATGAATAGGGCGGGGGGGTTCGGTTTCCCGTTCGCATTGGGTCGAAGCATGTGATGAAGTGGCAGATCTTTTCGCTTTATGTCATCCATTATTTGATAAATAAAAACCAACGTTGAAAATAAGGCCCAACCAGGGGAACGAGCTTTTTTCTGCCCTGAATGGCTCCGACGAATCCATAGATCCAGAGGACAAAATAGCAGAGGTACAGGGCGATCCAGGCATAGGGGTTAAACCACTGGCTCAGGAAAAGCGCAAAGCCCAGGAACCCAAGATGCAGGCCAAAGGCCTGTCGCGTATGAAACCTGCTGAAGTCGTACTTCGGCTCAAGATTCATGGTGATCGAGATCAATGCCCCAATCATGGTCAGATAAGCTATGATGGCGATCGTCCTGGCCTGTGAAGTCGGGGTTGACATCTAAAAGCTGATTTGATCCCCCACCACAACCCCGTATGCCCTGCCTTTGAGCGGGACGCCCAGGAACATGGAATTCTTCGAATGGCTTTTCAGGTCTTTTTCCTCCAGGGTGTAGTCGATATCCGGGTCGAACAATGTAAGTACCGCCCTTTGACCCTCTTTCAAGACGGGTTCAGGTTGCCCGAACCGCTGCCAGCCCCGCCCAAGGATTTCGGCGCTGTCTTCAGGTCCGTATAGCTGATTCAGGATGCCGAAGGCTTCTTCCAGCCCTGTGGCCCCAAAAGCGGCATGATCGAATTCCCTTCTTTTTTGTTCCACATCCAGGGGGCAGTGGTCCGTGGTCACAAAATCGATAACCCCGTCCTTAAGTGCTTTCAGGAGGGCTTTCCGATCTTTCTGGTCCCGCAGCGGGGGCATTACCTTGAAATGGCTGTCGAACTGCTCCACCGCAGTATCTGAAAACCAGAGGTGGTGCAGGGCCACGCTGCAGGTTACATCGAGCCCCTTCTTCCTGGCCGCGGCGATTAACTTTACGGAGGCAGCCGTTGAGATGGTAGGGATGTGGAGCCGTCCTCCGGTATATTCCAGCAGGGAAAGGTCCCTTGCTACCCTGAGTTCTTCGGCCAGTCCCGGGATGCCTTTTAGGCCAAGGCGCACAGAGACCTCCCCTTCGTGCATTTGGCCATGCAAAGCCAGTTCGGCATCCATGGGGAAGGAATGCACCAACCCACCGAAATTATCGGTATAGAGCAGGGCCAGCTTCAGGAGGTTCGCGCTTTGGAGCGGGGTTTTGTAGTCGCTGAATCCCACAGCCCCAGCACAGTGCATGTCGTACATTTCCGAAAGGTCTTTGCCGGCTGTTCCGACGCTGACGGTACCCATTGGGAAAAGTTCGGTGCAATGCTGTTTGGCAGCCTCCTTCAGATAGACGATATCCCCGCTGGTATCCGGCGTGGGGTTCGTATTGGTATTCAGGACAATTCCGGCAAACCCGCTTGAGGCAGCTACTTCCAGGCCATGGGCAATGGTTTCCCTTTCTTCGTAACCCGGCTCCCCGAAACTTACACTGGTGTCGAACCAACCCGGGGCAACATGTAGGTTTTTGGCCTCGATTACCCTGGTTTTGCGATCCGGGGACAGCCCCCTGCCGATATTTTTTATGTGCCCTTTGTCGATAAGGAGGTCCCTCTTCTTTCGATGCAGTGCCGGTTGACTTTTGTCGATGAGGGTGGCGGATTTTATGAGTAAGGTCATCGCATCGTTTTTTGTAGGATCATTTCAGCCAGCACAAAAAGTAGTGCTAAAATAACAAACCATTTCCAAAGGGGCGTGATCCTGTTGCGGTTTTGATATTCGGCAACCAGACGGTCCACATCGGGAAGTATTTCGAAGGCTTCGGGCAGGTCCAGATCCGGTTCCACAGAAATCTGTTCGGTCCTGGGATAATTAAAACTCACCTGCTGCAGGATTTCCCCCTGATTCTCGATTCGGTAATTCCCGGCAATTGCAGGCTGCAGGTCAAAAAACAGGCGTGTTTTCCTGGCAAAGGATTGCTGTCTGGGGATAAAGGTGGAACTACTGCCCCGGAGCTGCAGGATTTCGTCCTCCTGTAGGGCGACATCGACATCCAGCCGGGCCTCCTGACCGATCTGGTAATACAGCTCAGCCCCTGGAACACTCTGTTTTCCAATTGCATAAAGGCTCGGGACGATCAGGGGGGATTGCCTGAAATTGCTGTATTCCTGGCTCAGGGGAGAGGTGAAGACATATAAACCGTTCTGTCCCGAGAGGAAGGCCTGTCCATTTTGAAATCCGATCATCCGCGGCAGACTGCCTTCCAGGGGATAATACGATTCAGAGCTTGGATAGTCAAAGTTTTCGATTTGTTTTTCAAAGACCTCTCTGAAGAGGGGATGGTCGAAATTGATTTCCGTGATAAGGATTTTGCCCTCTATTCGGGGTGCAAACCCAATCCCCTGCCCATTCAGAAAACGGTTATAGGCTTGTGTGTCCGTGTTGACCGACGGGATCACCACCAGGGAGCCGCCCTCTTCCAAAAACCCCCGGAGGGCACGGGAGAGGCTTTCCGGGATTTCTTCCAGTTCGTTGAGCAGGATGAGGTGTTGTTGTTCCAGGATGCTGTAATCGAGTTCCCGTAAGGAAGTTTGAAGGAAGCTGAATTCATCCGGGGTGAAGATCCGGTCCAGGTAAGGTGAGGGGCGGGGGCCAATGCCCAAAACCCGTAACAGAGGAGGCTTATTGCGCGTCACAAAAAGCGTATTGTCATAGGAAAGGCTGTTGTCCGTAACCTGCAGGGTCCCGTTAAGTGCCCCGGAAACCGGCAGCGTGAACCGGGCCCTGATGGTATTTACTCCCTGCGGCTCGCCCCCGGTTTTGGCGATCAGCTGATCGCCCTGATAGAGGGATACCGGACTTTTTTCCGCACTTCCATGAAGGGTGAGCAAGACATTTAGTTCTGTCTTTTCCGGATTATCCCGTACCAGAAAAGCGGTATCGATGGAGATATTGCGCGGGCTTTCCGGCCGGTAGGGAACAGCCAGGACCCTTGCGCGGTCCCAGTCCTGCCAGGCCGCCGCATCCCAACCCTGGAAATCAGAAAGGATCCACAGTTGGCGGTCTGTAGAGTCTGAATCCGAAAAACGGGATTCTGCCCGCAACCGGATCTCCTCTCCACTTAGGGTCTGCGGACTGAAATCAAGGTCGAGCAACCGTTGCTGAAGGTCTTTCACCTGAACCTCCGGATAGGATTCAGATTGGGTCATCAGGGTAAAGGGCAGATCCGGGGGGAAGGACTGCAGCAAATCCTGTACGGCATGTTGCATTAAGGTGGTACTTTCACCGGGTGCCTGCATGCTCAAGGAATTATCAAGATAAACTACGATATCTTTCTTTTTATCAATATTTTGAGAAGGCTTGTAGGGTTGGCAAAAAGCCAGGACCAGGGCGGCGAGCAATCCGAGCCGGCTCAATAACAACAGCCATCTTTTCAACTGACTGCTCTTATTGGATTCCGCCAGAATCCGCTTGAGGATTCGCACATTGGTAAAGGGGGTCTTACGAAATCGCCGGAGTTTGAGAAGGTGTACCAAAATTGGAAGAACCAGCAGGAGAAGCCCCCAAAGTAATTCCGGATGCTGAAGTTGCATAGGCAGCATTGATTGGTCAAATATAGCCAATTCAGACGCGAAGCGGTACTAAGATTTCCCTAAAACCGGAAGGTGTTTTTTTAGATGCCCGGGGAGTTGTCTGGCCTAACAGAAAAAGAAATAGTCTTCCCCGGGGCTATGTCCACGATCCTTCAGGTAGTTCCGGATTTCGGCTTGTGCCGTTTCGTTGGCCACCGTTATGATGCTTTGGGGCTTTGGAAGGGTTTCCAGGGCG
>JARRQA010000106.1:0-6619 GCA_037382325.1 Robiginitalea sp.
GATCATGCCCTGGCTTTCCACCCCCCGCAAAGGCCTTGGGGCAAGGTTTACCAGTACGGTTACTTTCTTGCCTATCAGTTCCTCGGGTTTGAAGTATTCGGCAATACCCGAAACGATGGTGCGCGTGTCGATGCCTGTGTCTACCTTCATCACGATCAGTTTTTTGGTCTTCGGCATCTTTTCAGCTTCCAGGATAGTACCCACGCGGAGGTCCATTTTAGTGAAGTCGTCGTATACGATGGTATCCTTTTGGGGGTTTACAGAAGTATCAGACATTTCGTTTTCTTTTTTGGTGTTTTCCAGTTTCTCGAGTTGGGCCTGAATTTCGGCATCTTCTATTTTGCGGAAGAGCAGTTCGGAGGCTCTGAGGCCATGTCCCCCCGGGAGGATGGGACCCTTACGCTCAAGGGTCTTCCATGAAGGCTCCTCGGAAAGTGAAGAGAAATTCAGCATCTTACGGAGTTTTGAAGCCGTAAAAGGCAGGAAAGGTTCCGACAAAACGGCGAGGCCCGCGGCCAATTGGAGGGCCGTGTTCAGGATACCCTTTACCCTTTCAGGACTTTCTTTTATCACTTTCCAGGGCTCTTCGTCGGCCAGGTATTTATTGCCCAGGCGGGCAAGATTCATAAGTTCCTGCAGTCCTTCCCGGAAGCGGAAGCGATCCAGACAATCGGAAATCCGCTCCGGAAATCCGCGAAGGGCTTCCAGTGCCTCGACATCTGTCGGTTCGGCGGTACCCGTTTCTGGCACAGTGCCCTCAAAATATTTGTGCGTCAGCACGACCACCCGGTTTATGAAGTTCCCGAAAATGGCGACCAGTTCGTTATTGTTGCGCGCCTGGAAATCCTTCCAGGTGAAATCGTTGTCCTTGGTCTCCGGGGCGTTGGCAGTCAGCACGTACCGAAGGACATCCTGCATGCCCGGGAATTCCTGAAGGTATTCATGCAACCAGACCGCCCAGTTCCGGGAAGTGGACAAGTTCTGTCCTTCCAGGTTAAGGAATTCATTCGCAGGGACGTTGTCCGGCAGGATGTACTGCCCGTGAGCCTTTAACATGCTCGGAAAGATGATGCAGTGAAAGACGATATTGTCCTTCCCTATAAAATGCAGCAGCCTTGTATCCGGGTCCTTCCACCATTTTTCCCAGTCCTGTTTTTCCCGCCCTGCCCATTCCCGGGTGGAGGAGATGTATCCGATGGGGGCATCAAACCACACATAGAGTACTTTTCCTTCCGCTCCGGGCACGGGTACCGGGATTCCCCAGTCGAGGTCCCGGGTGACCGCCCTGGGTTTTAAACCGTCATCAATCCAGGATTTACACTGCCCGTAAACGTTGGGCTTCCAGTCTTTTTTATGTCCCTTCAGGATCCACTCCGAGAGAAAGGCTTCATAGTGGTCCAGGGGGAGGAACCAGTGTCTCGTCTTTTTGAGTACCGGGGTGGCACCCGTAAGCACGGATTTGGGATTGATCAGGTCCGTGGCATTCAGGGAGGAACCACACTGCTCGCACTGGTCCCCATAGGCTTCCTCATACCCGCATTTCGGACAGGTCCCGGTCACAAAACGATCCGCCAGGAACTGCTGAGCCTCGGCGTCGTACAATTGCTCTCCTTCCTCTTCGATAAAATCGCCCTGGTCGTAGAGTTTTCTGAAAAATTCCGAGGCTGTTTCGTGGTGGATCTCCGCTGAGGTACGTGAGTAGTTATCGAACGAGATCCCGAATTCAGCAAAGGATTCTTTAATAATCCCGTGGTACTTGTCGATAAGTTCTTTGGGTGAGACTCCTTCTTTCTTGGCCTTCATGGGGATGGCAACCCCGTGCTCATCACTACCGCAGACAAACAGGACTTCCTCTCCCCGAAGGCGAAGGTAGCGGCAGTAAATGTCCGCAGGAACATAAACCCCCGCCAGGTGGCCTATGTGGATGGGGCCATTGGTGTAGGGAAGGGCCGCGGTAACCGTGGTTCGTTTATAGGGGGATGCTTGAGCTGGCATATTCTGTGAGCTATCAGGCACAAAAATAACCAAATTTAGCGCCTGCCTACAACCTGTCTCCCAAAAGAAAAACCCCCGGGACACTGGACAGAAATAATATCAGGGGCGTCCAGTGTCCGGGGGCATTAACCATTTGCTGACCGGGGTCAGGCTACCATGATGGATTTGGCGAGCCTGCGGTCCTGTACTTCGATGCGGTAAATGTACTTTCCGGTCGCCAGATGACGTGGTACCCGGTCCCGGACATTCAGGTCCAGGCTCCCCTCAAACATCATTTCGTTGTAGAGGGTGGCGACCCTTTGCCCAAGAATGTTGAACAGGGTGATATCCACATGGGCCGTGAAAGGTAATTCCACATGGATGTGGGGGTTGGCGTCCGTCGGGTAAAATGGCCGGTGGACAATCCCGTCCAGAAGTTCGGGGCTGGGGGTTTCGCTTTCCGGGTTTTCCCCCGGAGCGGTTGGAGGGGTGTGGGGTTCGTCGTCATAGGCGATATCCGGGAAATCCAGCCCACTGCAGTTAAAGCCCAGGTTGATGGGGTTATAGGGATGACCCAGGAGGTGCTGTTCCACTAGGGGTATGGGGACACACAGCCATTCGGCGAGCACGGTGGCATACAGGTCTCTGAAATCCATAGTGTATTCCAGGTTTCCACGGCTGTTCGGGTCTTCCAGGGAAGGGTGTTCCCCTACAAAGGCGCTGCCGTTGAGTCCGGACCCGAAGAACAGGGTAGGGGCCGCCTTTCCGTGGTCCGTCCCGTTGGAACCGTTCTCAAAAATTCGCCTCCCGAACTCGGAGAAGGTCATGCTGAGCACTTTGTCGTCCTGTTGGGTAAAGGCGAGGTCTTCATAGAAGTTCTGAACGGCCACCGAAAGATTGGTCATCAGGCGTTCGTGTACCAGGGGCTGGTTTCCGTGGGTGTCAAACCCACCCATGGAGATCATGTAAACCCTGGTGCCCAGATTGCCCTTGATCAGACGTGCCAGCAATGCGAGTTGCCGTGCAAAATTATTATCCTGGTACGCTACCTGGTTCTGCCCGCGCTCGTAGGCTTCATGGATCAGTCCGGAGTACTCATAGGTGGTATTTGCCACCCCTCTGAGGAACCGGAGCTGATCACTGTACATACAGTCCCCAAACAGCTGTGGATCCAGGCTGTACTGTACGCCGGTTTCGGCGATCTCCTCCAGTTGGTCGATGTTGGAGGTCACAAAGGCATAGTTGGTCTCCTCTCCCTGGAAGACCAGGTTCCCGAAATTCCCGATCTGTATGGCTGCCGGGGAGGCTGGCGGATTGATCAGGTAGTCCGGGTACAGATTCTCAAAGTAGCGTCCCATCCAACCCGTATCGAGTCCGCTGAAGCCCGTAGTGGCGAGGTCCGTATTGGCGTAAATATCCGAACCGGTAAAGTGTGACAGGCTTTGGTTTTCGTATCCAACGCCGTGGACGGCCTTGAATTGCCCTTCCCCCCAAAGGCCTTCCAGGGCTTGCATATAGGAAGGGATCCCGAAGTCATCGGTCAGTTTTATGATCTTGCTTTCCGGGATGTAGATGTTCGGCCTTGCATTGGCATAGGTGTCGTATTGCTCGATCGGGATCACAGTACTCAAACCATCATTCCCTCCCGAAAGGCGGATCAGGATCAGGATCCCATCGCCCTCAGCACTCGCAATTGCTGCAGTGAGCGGGGATGGGGCCGATGCAGACAGCATATTGCTGCCCAACATAAGCGAACCGGACCCCGCAATGCCCAATGCCTGGAGGAAGGAGCGCCTGCTCCAGTACTTGTGTTCCCGGTCGTGGGGGCTCAGATCGTCCTTGGGGAGTGGTATATGGGTGTTGCACATGGTCTTAGGTTTATTTTAGCTGGAACTCAGGTTGGCGCGACAGGTACATTAACAGCAGAAATACCTGTTGCGGCACCTCCATGCTGACCGTCAGCATCCAGAGCCCGAGGCCACCCGCGATATAGTCGGAGCCGTAATAATTTTCCGGGACATCTTCGATCTTAAAGACAGACAGGGCGTTTTCAAAATCCTGCTGCGTCAGCAGGCCTTTGGGAAGGAACTTGCCCACCAGGGCACGGACTACCGTTTCCGGGTTGCTCGTGTTGCTCTCTGCCGGGCCGACGGCTTCCATGGCAAGGGTCCGGAATTGTTCCGGGTTTTCCTGGAAAAAACCCTGGATCAGGACTTCTGAGGTAAGCCAGCGGCCAATGATGAAATTGGTGTTGACCCAGGTACGGTCACGTTGCCAGCCAGCCACATCAACGGGATCGAACAAATGCTGGCCGAGCAGGCGGGAAGACTCCATAGCAAACGACAAAGTGGTGTCCGAATGCGCAAATCCCGATTCGTTGAGGAAATTCAGGTAGAGGTCAAAAGGACTTTTGATAATAACCCCGATAGCGTTTTCGTCGAAGAAATGCTGGCTTTTAAACAACTGTGAAAGCACCGGGGCAATTTCAAAGTTGTTCGCCCGAAAAGTATTGGCCATCCCTGAAATGATGAGCCGGGCATTGCCGGCATCGTCATCCGAATCCGGATGCACAAAAAACTCGTAAAGTCTCCGGCAGATAAAACCCGAAATCTCCGCAGCACGCTCCTGAAAAAGGATGTCGATAACATCGTCATAGGCCCAGTTCCCTGTTTGTCCGAAAATGGTCTTCGGACCAGAATCAAAGGTACTCAGGTCAAAGGTGACTGGTGTCCAACGAACGTCACCCCTTTCGGTATATCCGGAAAGGGCCCTGGCTGTTTCGATAACATCCTCTTCCGTATATCCGTTCCCTTCCCCAAGGGTAAAAAGCTCATATAATTCTCGGGCGTAGTTTTCATTTGGGTTTTCCCCGTTGTTGTATGCCCCGTCCAGATAGAACAGCATGGCATTGGTTAGACCAATCTCGCTGACAAAGGTCTTGAAATTCCCCAGAGCGTTGCGCTGCAGACAGTTGGTATACTCATAGAGAAAGGCCGGGCTGTCATAGAAGTCCAGTTCGGTAACGAAATGGTTGCTCCAGAAAAAACTCAGCCGGTCCCTCAGGGTGTTGTTCAGCAGGCTGCGGGTGTAGTCAAGTCCCCAGGATTCCTGCTGGGCCCGGATGGTCTGCCGGGCAAGGTCGTCATCTTCAGGGTAATTCTCACGATTCCAGTTGGCCCATGGCGGAGCCGGAAGGGGAGGAAGGTTCCGAGCTTCATCGATAAGGCTGTTCACAATGGCCTCTGCCCCCTGTCCGACGGCCTGATCCACTGCCCGAACCGAAGCACTGAATCCCGCCCTCCGGAACAAATGCTGCACCCGGCTGCGGTCCAGAGGTCCGGAATACGGCGTCAGGGGAGCCGTGTTGCAGTTCACGAAGTACTCCATAGGTGTAGCAGGCTTTAAAAGGTCTCTTGTGCTTAGGGGCAAATTTTAAACGTGTCGCAGAAACCCTTAGTATGGTTTCAAACGGATTTTCGTTGAACGGTCTGCAGAAAGTTTTGCGTCTTGCGGTGAAGTTGCAGTGAAACCTATTTTTTTCGATGAAGTACCAGAAATCAAAAGCTATGGCGGATAAAACACGTCCGAATCATTATAGACGCGGAATGGAAGGGGAGGAGCAGGCTGTAGCCTATTTGAGGCGGGAGGGTTATGAGATTCTGTGCAGGAATTACCGGTATCAGCGGGCCGAGGTTGATATCTTTGCCAGGCATGGGGAGGTCCTGCTGGTGGTAGAGGTCAAAACGCGGACAGACTCTTTTTACGAGGCCCTTTCAGATACTGTTTCCAAAACCAAAATTGCGCGCCTGGTCAGGGCGGCGGATCATTTTGTGCGCGAACGGGGCCTGGAGGTAGATGTACGGTTTGACATCATCCAGCTGACCGGAACCCCCGGCCAATATACCCTGGTGCACTGGAAAGATGCCTTTTACTATTTTTAAAATCTGTTTGAATTATAACATTTTGTTATTTTAGCTGAAAAATTTTATGAAAACCATTTCAGCGGCCGTTGAACACTATATAAAACGGAAACCCTTCCTCCAGTCTGCACTCTCACAGGGGATCATAAACCTTACCTCCCTGGCCAGACAGGTTCAGCCCGAAATCGAGCAGCAGTTGGGAAAGGAAATACGAAGTGGGGCAGTGGTCATGGCGCTCAAGCGCCTCTCAGATAACCTTGAGTTCCGGGCTACCCACCGAATCGTCAAGGTTTTAAAGGAGATCGGGGAAATCACAGTTCGTTCGGCACTCACCGATTATACTTTCCTGGTTTCGGATACCATTCTGCAGAATCAGATGCGGCTTCTGGAACAGGTTCATCTCCGGCAAGACGTTTTCTACACCTCTTCCAGGGGCGTGAATGAACTGAACATCGTGGTGAGCAGCAGTCTAAACAACCTGGTGGAAGACTACTTTCAAATGGAGCGGCTGACACAGAAGGCGGAAAACCTTTCCTCAATTACCGTTAAGCTCCCGGCAGAAAACGTATCAGTCCCCGGGATTTACTATTTCATTTTCCAGCGTCTGGCCTGGGAGGGAATTGTCCTGTACGAAGTGATATCAACCACCAATGAATTTACCATTCTGGTCAATGAAGAACAGGTAGACAGGGCCTTTACGGTGATCAAGGACCTGAAATCCCTCT
>JARRQA010000107.1:0-8162 GCA_037382325.1 Robiginitalea sp.
AGCAAGCCTATGCCTTCTTACTCAATTTCTGTAAACGGAATGTCCCACACGGTGGATGTCAGCGCCGATACACCCCTACTGTGGGTGTTGCGGGACCACCTGAACCTGCTCGGAACCAAATACGGATGCGGTATCGCCCTTTGTGGTACCTGTACCGTACATATGAACGGTAATCCCGTCAGAAGCTGCATGATGACCATCGAAAGTGTTCAGGGGGCAGAGATCACGACCATTGAAGGACTCTCGGAGGACGGATCACACCCCGTACAACAAGCCTGGAAGGAGGTAGACGTACCGCAGTGCGGGTATTGTCAGTCCGGCCAGATGATGACCGCTGCAGCCTTGCTGGAGCGGAATCCGAATCCGTCATCGGATGAAATCCGGGAAGCTATGCACGGAAACCTCTGCAGGTGTGCTTCCTACCAGAGAATTTACCAGGCCGTTGAACTGGCTGCCAAAAAGGCTGGGGCCTAGGTATTCGGTATACCGCAGATCGCAAAAGAATAATTCAAAGAAATTACCACATGGCAACTAAAGATATTACTCAGGGATTCAGTCGAAGGGACTTTATGAAAACCACTTCCCTTGCCGGAGGCGGACTTTTGATTGGGTTCAATTTATTTCAGGCCTGTAAGCCCGGGGCTGAACCCCCTGTAGATCTGGCCTCCCTGAATTACAACGAATTCAACGCCTTTATCGAGATAGCGGATAACGGGGCCGTCACCATCTATTCACCGAACCCTGAAATCGGGCAGGGGGTAAAAACCTCCATGCCCATGATTATTGCCGAGGAACTGGATGTGGCCTGGAAAGATGTCTACGTACGCCAGGCCCCTCTGGATACGGAACATTTTACAAGACAGGTTGCCGGCGGAAGCCAGTCGATCCGTCAGGGATGGGATGCCTTGCGGCAGACCGGAGCCACAGCGCGGCAGATGCTTGTGAATGCTGCTGCTGCCCGGTGGGGAGTGGATCCATCTGAATGCACTACTTCAGAAGGCATTATCACCAACGCAAACGGGGATAAACTGTCTTATGGGGATGTTGTTAATGAAGCTGCAGCCCTTGAAATTCCCGAAGATGTGAAATTAAAATCCGTAAGGGATTTCACTATCATCGGACAGGAGATCGGGAATGTGGATATCGACGAAATTATAACCGGGAAACCCCTCTTTGGTTTGGATTACAAAAAAGAAGGCATGTTGATCGCCAGCGTGCTGCGGCCGCCAGCTTTTGGCCAGAAACTGGATTCTTTCGGGGAATCCGGAGCCCGGGCCATTCCGGGGGTGGTGGATGTAATCCGATTTGGCGACAAGGTCGCTGTCCTCGCTAAGGATACCTGGACGGCTATGAAGGGCAAAAAGGCCCTGACAGCCGAATGGAGCGCAGAGGAATCCCTGGAAAGCACCGACGACCACGACAGGATTTTGACCGGGCTTTTAGATGGGAACTCTTTCGAGACCCTCCGGGAGGATGGAGATGTCGACAAGGCGTTTGCCCAGGCCGATCAGGTACTGGAAAGGACCTATGAATCGCCCTTCCTTCCGCACAATTGTATGGAGCCCATGAATTTTTACGCCGATGTGACCCCGGACCGCATTCATCTGGTGGGGCCCATCCAGACTCCTGAAGGTACGGCCAAACGAATTGCAGAAGTCCTCGAAAGGGATTTTGGCGACATCCATCTGGAGATGACCCGGCAGGGGGGTGGGTTTGGCCGACGCCTATACGGCGATTTTGCTTTGGAAGCAGCCCAGATTTCCAACCTGGCCAAAAAACCGGTTCAAGTCGTTTTCAGCAGGGAAGACGACATGGCTGACGGCATTTACCGGCCTGCCATCAAATACAGGATCAAAGCGGCTGTTAAGGATGGCCAGCTCACCGGGTATTATCTTAAGGAAGCTGCCATCACATCGAATATGTACGGCCTGATCCCTAACTTTTTCCCGGCAGGTGCCCTGGACAACTACAAGGTAGATGTCGCCAAATACGACAGTGATATCACTATTGGAGCGTGGCGGGCCCCTTACACGAATTTCCTGGCCTTCGCTGAGCAGAGTTTCTTCGACGAACTCGCGGACCTGATGGAAGTGGATAGGGTTCAGCTTCGCCTGGACCTGTTGGATCGGGTCAAGGGAACTACCGATGAACGGATACAGTATTCCCCGGAACGGATGCAGAAAGTCATCCGCACCGCCGTTGAGAAATCCGGCTGGGGCAGCCCCAAAGAAGGGGTCCACCAGGGGTTTGCGGCGTATTACTGCCACAACAGCCACGTGGCTGAAGTCGCCGACGTGGTCCTGGAGAACGGGCAGCCCGTGGTAAAACGGGTCGTGTGTGTGGTGGATTGCGGCATTGTGGTCAACCCACTCGGGGCCCGAAACCAGGTGGAGGGAGGCGTGATCGATGGGATCGGACACGCCATGTACGGGGATTTTACCTTCCGGGAAGGTGCCCCCCAGGCCCTTAACTTCGATAAATACCGGTTGATCCGGATGAAAGAAGTGCCGAAGGTGGAGACCTATTTCATCTCGAATGAAGAATCGCCCACAGGCTTAGGAGAACCCGCCCTGCCACCGGCCGGAGCGGCTCTGGCAAATGCAATCCATGCTGCCACAGGGCTCCGTTTATACAACCAACCTTTTTCAAAATCGCTTGCTGAGCTCGAACTCCCGAAAAAAGAAATCATAGGATAGCATGACCGTACTTCTATTTGGAGTGACCCGGGATATCGTTGGGAAGGGCAGTCTGTCCCTTCGGGAGACCGATGGGCTTGAAACCGTGGCAGACCTCAAACGTCAGTTGATGGAGGAGTTTCCTGCCCTGGGGGAACTCAGTTCTCTGGCCGTGGCGGTCAATCAGTCTTACGCCCGGGAAGAAGACCTGATAAACGAAACGGATGAAATTGCTTTAATACCCCCGGTGAGCGGGGGATAGCCTCATAAATTATGTTGATAGATAACCACAATCGCGTAATCAATTACGTCCGCCTCGCGGTTACCGATCGCTGTAACCTGAGGTGTAACTACTGCATGCCTGAAGAGGGAATAAATTTTGCCAGTCGGAAAGATCTGCTGAGTATTGATGAAATGAAGCGGCTGGCCGATATCCTAGTGAATAAGGGGGTGGACAAGATCCGGATTACCGGGGGAGAGCCCTTTGTGCGCAAAGAGTTGATGCAACTGCTGGAATACCTCTCCGGGCTTGAGTCGCTTCGGGAAATTTCCATAACGACCAATGCGACCCTGATCGGCCCCCATATTGAACGCCTCGAAGAACTCGGGATCCACAGCATCAATGTAAGTATGGATGCGATACGGCCCGAAACCTTTGCCCGAATCACACGTAGGGACCATTTTCACACGGTTCGGGAGAACCTCATGCGCCTGATCGATTCAAAGATACAGGTCCGGGTGAATTTCCTGGTCCTGGAAGGGCAGAATTTGGATGACATTTACCCCATGATGGAATTCCAGCGTCAGTATCCGGTCCGGGTTCGTTTTATGGAAGAAATGCCTTTTAACGGGGGTAGCCGGGATTTCAATAACCTGAAATGGAACCACAAAAAGATCCTGGAGCACATCAAACTCCGGTATCCCGAATTCGAAAAACTCCCCGCACCTCTGACCTCTACCTCTGTGAATTACCAGATTGAAGGGCACAAGGGGTCCTTTGGGATTATCCCGTCTTTCAGCAGGACCTTCTGCGGCAGCTGCAACCGGTTACGGGTCACTGCTACCGGCGATGTGATCACCTGTCTGTATGGAAAACCTGTGACCAACCTGCGTCCCCTGTTGCGCTCTGGCCTCAAAGATGCCTTCGTGGAAGAAGCCATAGTGCGGGCAGTGGGGTCCCGGGCCCGGAATGGTTTTGAAGCCCAGGAACAATTCGGCCCTATTTTTGGCAGTTCCATGACCTCAATCGGGGGATAAACAATTATTTCCAAATGACTGAAGGAACAGATCTTATGGGGCTGGTACTGGCCGGCGGAAGGAGTACGCGCATGGGCACTGACAAGGGACTGCTGACGTATCACGACAGACCCCAGCGGGAGTATCTTTACGATCAAATGCGTCCGCTGTGCAGGGAGGTATACCTGAGTATCCGTCCGGAACAGGAGGAGACCCTTCCGGAGGGGTTTGCCAGTATCCCTGACGAAAACAAATACAGAGGTCCGCTGAACGGTTTGCTATCCGCCCACCACGCCTTTCCAGAGGCCGCCTGGCTGGTAGTGGCCTGTGACTTGCCCCTGGTCGATCAAAAGGTACTGGAAGACCTGTT
The DNA here is from genome assembly GCA_037382325.1 of Robiginitalea sp. GTDB lineage: Bacteria > Bacteroidota > Bacteroidia > Flavobacteriales > Flavobacteriaceae > Robiginitalea. The sequence continues at coordinate 4,282 of JARRQA010000107.1, forward strand.
GGCTCGGCGGAATCCCAATGCGATGGCGACGGCCTTTGCAACCCGGAAAACCGGCCTTCCCGAGCCTTTGGCCGCTATCTGGGAACCCCTGGGACTGCAGGCCGCCGAAACGCACCTTCAATCCTCTGAAAGCAGCTGTCCAAGGAAATTTCTTTTGAATACAGAAACCACGCTGGTCTTCCCGGAGGATGATCTCTGGGTGGCCAACGCCAACGAGCCGGAGGAATATGAAGCCCTCCTTGAAAAATTAAACTCCTGATGGATAGAACCCGGTATGACCGACAAATCAAACTCAAAGGTTTCGGGAAGCACGGGCAGAAACTTTTGCAGGAAGCACGGGTACTCGTGGTGGGAGCCGGTGGCCTGGGGGTACCGGTATGCCTTTACCTGAATGCCATGGGCGTGGGTACCCTGGGAATTGCAGACGGGGATGTGGTGGAAACCTCCAACCTCCACAGGCAACCTGCCTACGGTACTGCGGATGTGGGAAAGCTGAAGATCGAGGTCCTGTCGGATCGGCTGCAGGCGCAGAACCCCCATACGCGTGTTCAAAAACACCCGGTGTTCCTGATGCCTTCAAATGTGCTGGAAATCCTGGGAGAATACGACCTGGTGGTAGACGCCACGGACCGGATTCCCACCCGATACCTTTTGGATGATGCCTGTATGATCCGGCGTATCCCCTGGATTTATGGGGCGCTGCACGGGTTTGAAGGACAGCTCAGCGTTTTTAATTACCAGGAAGGCCCCACGTACCGGTGCCTCTTCCCTCAAATCCCGAAACCGGGCGAAATCCCGGACTGCAATCAGCTCGGGACCCTGGGCGTCCTGCCGGGGATCATCGGTACCCTGCAGGCACTGGAAGCCGTAAAGGTCATCTGTGGCCTGGGAGAAGTGCTTTCCGGGCGGCTTTTGTTGTTTAATGCATTGGATCAGGAGTCCCGGAAAATGCGATTTCCAAAAGACCCCGCTCAGGGAGTCCGGGAAATCAGGGATGATGCGCATTATCATGCAATGTTCTGCGAAACGGGTGGGGCCATCAGCGTAGGGGATTATCTGGAACGCATCAAATCCGGGAAAGCTCATCTTTTGGTAGACGTACGCGAAAAAGAAGAATTTAATGACTTTCACCTTCCTGATTCCCTGAATATCCCGCTTTTGGAACTACCGAAACGGATAAACGAACTCGAGGGATCCGCGGAGGTCTACCTTATCTGTAAATCGGGCAGCCGAAGTGCTCAGGCATACAGGACGCTGGAAGGACAACTCAAAGGAACCACTCTGAAATGGATCCTCGGCGGGGTTCAGGACTTTCAGGCACAACCCTCCTGAACCTAAGAATTATCTTCAATTCACAGTTTAGCAGGAAGAAGAAACGGTCGAAAGGATTTTAGGAAGGCCTTCCGGCAATGGACTTTTTCTGTAAACGGAAACGAATAAAGCGATAGAAGTACTGAAAATTTCCGTTGTACCAGATAGCGAAGAAGAACGCTGTGTACAGCACCCAGTCGGGCAGGAGGGCGGTGGCGTAGTAGGTCTTCAGCAACAGGAACACCATAGCGGTTATCGAAATCCCCAGGGAAACAAAGGTTCTCCTTCCCCTGAAATTCATAAGAATCATTAATAGTATCAGCCCTGCCAAAACGGGTTTGGCATGCAGCAGAATCGGTACGAGATGCTCGTTGTCGATATCGAAAAAGAGTACCATGGCACTCATATAGGCTGTCAGGCAGAGCGGGCATTTGGGAATCAGGATCAGCAGTATTGTGGAAAGCAGCGACATAGACCCGTTGGCACCGGTACCCTTTTTGGATGCGGATATACGGGTATTGCAGCATTTGGGTTCTGCCGTTTTCATGACCACTAATGGAATTTCGACCTATAAGGTACGAAAAGATATTTTTCCCCTTTTTTGAATTCACTCTTATGCTGGGGCAATATCAGGAAACCATCTGTTTTGACCAGGTTTGCAAAATCCCCGGAACCATTGCCTTTTACAGGGTCTGCCAACGACGTGCCATCCGGATGGCTTTCCAGCCTGGCCTCCAGAAAATAGACCAGGTCCGGAGTGAACCGGGTATCTTTTTTAAGGGATACATAAAGAGGGGGGCGTTCGATATTTAGGGATTTATCCAGCCAAAACCTGAAATACATGTAGACGCATACGAAGGAAGAGACCGGGTTTCCGGGGAGCGCAAAAATCTTTTTGCCCTCCGGGCTGCTGCCAAACCAAAACGGTTTTCCCGGGCGTTGCTGGATTTTGTGGAAATGCCGTTCGATTTTCAGGGATTCGAGGACTTCGGGGAGGTAATCAAATTTCCCTTTGGAAACAGATGATAGCGGCCCGTGGCAATTTGCGGACCCTGAGGGAAGGTTTCCCCACGGCGGCGGCGATATTGATCTCGGCACTGGAGAGTTGCCTTCCCTTTGAAACAATGACTGTGCCTTTGGGAAGGTCCATCCCTTTGAAATGAATATTTTGGCGCGGGGTGAGTGAATCGAGGCGGACCCGCGCCTTTCCATCAGAGATCTCCAGGTCCTCATACCTGATGACTGTATCTGCCTTTTCAGGCATTATTGCCCCGGTCATCACCTCGATACAGTGCGCGGGGTTTTGCAGCGTCTTCCGGGGGGTCCCGGCCGGGGCTACTTCCTGAATGGGGAATTCCCGCGACCCGCCGCCGAAGGTGGCGTGACTGATTGCAATGCCGTCCATGGTAACCCGGTCAAATGGGGGGAAATCCCGGTCGGAAATCAGGTCTTCTGCCAGGTATTGCCCCACGCAATCCGCGAGGTTCCGCGATTCTTCCGGAAAACCCTCCCGGTGCGCTTCGAGTATGGAAAGGGCTTTTTCGTAAGTGATAAAGGTGTTCTCCATTAAATAATCTTCCCAGGGGTTTGTTTTAAGAAATGTACAACAGAACGGTAATATAAGTATTCTTAAATTTACAGATCCCGGATCAGATATAAGCCCAGAACCCAATCAGGAATTTCGATCATGAAAGAAATTAAATCGATTTTAAAACTTTACAACGCCCTCAAACACTCGGATGAAAAATGTGCTATTGCCCAGGTGGTGCGCGTTGAGGAATCCTCCTACCGCAGGGAAGGGGCCCGAATGCTCGTATTCGAGTCGGGTGTTTTTGAAGGGGGCATCAGTGGCGGATGCCTGGAAGGCGATGCGCTGCAGCGCTCCCAGATTGCCATCCTGAAACAGGAACCTTCTATTGTCACCTATGATACTTCCAAGGAAAAGGAAATCGGGGTGGGTCTCGGATGCAACGGAATCATCGATGTGTTGATATCTCCCATATCTGAGGAATCTCCTTTGATGGCCATGCTTGAAAAATGTACCACCGAGAGGGAGGAACACCTGATTGCCACAGTCACGGCCCTGAAGGGCTCAATCGATTCGGTGGCCCTGGGCAAAAGCTTTTACTTCGATGCAAAAACCGGGGTGCTCGAGGGATGTCCTAAGGGGGTGTTCCAGGATTTTGTGCTGGAGCGGATCGCGGAAGTACGCCATAGAAAAAAATCAGGCACCTATATCTATGAAAAAGGAGAAGTGAAGGTCCGGATCTTTGTGGAATTGATCCCGCCACCTTACCACCTTGCCATCTATGGGGACAACTACGATGTATATCCCATGCTCGAACTGGCGAAAGTCATGGACTGGGAGGTTAGTTTGACCGGTAATATCCAGAAATTGAAGAAGGAAAAACTGGAAGCCGTGGCCAGCCTGTATCCCAAAGAAGGGGAAGCCCGTCCGGGAATTGATGCCCGGACCGCTGTCATCCTGATGGCCCACGATTATAAGACGGACCTCGCCAACCTGAAGGAACTCATTAAAAGACCCGATATAGGGAGCGGGGCTTTTAATG
>JARRQA010000108.1:0-10424 GCA_037382325.1 Robiginitalea sp.
TCCGATGTGTCCGAATCCTTAGAACAGCCAGACAGGACACTGATCAGTAACAGGGTGGCCCAAAAATAGAGTTGTTTACGCATGCTTTTCACTTTGCTCAAAATTTAAACGTTTCATCTTCAGTTCTCGTATGCCGGCCGGCTTATGCAGGCCAGATAATCGTAATGGGGGCCTTCCTGTATCAGGGTCACTTCATAACCCAGCATGACGGCCTCCCGTTCCAGGGTGCCCAAGTCCACAAAAAGCCAGGGAAATTCAGCTCCCTGCTGGCCCTGGTATTCCCATCGGTAGGTTATTTCCCCGTAATACGCCACATTCCCCGGAACCCAGACCCCGCCGTCCTCGTCCTCCTCAAACATGTAGATGAGGTCGCTGGAATCCAGGAGGATTTGTCCCCCGGGTGCCAGGAGTCCCGAAAGGTGTCGCAGCAGCTTGCGCAGCCCCTCCAGGGTTCCGGCAACGCCTGCCCCGTTCATTAATAACAACAGGGTGTCAAAATCCCCTACCTCAATTTCAAAGATATCCTTGCAGAGGGTCTTTTTAACCCCTCTTCGGGAGGCTACTTCCACAGCATCGCAGCTGAGGTCCAGCCCCGTGCATTCCAGGCCTGCTTCCTGAAGGTACAGGCTGTGGCTGCCGGCCCCGCACCCGATGTCAAGGACCTTTCCCCTGCAGAGCTCCAGGGCATTTTTTTCCAAATCCGGCATGGCATCGAAATCGCGGAAGAAATGTGCTACCGGCACCCGTTCAGAGGTGCCCAGGGAACTATGGCTCCACAATTCCCCCAAGGGTTTTTCCTCCCAATAATCCATCAACGCCTTTCCCAAAAGGTCCCCGGGTTGTATTTTTGGCACGGCTCTGTAGCTATCCTGATAAACAGGGAACTGCAAAGTTAGGCAAAAAGGCCGGCGCCATGGAGGAGGAACTTAAAAAACTGCCACAGAAGGCCGCTCAGAAAGCGCCTGAGAATCGTCGTTTTTTTAAAAAACTACGCCGGAAACCCCCGGCAAAACTGGATGGCCTTATGCAGGAGTTGCACGCGGCGGAATTCCGGCGCACGGACTGCCTGGAATGCGGGAATTGCTGCAAGACTACCGGCCCCCTGTTTACGGACAGCGATATTCGACGGATTTCCCGCCATCTCAGGATGAAGCCCTCTGAATTCACCTCCTTATACCTGCGGCAGGATGAGGAAGGGGATACCGTGCTGCAGGAGCTTCCGTGCCCCTTCCTGGGAGCGGACAATTACTGCAGTATCTATCAGGTCCGGCCAAGGGCCTGCAGGGAGTATCCGCATACGGATCGCCGGAAGTTTCACCAGATTCACAACCTGACGATGAAGAACGTGGGAATTTGCCCGGCGGCCTACCGCATTGTGGAGGACCTTAAAAAACGACTTCCGGAATATTTATAAGCCACTGGCTGTCATCTGCTTTGGGGAATGATTCCCGAATTTGATATTTTTGAAACATGGAAAACATCATTGCCTATTTTGAGAACATCCCTTCTTCCCACCGCAGTTTGTTGCTGGTGTTGGGGATCACCTTCTTCTGGATTCTCGAAGGTGCCGTACCTCTGTTTAAATTCAAATACCGGAAATGGCGACACGCGGTTCCCAATTTCTTCTTTACCCTGACGACGATCGTGATCAATTTCGCCCTCGCTTTTTTGTTGCTGAATACGAGTGACTGGGTCCGGGACAACAATTTTGGGATTATCAACTGGCTGCCGGAGATGCCTTTATGGCTCTATGTCTTACTGGGGGTTTTGCTCCTCGACCTGATAGGTGCCTACCTGGCCCATTATGTGGAACACCAGGTAAAACCGCTCTGGATGATCCACCTGGTACACCATACTGACCACGAAGTGGATACTACCACGGCAAACAGGCACCATCCCTTTGAGAGCCTTATTCGGTTTTTCTTTACCCTCACAGGGGTTTTCCTGGTGGGGACCCCCATTGGGATTGTGATGCTTTACCAGTCCCTCTCCCTTCTGGCCACCCAGTTTACCCATGCCAATATCCGCCTTCCGCGGAAGATAGACCGCGCCCTTAGCTGGGTGCTTGTATCCCCGGATATGCACAAAGTGCATCACCACTACGTCCTGCCTTACACCGACTCCAATTACGGAAATATATTTTCTATCTGGGACCGGCTGTTCGGAACGTATATGGAACTGGACCGGGAAACGATAGTGTACGGGGTGGATACCTTTCCGGACCGGGTGGAGAACTCAAGTGTGGGTGGCCTGCTGAAGCAACCCTTCCACAAATACCGAAAGCCGACTACGGTGGGCACCCCAGCTCCGGAGGTTCCTCAGTCGTAATTCAGGTATTTCTCACGTACTTTTTTAAAGGCCGCAAGAGGGCTTTGCCAGGCTGCGCGGATACGTTGGGCATCCCACCCCGCCTCGATCTGCCTTTGGAGACGTTCTGTACCGGCGTGTTTTGTGAAACCACTTGTTTTGAAAAAGGGGGCTTCCGGGTTTCGGTGGGTATAGGCTTCTAAAAGCCATTTCAGATCTACGGAATCTGGCGGGTCCACATCGCTCAAATCCCTTCCGTGACATTGCAATCCCTCCTGTTTCGGATGCCTCGCCCCCGGCCTGGGTGTTGGGATGTAGTTAAAATTAAAGTGACCTTCCTGAAGGAAGGGAGCCCCGAAGCACTGGAATTGCCGGGTGGTGCCACGGCCTGCATTTACATGGGTTCCCTCAAATAATCCGAGGCTGGGATACAGGCGTACGGCCTGTGCATTCGGCAGGTTGGGGGAGGGGGGAATGGGCAATTCATAAGGTTGGTCCCTGGAGTAGTCCCCGAGCGGGATCACTTGCAGGTCTGCCCTGAGTCCGCCTTCCAGCCATCCTTCCTCATTGATCATCCGGGCGTATTCCCCAATGGTCATCCCATAGACCAGCGGGATCTCCGTCATGCCCAGAAAGGAACGGTGGGCGGGTTCCATAACCGGGCCATCCACATAGTGTCCGTTGGGGTTGGGCCGGTCCAGCACCAGAACGGGTATATTGTCCCGGGCACATGCCTCCATTACGAGTTGCAAAGTGGCGATGTAGGTGTAGAAACGGACCCCCACGTCCTGAATATCGAAGACCACCATCTCCAGGCCCCTGAGCTGTTCGGGTTTGGGCTTCCGGTTGGATCCGTATAGGGATAGCACAGGCAACCCGGTTTGTGCGTCGGTGCCGTCCGTCACTTTTTCGCCTGCATCGACCTGCCCCCGGAACCCGTGTTCCGGAGCGAATACCTTATTGAGTTTAAGGCCGGCCCGAAGCAGGCTGTCTGCCAGGTGAACCCAGCCGCCGTCCGGAGTAAAGATTACAGAGGTCTGGTTGGCCACCAGGGCAAATTCCTTCCCTTCCAGCAGTGGGAAATACATTTCCGTTCGATTGGCCGCCACCACCACGGGACCCGGTTTTTGGGTGGTGGTAGTCCGGGGTTGGGACCTTCCGCAGGCCATCAGGGACAGAAGAATCACAAATAGCGTATTTTTGAAGGCAGTTGAAGGAAGCATCCGTTGAATTTAGAATGGTACATCGCCAGGCGGCTTATTTGGAGCAGGGAGCATAAAAGTAGTATTTCCGCCCCTATTATTAAAATAGCCATTGCCGCTATTGCCCTTGGCCTGCTGATGATGCTGATTGCCCTGGCAACGGGGGTGGGGCTCCGCCATAAAATCCGGGAGAAAGTCTCAGCCTTCAATGGACACATACAGATCTACAATTACGACAACAACCTCTCGGAGGTCTCCGTGATGCCGGTAAGTACAAGGCAGTCCTTTTATCCTGAGTTTGATCTTGTCAGCGGGGTACGCCACATTCAGGCCGTGGCCACCAAAGCGGGTATCATCCGGACGGAGGACACTTTTGAGGGCATTATCGCCAAAGGGGTGGGGCCGGATTATGACTGGTCTGCCTTTAAGGAGTTCCTGGTGGCGGGACGCGTACCGGACTTCAGCGGTGACCTTGGAAATGAGGCCCTCATCTCGCGCAGGCAGGCGGAGCGTTTACACCTGGGAGTGGACAGCCTTTTCAACAGTTTTTTCCTCAAGGAGGAAGACCCCTCCAGGGTCCCCAACCAGCGCAGGTTCCGGGTGGTGGGGATTTACGACAGTGGCTTTGAGGAGTTTGACGGCACTTATGTCTTTATCGATATCCGGCATATTCAGCGCATGAACCAGTGGGAGGCGGACCAGGTGGGAAATTTTGAGATCTTCCTCGATGACTTCGACCAGATTGAGGCGAAGGGTGCAGAAATCTACGGCACGACCCTCTCGGACCTCGATACGCAGACCGTAAAAAACAAATACTACCAGATTTTTGAGTGGATTGGCCTGTTTGATTTCAATATCATTTTGATTATCGGGATCATGATCCTCGTAGGAGGGATCAATATGATTACCGCCTTGCTGGTCCTGATCCTGGAGCGCACCCCCATGATAGGGATCCTGAAAGCCCTGGGGGCCACGGACTGGAGCGTTCGGAAAGTTTTTCTCTATAATGCGGCCTACCTGATCGGTCTGGGACTCCTGTGGGGGAATCTACTCGGCCTGGGGCTATTGGCGCTTCAGGGCGAATACCGGATTTTTAAGTTTCCCAACCCGGAAGAATACTACATGGATTATATCCCTGTCTACATGGATGTGCCCACCCTGCTGATCCTTAATGCAGGGGTGCTTTTGCTCTGCCTGCTGATGCTCCTGATCCCCTCCTGGATTATCACGCGAATCAGTCCGGTGAAGGCGATCCGCTTTGAATAGGAAATTCGCTTTATCACCCCGGGGTTTGTATCTTTACAACCCATGAAATACGCCGAAAATATCCTGGAGACTATCGGGAATACCCCTCTTGTAAAGATCAACCGGATCACTGCAGATCTGCCCTGCCTGGTACTGGCCAAATACGAAACATTCAACCCCGGAAATTCCGTGAAAGACCGGATGGCGCTCAGGATGGTGGAAGACGCCGAGGCGGCAGGTCTTCTAAAACCCGGGGGCACCATAGTGGAGGGGACCTCTGGGAATACCGGGATGGGGCTGGCCCTGGCAGCCATAGTAAAAGGCTACCGGATGATCTGTGTGATCAGCGACAAACAATCCCGGGAAAAGATCGATATCCTGCGCGCGGTGGGTTGTGAGGTGCATGTATGCCCGACGGACGTGGCCCCTGAGGACCCGAGGAGCTATTATTCCACGGCCCGGAGGCTGGCGGAAGAAATCCCGGGTGCCTGGTACGCCAACCAGTATGACAACCTTTCGAATACCGCGGCACACTTCGAGAGTACCGGGCCTGAAATCTGGGAACAGACGGACGGGAAGGTGACCCATTTTGTAGTGGGGGTGGGTACCGGGGGCACTATCTCCGGGGTGGGATCCTTTCTGAAATCAAAAAACCCGGATATTAAGGTGTGGGGCGTGGATACCTACGGATCCGTCTTTAAGAAATACCATGAGACCGGCATTTTTGATGAAAATGAAATCTATCCCTACCTGACCGAGGGTATTGGGGAGGACATCCTGCCGGCCAACGTAAATTTTGAAGTCATTGACGGCTTTACAAAGGTAACCGATAAAGATGCCGCGGTTTATACGCGCCGCCTGGCCCTTGAGGAGGGGATGTTTTTGGGGAATTCGGCAGGGGCCGCCATCAAAGGGGTCCTCCAGTTAAAAGACCACTTCGGGCCGGAAGATGTCGTGGTGGTCCTGTTCCACGACCACGGGAGCCGGTATGTCGGCAAGATATACAATGACGACTGGATGCGGGCCCAGGGATTCCTGGAAACCGATCCGAAAGTTGAAAATACGTAAAACCAAACCTATGAGAAGCCAGCTGTTTATCCTTTGTTTGCTGCTATCCGTCGTAGCAGGGAATGCCCAGAAACTGAGCCGCACGGAACAAAAAATTGCCGACGCCGTCACCCGGAATGCACCGGAGGCTATCGCCTTTTTGGAAAAAGTAGTCAATATCAACAGCGGCACCCTCAATTTGGAAGGGGTCCGGGAGGTTGGGGACGTTTTCGGGTCGGCCTTCGAGGAAATCGGGTTTCAGACCCGGTGGGTTCCTATGCCGGAGGAGATGAACCGTGCGGGCCATCTTTTTGCAGAAATCCAGGGGAATAAAGGGAAACGCCTGCTGCTGATTGGGCACCTGGATACCGTTTTTGAGGAAGACAGTCCCTTTCAGAAGTTTGAAAGGGTGAACGATACCCTGGCCCACGCCCCGGGTGGGAATGATATGAAGGGAGGGGACGTTATAGTTCTTTTTGCCCTTAAAGCCCTGCAGGAGCAGGGGCTACTGGACGGGGCCCAGATCATTGTCGCCTTCACCGGAGATGAGGAGAGTACGGGTAACCCACTGGAGATCAGCCGCCGGGACCTGATCCAGGCTGCAAAACGGAGTGATATTGCCCTCGGGTTTGAGACGGCAACGGGATATGACAAAGCCACCGTGGCACGACGGGGGGCTTCCGGCTGGGAAGTAAAGGTGACCGGTAAAAGAGCGCATTCTTCCGGCGTGTTCAGCGATCGGGTGGGTGCAGGTGCGATTTTCGAGCTCTCCCGAATCCTGAGTGATTTCTACCGGGCCAGACGGCGAGTGTACAGGGGGGGCTGCGGTTTATTTCGGAAGCCCAGAAGGATTCGGCCCGGGCCAAAATGAGGGAAATTGTGGGCCGTAACCTCCCGAATACTTCCGCTGAGGTGCATTTTACGGATGCGTATCCCGCCATGGGGCCGAAGCCTGAGAATATGGAATTGCTGACTACTCTTAGCCAGGTCAGTCAGGACCTGGGTCAGGGGGAGGTAACTGCCTATGATCCGGGAAGGAGGGGAGCGGCGGATGTTTCCTTTGTCGCCGAGTACGTGGCCTGCCTCGACGGACTGGGCAGCATGGGGTCCGGTGCCCATACCCCGGAGGAAACGGTTAACCTGAAAACGCTGGAACCGCTTACCCAGCGAACGGCCATCCTGATCTACCGGTTGTTGCAGGAGGACTGAGGAAAGAATGGTGCCGCAGACCCATTCGGCTCATTGCTATACGAATCTGCCCGAATGTGTTACTTTTGGAAAGTGAAATTCGGATTTCCCGTAATTTTAGGGAGGTCTGATCCGGACTTTTTTGCCATCCGGTTTTCATGACAAAAAGGTTGGGAATTGTTAAAATACACCTAACAATCCCTCGTTTTTATTTATATCTTTAATCTAATTGATTAGGAATGTTCAAAGATTTTGTGGAGCGGCTCGGCTGGATGAATATAATTTTACTGCTGGTCGTTTTTTCAATTATCGTAGTGTCAGAGATTCGATTCCTTCAGGGTGAGAAACTGGAAGCTATTTTTATAGGCCTTTGGGCCCCAACCATTCTTGGCTTCATGAATTACCTGAAATACAAAAAGTAACATGGACTTCGTCCTGATTTATTCCATTTTTGTCGGCATCATTTTTTTGGTGTGGTTGCTTTTTGTGATCTATATGTACCACAAGCTCAGAGGGGGGGAATAAAATTCCATTTCGCATCTTGAAAACCCCCGAATTTCAACTCCATTCCAACTTGTGTGCCCGGTTGGGGTGCTTTACCAGATAAGACTGAAGAATGCGATCCGTTTCAGGGTAAGCGGGTTGTGGGACCAGATAGGCTTCCAGGTCTTCATAATTTGCGAGGTTCATATCTTTGGGCACAAACCCATACCCACGGTAGATACCATTTTCGATACAGATTACTGCGGTTTCCCCGGGATCCCTCCCCTGTTCCGAGATGAGCAGATGGCAGGGGCCCTGTTTCAGGGAATCCAGGGCTTTTTGAACCTTTAGGTTATAGGCTTTGGGCATTTCTTCTCCCCGGCAAACCCCCGAACATTGGGGCACCCGGAAATGACTGCACTCGGATACCCCTTCCTGCAGGTGGCAATACCGGGCACACAGGTTGTGATCGGCACAGAGTTGTTCCAGGAACAGGCGCGCTTCGGTCTGGTGGTAAAAGATCTTCACAGATTGCTGCCCCTTCCGCAGGCGGTTCACTGCAAGGTGCCTGATGCCCTCCCGGTCCGTGAAGCTGAAAAGTCCGTAGGCAGGTCGTATCCTCTTCTGGGCCCGGTTGTATACGGGGAAATGTTTTTTGATCGCTGCTGCTTCCATAAGCAGGGCAAGCAGGTCTGATCCCGATTTCTCAAAATCGATATCTGCCGTATCCCTGCATAAGCGTCGCTCCTTCTCTGAGGTGTCATAAAAATGTCCCAGCACCCTTTTTTTGAGATTGATGGCCTTGCCCACATAGATGATTTCTCCCTTCCGGTCCCGGAAGTAGTAGACCCCGGGTGCCTCGGGCAGGCGATTAAACGCTGTCCTGGGAAGGTGAGGGGGCAGGGTGCCTTCCTGTGAACGCGCGTTCAGGAATTTTTGGATGATCGCGGGGCCCTGTTCCGAAGCCAGGATTCGCTGGAACAACAGGGCAGTGGCATGTGCATCCCCGGCAGCCCGGTGGCGGTCCTGAAGCGGGATTTGAAGGCTGCTGCAGAGTTTCCCCAGACTGTAGGATCGCAGCCCCGGGAAAACCTTCCTGGACAGTCTTACGGTACAAAGTTTTCTGCGATTAAATTCCAGGCCGCATCGCTGGAATTCCTGTTTGACAATCGGATAGTCGAAATTGACCGAATGGGCTACAAAAACACGCCCCTTCGTAAATGCCTCGATGCGTGGTGCCAGGTCAGAAAAAACAGGTGCCTGCCGAACCATGGCTGTGGTAATACCTGTAAGCCCGGTGATGAAGGGTGGGATCTGGCACTCCGGATTTACCAGGCTGCTAAAGGAATCCGTGATCCTGTCCCCTTCTACATTGAAGAGTGCAATTTCGGTGATACGGTTCCCGTAGATGCCGTTTCCAGTGGTTTCTATATCGACGATGGTATACAAGGCACCTTAAAATTAGTAAATTCTGCCTCAGCCTTTCAGGACTTCTCCGGGTTCCAGCCAACTTTCCTTCCCGGGGACTTTTACGTGCAGTTTCCCGGGGCTCTCTTTCCGGTTATAAACGCAAATCTGCTCCCGGTCCAGGGTCACTTCCAGGAGGCATCCCCGTATGCGCAGTTTAAACGCAAGTGCCTCCCAGGATTCGGGCAGGGCAGGGTTGAAAGACACCCCATCATCGGTAAGCCCAAAGCCGGCGAACCCTTTCACAATAATCAGCCAGACCCCCCCGGCCGCGGCGGTATGAATGCCCCCCAGAAAAGAACCCCCGCTCATCACCTTCTTACTGGCATTGTAGAGGTCAATCGTGGCCGATTCCATAAAATACCGGTAGGCTTCTTCCTGGTGGCCCGCCTTGCTCGCAACCAGGGCATGCACGCTGGGACTCAGGGAAGAACCGTGTTCCGTTCTCGGTTCGTAGTATTCGTAATTGGCTGTCAGGACTTCCTGTGGAAAGCCTTCCAGCATGGCCAGGAGTTGTATGACATCTGCCTGTTTCAATACCTGTGTGTGAACGGCGATCCCATTGGGCCACCCCCAGTATTCATCCGGATCGATCAGCCGTTTCCGGAGGGCCTCCGGGCGGATGTCCTCCAGGGAAAAATAGCCGTCAAACTGTTCGATAATATGCGTCCGGGAATCGGGTTGTGGGAGGTACAGGAGTTCGGCTATATCCTCCCAGTCTTTGCGGGCAGGGGGCTGGATCCCCGTTTTAGAAAGCAGGGCCTGTAATTTTTCAAGGGTTTCCCGTTGCATGCGGTCATAAACCTCACAGGCCTTCTGGAGGGAAAACCGGGAGAGGTAATTCGTATTGGCATTGTTGTCCACGTTTTCGTGGTATTCGTCTGGTCCCAGAACGCGGATGATCTCATACCTGTTTTTGTCTTTTTTAAAGTGTACCCGGGAGACCAGGAACTGCGCGACCTCAAACAGGACCTCCGCCCCCTGTTCCAGAATGAAATTCCAGTCACCGGTTGCCTGGAAGTACAACCAGATGCCGTAGACCACATCGGGGGAGATATGGATTTGCCAGCAATTGAAGTGATTGCGGATTGGCCTTCCGGTCAGCACATCCGTAAAAAAGAAATCCGGGAAGAGTTCTTCCCCGGTCTTGCCGCTGGTCCAGGCATAAAAAGCGCCATAGTACCCAAGGTTTTTAGCCTTCCTGCGGGCGCCGCCCAGGGTGTCATACCGGTAGGCCACCAGCCTGCGGGCAATATCTGTATGCGTAAAGGCGTACATGGGCAGGTTATAGGTCTCCTGATCCCAAAAGGCGGCCCCCTGATATACCTGGCAGGAGAGCCCGCGAGCGCCTACCGGCAGGTTAGCGTGCTCGGGGGTCGCGATATAGGCCTGGTAAAGGTTAAAACGCGCCAGTACCTGGGCCTCCGGATTGCCGTCGATACGAATATCGGAAAGTTCCCAGAAGTTATCCCAGCATATGCAATG
>JARRQA010000109.1:0-8158 GCA_037382325.1 Robiginitalea sp.
CTGGAAACGGGCGCAGAAATTGTGACCCAGGGAACTTTCACGGTGGATGCCGCCGCCCAGCTTCAGGGGAAACGCTCCATGATGAACCCCGAGGTTGCCAATGAAGGGTCAGATTCTTCGCAACCTACCGATATTGAAACATCAGAAGCGTTCCTTCAGTCCCTGGAAGGAGTCCTTCTTTCCTATCTAGAGCTGAAAGATGCCCTGGTTGCCTCAGCCCCGGAATCGGCAGCCGAAAAAGCCGGGGCCATGCTCGAGATCCTGCCTGAAGCGGGGGATAATAGGGCAGCAGGGGAGCGGAAAACCCTGCTAAACTTTGAAAAATTCCTGAATCGCATTTCCCAGGCGACAGACCTGAAAACGCAGCGGACACAATTCCGCCTTCTCTCCGAGGCGCTCATCGGGGTTGCCAGGCCCCTGGGGACCAAAGACACCCCCTTGTACCTGCAGTTTTGCCCCATGGCCAATGACAATAAAGGAGCCTATTGGATCAGCAGGGATTCCAGTATCCGAAACCCGTATTACGGGGATGCCATGCTGACCTGTGGCGAGGTCAGGGCTACCTGGCCCGACGATTAGAAGGACTCGGAAAAAAGGAGTATGATTGGGACAAACATCTCTTATTAACTTTTGAGAACCTCAGCTGTAAGGAATGCGTTGAAAACCCTACTTTTATACTGGAATTTAAATTCAGATCACCATGTCAGAAAAGATAGAACGGATAAAGACACTTATTCTCGGTTCCGGTCCTGCCGGATATACGGCTGCGATATATGCAGCCCGTGCCGACCTAAAACCAGTTATGTATACCGGAATGGAGCCCGGAGGGCAGTTGACCACCACTACCGATGTGGATAATTTTCCAGGGTATCCGGAAGGAATTGACGGTCCCACCATGATGGTACAGTTGCAACAACAGGCCGAGCGATTTGGCACCGAGGTGCGGATCGGGATGGCAACGGCCACCGAATTCAGTGACGAATTGGGAGGAATCCACCGGATCACCATTGATAACGACAAGGTCATCGAGGCCAATACGGTTATCATCGCCACAGGGGCCTCGGCCAAATACCTGGGACTTCCCAGCGAACAGCGCCTCAGGGGAGGCGGCGTTTCGGCCTGTGCCGTTTGCGATGGGTTCTTTTATAAAGGACAGGATGTCGCCATCGTCGGAGGCGGGGATACTGCCGCCGAGGAAGCTTCCTACCTGGCAAATATCTGCAACAAGGTGACCATGTTAATCCGGAAGGATCACATGCGGGCCTCCAAAGCCATGCAGCACAGGGTTAAAAACCTTTCGAATATCGATATCCGCTTCAATACGGAAGTCGATGAAATCCTCGGGGACCAGGTGGTGGAAGGCCTTCGGATGGTAAACAACCAGACCGGGGAGAAGGAAGAGATTGCCATCACCGGGTTTTTTGTAGCCATCGGCCACAAACCCAATACAGATATCTTTAAGGGACAGTTGGACATGGACCCCACGGGATATATTGTGACCAAGGGTAAGTCCACGAAAACAAATAAACCGGGCGTCTTCGCCAGTGGGGATGTACAGGACAAGGAATACCGACAGGCAGTGACAGCGGCGGGGACCGGATGTATGGCAGCCCTTGATGCCGAGCGCTATCTCGCTTCCGTAGAAACGACTGAAACAGTCTCCTGACGAAGTTAAGGAAAGAAAAAACTTGTAATTTTCTGAAAAGGTGCGGTTACCCTCCTCGTCAAAGTTGATCTGGCTGTAGGTATCATTATTGAGGATCAGCTCAAAAGTAAATTGCCGGATCGTGTCCAGGGCCTCCATCATATAGTGGTCTCCGTATTCGATGACCTCGATAAGTTCATCCTGAGTGATTTCATAACTGCCATATCCGAAACGGCCAATCGTATCGTTGGGGTCGGTGCGTGACCACATCACCTTCCCGTGATAGTACATCTTTACCTGCCGGTACCCCTCCACAAGCTCTGTCGTATCCATAATATTCTCGCCGTCGTAGTTATAGAAACTCTGGAGTTCCCAGGTACCTTCTATGGAATGCATGTTTTCAGGGGGAGCGGTGCTGATTGCGGTGGTGGTAACGAAAGCTACTGCCAAAAGGGCCCACCCAAATACCTTTTTCATCGAATGTCAGATTTAATTTATAAAATAATGTTAAAAAGATACAACAAATTATGAAAATATCAAGAAGGCTAAATCGGAATCCTTAAAAAGTCCTTACTTCTAAAATGGTATTTTTAAGAATTACGAAATTCCTTCAGGACTGCCGCGAGATATTGCAATTGCGTTTCCTGATGTGCGGCCGTAATCACGATGCGGCTATAGGAAAGTGCATCCCCTTCGGCGGGGTATTCGAAGTCTGTAATCAGGATATTTCTCTCCAGCAGGAATTGCGCAAGCCTGCGATTTCTGAAACCCAAAACGGGGTAGGCCTTCTGAAACATCAGCAAATCAAGGCTCCCGATCCGGTCCTGAAGAAATTTTACGCGGGCGTTCAGCCGCTGCCATTTCTTTTGATACATCCCCGATTCCAGCGCCTTTGTAAGGGTTGACAAACCTGTGGGAGGGGCCGGACTGGCTCCGGCAAAGAAGGGTGTTTTCTCCAGTTGCGCCAGCCTTTGGGCCGTACCGGCCGCGAATCCGGCAGTCACCCCCATGGCCTTGCCGAGGGAACCGCAAACCACTAATTCTTTAAACCCCATGGCATCCAGGGCTTTCCAGGATCCGGACCCGTCCGGCCCGCTGATCCCGATTCCATGGGAATCATCTGCGACGAGGATACACTTTTTCGGGAGTTCCTCCAGCAGGTCCCATACAGGCCCGGGTCTGCCGGGACCGCCCATGCTGTCCGTAAATACGACGGGAGGCCCGGCGCCGGGCTGCACAAGGTAGGTCTCTAGTGTCCGGGCAAGGGATTCCCAGTCGGGTTGCCGGGTGCTTCCGGGCGGCAGCAGGGCTTCATGGCAATTCGGGCTGAAGAAGCAGGTGTGCCTGCGGAAAAAGTATTCCGCGACGAGCCTGGCAGCCAGAAAGCCTGAGGAGAGGGTAAGGCAGGCCGGGCTCCCCATCCAGGAGGCCAGGGCGGCTTCAGCCCTCTGGTAGACAGGTAGTGTTACATTCCCAACCCGGGAAGCGCCCCAGTGAGTCCCGAGACGACGCATACCTTCAGACATCAGTTTGAGAAATTCCGGATCGCGCTGCATTCCCAGGTAGGAGGTCCCCCCAAAATACAGGTAAGACTTTCCATCTTTCTGGATTTCAGTCCCCGGAATCGCCTCAGATGAGAAGTTCATTTCAAAAGGGTTACGCCACTTCCTCCGGTTTCCGGGAAGAGCACTTTACCTCCTTCTTCAATACGAACCCCGGAGGCGATATCCTCC
Source organism: Robiginitalea sp. (assembly GCA_037382325.1). Taxonomy (GTDB): domain Bacteria; phylum Bacteroidota; class Bacteroidia; order Flavobacteriales; family Flavobacteriaceae; genus Robiginitalea. The sequence continues at coordinate 3,379 of JARRQA010000109.1, forward strand.
TTCAGCAGCATGGCTCCATCCATGTCCACATAATCCAGCTGAGGCAGCAATTGGGCAATGGCAGAAATGCCGACTGAGGATTCCGTCATACAGCCCACCATTACCTTCAGCCCGAGATCCCTGGCCTTTTGAATCATACGCCGTGCAGGGGTTAGGCCTCCGCATTTGGTGAGTTTGATATTGATCCCGTTAAAATGGAGGGCGCATCGCTCCACATCCCCTTCCTGCTGACAGCTTTCATCGGCCATTACAGGCAGCTCGCAGTGGTGTGCAACTACCTCCATTCCTTTCCAGTCATCTGCCGGGAGGGGTTGTTCGATAAACTCAACCCCGAGTTCCTTCAGGGCAGCGGCATACTCAATCGTTTCCCTGGCGTCCCATGCACAATTGGCGTCCACGCGGAACCGGGCATCGGTATGGCGCCTTAACTCGGTGACAATGGCCACGTCCCGGTCGGTACCCAGTTTGATCTTATAAACCGGCCAGGGGGTTTCTTTCATCTTGGCAACCATAACTTCCGTGGTGTCCAGGCCGATGGTGTAATTGGTGACCGGGTAGGTATCCATGCTGTTGCCCCAAAGGGCATAGAGCGGTTTTCCCTGGAGCTTTCCGTACAGGTCCCAGGCAGCCAGGTCGACAGCACAGCGGGCAAACCCGGACAAATCCCGGGCAGAGAGGGCCTGGTAAAGGGCTTCCGGCTGGTCTGAAGATGCTGATTCCACCATTGATTTCACGGATTCTATTTCCCGGGTCAGGGATGGGATCGTAACTCCGTAATAGGGGTTGGCCGTGGCTTCCCCATAACCGGTAACCCCGTTATATGAGAGGCTGACAATAAGGCTTTCCTGATGGTCATACCGTTCGCGGGAAATCCCGAAACTATGAGCGAGCTCCAGGACATAAGGGTGCAGATCCAGTTTCACTTCTCTGTCATTTATTGATACGCCCTAAAGTAAACAATTCCGTGAATCCCAATAAAAAAACCCCAACCGGAACGTTGGGGTTTCTTAGGAAAAATTCAGAAAAACGGATTAAAAAAAGTAGGTCAATATTTGTGGACGCATCCGGAAACTGAATTGAGGGTTTCCACCCGGGGATCTCCACTGTACCCGATATCAGCTCCGCTGCTGGCATCTGCCGTGAGCTCGTCCTGGACCTGAACTTTGATATCGGCCCCACTGCTCGCATCGGCCCTGCATACTTTCGCAACGAGGTCCTGCGCTTTGATATCTGAACCACTGCTCGCATTGGCATAGAGGAGGTTGGTGCGCCCCCCCAGGCGTATGTCAGCCCCGGAACTGCAGTCCGCTTCGATCTGGTCTGCCACCAGTTCCAGCCTGAGTTCGGCACCGCTGCTGGCATCCAGGTGGATTTTGTCAGCTTCGATAAGACCATCTCCTATAAGATCGGCCCCGCTATTGGCTTCCAGGGAGGTGATCTCCGGCAGGCTGACAAATACTTTTTTGGTAGCCCGGCCGATATTTTCGATCTCGTGGATCTTGAGCTTCCCGTCCCTGATATCGGTGCCGATCAGATCGATGACGTTCTCGTCCGCCTCCACGCGAATCTTAAAGCTTTCGTCCTGCATGACATAAACATCCAGGCCTTCGGAGGCGGTAATGGCGGTAAAGTCTTCGGTGATATCCCGGCTCTCCTCAACCACTTCCCCGTTCCCTTTGACGCCGTCGCCGATATTCAGATCCAGCATGCAGGAGGAAGAAAGCAATGAGAGTAAAGTCAGAATAAGTGCGATGGTAAAACGTGCGAGTGTTGTCATGATGTTCGTTTTTTGATGTGTTCTGGGGCTATCCCCAATTGAGATTGCTTTTAATGATTTTGTCGATGTAAATGTCTCTATTTATGCCGCTGTTTCCCAGAGGGATCGACTGAATTGTCGAATTTCACTACCGAACCGGGATCAACTGTCATTTTCCTTGGTGCGTACCCGGATTCCTTCTTCGTTTATTTTCATCTCGAAGGAATCTTCGTCGTCTTTCAGGTCTATATCCACCCCGTTCTCGTCAATGATGATATGTCCGTTCCCATCCTCCTCTCCGGTTTCCGGGGGGCAATTTAAACATCGGAGTGTCCCTTCGGGGCCCATTTGCCAGGAGTAGTTGACGATGCGTTTGCGGTACATGTCCTGATCGTACTGGGTTCTCCGGCCCACATAATTTCTGGCACGGGGGTTGAAGTTCAGTACAGTGCCTTCCGGGATGTAAAGGGTCAGGCGGATTTCCTGGTCCCTGATTTTGTTCTCCGCTTTTGTCGTGAAATGATCGTCCAGCAGCAGGGTGTTTCCCGTCAGGGCATAAGAGTACTGGATCTCCCCGGCGCGCTCACGGGCATCCTGATAGGAACTGCCGTCTGCGTCCTTGCGGACCCTCATGCTCATTACGGAGTCCTCTGCGATGCGGATATCCATAAGAATGTCATCCGAGAATAACAGTGCGTTGTCCTGGTTGTCATACCGGATTTCCATATCCCCGACGATGGCAGAGGGCCCGTCGGTAAATTCTGAATCCCTGAACCGGATACTCAGTGTATCCGGCGCCGCCATGGTTGAAAGCGTATCCCGCTCACTCACGCTGCCGGTATAGGCATGGGCGGAGGCCTGTTTTACACCCAGCACGGCAAGGGTGATGATCGAGATCAACCACAGGCCGAAAAGGGAGAATTTGGCAATATTCCCGATGGATTTCAGATTGGTCACCAGAATCCGCAGTCCGAGGTACATCAGGAAGAAAAAGGGTATGCCCAGGGAGAAAAACAATAATACCGATACCAGCCAAACCGGGACATCCGTTGAATTTACCATGCCGATCAAATCCACTCCCGGGATGTGCACGGCATCAATGATACCCACTGTAAACAGCGCAATAAACAGTCCTATAAGGGTGGCAGCACCAATGATGATCAGCAGGATTCCGATGAATTTGCCGATTATTTTAAAAAGGAACAGGATGACATCACCGAGGGTGTCAAAAAAAGACTTGCCTCCCTTTTTTACCTGGTCCCCTACCTTTTCATAATCTACATTGCGGACTTTGTCTGCCACCCCGTCAAAACCCTCCTTGACCTTCTTTTCAATATTGCTGATGTTTACCGGCTCCCCGGTCATATCCAGTTTCTGGGCAGTAGTGGCGGCTTCAGGAACCAGGATCCACAGGATGATATAGGCGATAATGCCAAATCCACTGCCGAAGATCGCCAGGAAAAGGAAAATAAGGCGAATCCAGAGGGCGTCAAACCCGAGGTAATGCTCCAGGCCTGCACAGACGCCACCGATGTATTTCCGGTCGATGTCCCGGTAGAGTTTCTTGACCCGTGGACGCGGTCTGGTGCTGCTGTCAGCCGGGCCGTCTTCAAAAATTTCCTCATCGATATGGTAGTCTTCTGGCTGGCCCATGATGGTGATGACTTCGTCTACCTCTTTCATGGTGATGACCTGCCGTTCGTTTTCCATTTTCTCATAGAAGAGCTCTGCGATGCGCGCCTCGATATCGGCAATAATTTCATCGCTGCCCTTGGTTCCCGCAAAGGATCGTTTGATGGCCTCCAGATAACGCAACAGTTTCTGATATGCATTCTCATCGATATGAAAAAGCATATTGGCCAGATTTATATTTACAGTCTTGTTCATTTTACTTCTTTTTAGCGTTGGTTACCACGTTTACCGCCGTGCGGAGCTCGTCCCAGGTGGTATTGAGTTCTTTCAGGAATAGCTTTCCGGTCTCTGTGAGGCCGTAGTATTTCCTGGGTGGCCCGGAGCTGGATTCTTCCCAGCGGTAGCTGAGCAGCCCTGCATTTTTAAGCCGGGTGAGCAAAGGGTAAATGGTCCCCTCAACAACCAGCATTTTCGCGTCTTTAAGGGTTTCCAGGATTTCGGAAGCATACTTGTCATCCTCGCTTATGATGGAAAGGATGCAGTACTCCAGGACCCCTTTGCGCATTTGTGCTTTTGTATTTTCTATGTTCATAATTGTCACTTCTTTGATCCCCTGCCGGCAGTGACAGGGGCCTGGGTTAACTGTTCGTTTTTTGAGGGTTCATGATCATTGATGGATTGATGGATTGATGAATAAACGTGTCTGTTTTATTAATGTAAGCTGACGATTCGGTGCATCTTCCAGGAGCCGTTTTCCTCCTTCCAGAGGGTGATAAACCTGCTGGGTTTCGATTCGGCATCGGGTTCCTGGTTGTTGTAAAATTTATGAAGCCCGATCTCAACGGCTCCGAAATCTTTTATTCTGTGGACTTCCACACTTCCCTGGACCAGCTCCCTTGTGACTTTGCCACAAATGTTCGCTTCAATGCTTTTGAGGATTTCGTCCTTGGAGGTGCTCAGCCCCCCCTGGTCGTGATAGAATTCAAGGTCATCGCAGAGCAGTTTCGCCTGGGTTTCCATATCACAAGTATTATATGCCGTGAAATAGGCGTCATCCAGGGCGATCACGGTCTGGTACAGGTCGGAATTCACAGCTTCCTGGGCCCCAATTCCTGATGTCCCCAGGAGTGCCGCCAGTATCATCCATATGTTTTTGAACATGTTGTTCATTGGATAAATTTTATGGTCAGGGGATACTTAAAATACTCCCCTTCGTTTGTCCTTAAGGTCGCCAGAATGGTGTAAACAATGTTTACCACAAAAATGCCCACTTCCAGAAGACCGGTCAATCCGAGGGGCCACCAAAGGCCCGGGGTATCCCACCAGTCACCCGTGAAATGGAAGCTGAAAGGCCAGGAACGGTCCCAGCCCCCCCATTCGAAAACCCCGCCC
>JARRQA010000110.1:0-1323 GCA_037382325.1 Robiginitalea sp.
GGGGAAGGCGAATAAGGCGAGGGCCCCAATCATGCTGATACCGGCATCCTATAGCTCCAGGCCCGGGATCCAACGGTTGATCAGGGTCCGGAATATCCAGAGGAAAACCGTGATCCCAAAAATGGTGAGCACCATTTTTTCCCTTGGACTGGGAGGCCCCAGCTTTTTTAGTTCTTCGCGGATCACCGAGCGGGAGGCCCCGAATTCCAGGTCCCTGCACGGGAACATCCATTTGACCAGTACCAGGTAACAGATGGTGATCAGGATCAGGGAAATGGGCAGGCCAATGGTCATCCAGCGCAGGAAGGAGATCTCAATCTGGTATTCATTTTCCAGCAGGCCGATCAGAACAGAGTTGGGAGGGGTCCCGATTACAGTGGCGATTCCCCCGGAATTGGCCGAAAAGGCGATCCCGAGCATTACGCTTAAGGCGAAGTTCTTATCCTTTTTGGTAAACCCGTCCTCGTCGTGGATCAGAAGGCGGATCACCGACAGGGCAATGGGCAGCATGACCACGGTACTGGCGGTGTTGCTGATCCACATGCTCAGGGTGGCCGTGGCAATCATAAAGCCCAGGATCACCCGCTCAGGGGTGGTTCCCGTGAGGTTGATGATAGTCAGGGCGATCCTCCGGTGAAGGTTAACCTTTTCCAGTGCGAGTGCGAGCACAAAGCCTCCGAAGAACAGAAAAATGATGGGGCTTCCGTAATTGGCCCCCACATCCGTCATGGGCATAACGTCCAGCAGTGGAAAGAGCAACAGGGGGAGCAGGGCAGTTACCGAAATCGATACCGCTTCGGTGATCCACCAAATGATCATCCAGCTGGCCGTGGCGATAACTGCATTGGCCGCAGGGCTGCCAGGAATCATGTCCGGCATCAGATTAAAAAGCACGAAGAAGACTGGCCCGAGAATAAGCCCTATGATTTTGGCTAGCTGCATGGGCCTAAGATACTACGAGTCTTTTAAATGGCACATCAGGATATCTGCCTCCCTGGAGACTTCGGCCAATCCGAGTTTGGTAAGCCCCTTGATTCCCTTGTCCCATGCCTTGTTGCTGAGCCCCGCGGCACTTTTTAGTTCCCCAAGGGGAATCGGGTTATGCTCCTTTAGTAACTCCAGGATTGCCTTCTCGTTCTCCTTCAGATTCAATGGTTTCTTTTCGGGCCGCATCTGCGGAAAGAAAAGCACCTCCTGAATAGAGGCATTGTCCGTGAGCAACATCACCAGCCGGTCGATCCCAATTCCGATCCCCGAGGTTGGAGGCATGCCGTATTCCAGTGCCCGGAGAAAATCCTGGTCGATAAACATGGCTTCATCATC
>JARRQA010000110.1:1335-7829 GCA_037382325.1 Robiginitalea sp.
CGCTCTGTAAGGCCCGGTTTTGACCGGTGCTGTTTGGTAAGAGGGCTCATTTCCTTTGGATAGTCTATGATGAAGGTGGGTTGCACATAGTGGTGTTCGCACAACTCCCCGAAGATCTCGTCAATGATCTTCCCGGATCCCATGGTCGGATCAATTTCCAGCTCCAGTTTTTGGGCCACCTCCCGGAGCTGTGCCTCGTCCATCCCGCTGAGGTCATATCCGGTGTGGGTCTTAATAGCTTCCAACAGGGGCACCCTTGGATAGGGGGCCTTAAAGTCGATGAGCTGATCATCCACCTGTACCTTGGTGTCGCCATTCGTTTCACGTGCCACCCGCTCCAGCAGCTGCTCGGTCATCTCCATCATCCAGTGGTAATCCTTGTAGGCCACATAGAGCTCCATGACTGTGAATTCCGGATTGTGGGTCCGGTCCATACCCTCGTTCCTGAAGTCCTTGGAGAATTCGTAGACGCCGTCAAACCCCCCAACGATCAGCCGCTTCAGGTACAGTTCATTGGCAATCCGCAGATAGAGCGGAATATTCAGGGCATTGTGGTGGGTCACGAAAGGCCGGGCGGTAGCGCCCCCGGGGATAGCCTGTAAAATTGGGGTCTCCACTTCTAGGTACCCCTTTTCATTAAAGAATTTTCGGATGCTGTTGGTGATTCGGGTACGTTTCAAAAAGGTTTCCCGAACATGGGGGTTCACTACCAGGTCCACATAGCGTTGCCGGTAACGGAGTTCCGGGTCGTTGAATTCATCGAATACCTTTCCTTCTGCATCTGTCTTGGGAAGGGGAAGGGGTTTCAGGGACTTACTCAGGAGGGTGAACTTCTTCACCAGGACTGTTTTTTCACCTACCTTTGTTTTGAACAGGATGCCCTCAACACCTATAAAGTCCCCTATATCCAGGAGTTTTTTGTAGACCTCATTGTACAGGGTCTTATCTTCACCCGTACAAATTTCGTCCCGGTTGAAATAGAGTTGGACCCTCCCCTGACTGTCCTGCAGTTCGGCGAAGGATGCCTTCCCCTGAATGCGTCGGGACATCAGGCGGCCGGCCAGGACCACCTCACGGCCTTCTTCGAAATTTTCGCGTACATCGATCGTATGGTCGGTAACCGGGAACATGGCGGCGGGATACGGGTCCATGCCCAACTCCCTCAGGTGCCTCAGTTTCTCTCTTCTTACGATTTCCTGCTCAGAAAGTTGCATTTCCTAATGATTTGATCCGCAAAATTACATTATTTAACAAAAGCGGAAAGTGGGTTTTTCCATTAAGCGAATATCCGTGTCTGCTTCCGGGACACCAAAGATAAATTGCCGAGAATTTATACCCTTTTTCACTTCTTTTGAGACGGGATCTCATAGGCTGATTCTTCAACTGATAACTCAAGATACCTCAGGGCTGTAATTTGAATCCTGTCTGACCTGTATCGAAGCCAGGAGTAAGGGGGTTTTTTACAGGGCTTCCATTTTGGTGAATAGGAAGTGGACCGCTTCAGGGCAGAATCCAGGCCCTGACAGTATGGTCAAAGACGGCATGGGAGTAGTTTTTTGACCCTGTTTGTAACAAAATTCACGGTTTGGTGTCCTATAGGCACAAAGAATTGAGATCCTATTTTGTGCAATGAGCTTCCTGCGGGTTTTGCTGGCCATCATTTTTCCGCCCCTTTCAGTAATAGGCAAGGGTTGCGGTTCCTTTTTAATTGTGCTACTTTTAACTTTTTGTGGTTGGGTTCCCGGTGTTATTGCCGCCCTGATCATCCTCAACAACCCTAATTGAATTGTTTTGAGAACCCTTCGAATTGCCGCAGCCCTGTTGTCCGGGCTATTGTGGATTTCCTGCAATTTTACGGAAGAGATCCATTTGAATGAAGATGGCTCCGGGACCATTGCCCTTAGTTTTGACGGTTCCCAGCTCCTGTCCCTGACAGACAGTACTGCTGCAGCAGAGCAACCCAAAAGGCTCGATTCCGTGGTTCGGTTCTCGGATGTGCTGGATGAAAAAAAGGACAGTATCCGGAAACTCCCGCCGGCAGAGCAGGAACGCCTGGAAAAACTGAGGCCTTATGAAATGCGTATGATCACCGACCACGAAGCCGGGGAAATGCGGTTTATCCTCTCCAGGGAATTCAGGGACATCTCAGAGGTGGGGAATGCCTTCAACGCCTTTCAGGATGCTGGCGCCCTGGATCCTGCTCCGGGTGAAAATACGCCAATGAAGTCTGCGGAGGAAGTCTATCCAAGCACGGAAGTCGTTTACAGCCTTAAGGGAAATACCTTTACCCGAAGAGGCTTTATTGTGGATTCAGTGCTCCACCAGCAGCGCATTGACAGCCTTAAGGGGGGTGAGTCTTTCCTGGCGGAATCCACCTATAAACTCGAAGTTCATTTTCCCCGGAAGATCCGTTCGGCCAGCGTGGAAAACGCCACGCTATCCATGGATGGAAAAACACTTTTCTACGAGGTGGGATTGCTCAATTACCTTCTCAAGCCGGACGCACTGGACCTGGAAGTTATTTTAGAAGAGTAGCCGAAAGAAGTCTGCCCAGGGGACTGAAAAGGAATTAAAAGGTAGTTAAACCCTAATCTTGAAGCCGTTCCGTACCTTTGTCCCATGAACAAAGAAGTCGCCTTCGAGGACCTTGGATTCCGGGATTACAAAGACGTCTGGGAGTACCAGGAACAGCGGTTTCAGGAAATCCTGAACATCAAAATACAAAACCGCAGGAAGGGAGAATCCAAACCTACGCCCAATTTCTTCCTTTTTGTAGAGCACCCTCATGTGTATACACTGGGGAAGAGCGGCGATGAGGGGAATTTGCTCGTTTCCGAGCAGCAGCTTACTGAAAAGGGAGCGCAATTCTACCGTATAAACCGTGGCGGAGACATAACCTACCACGGCCCGGGACAGGTTGTGGGTTATCCTATCCTGGACCTCGATAACTTTTTTACAGATATCCACAAGTATCTTCGCTTTCTGGAGGAAATGATCATTCTCACCCTGGCGGAGTACGGATTGCGGGGGGAGCGTTCAGAAGGCGAGACCGGGGTCTGGCTGGAAGTTGGAACCCCCCGGGCGCGAAAAATTTGTGCCATGGGCGTACGGGCCAGTCGATGGGTTACCATGCACGGTTTTGCGCTCAATGTAAATACAGACCTTTCTTATTTTGATCTGATGATCCCCTGCGGGATTCGGGGAAAGGGGGTAACCTCACTGAGCCGTGAACTGGGGCGTCACGTGCCCATGGAGGAGGTAAAGGAAAAACTAAAAACCCACTTCCTCGCCCTGTTTGAAGCCTCATAAGCTGTTTGAAAGCATCCCTGTTACCGCCGAATTCGGTATACCCTGACAGCATTGTCCCGGAAGGGGACCACCAGTTCCGGATTTCTACCGTTATCCATATCCGCCATGTCTGCCGGGCCGCTGCCCTCTACCGGGAAGCCTGGCACCGTTGCTCCCGTGCTCCGCAGCAGGAATACCTGCTGGCTCTGCAAGTCGGTTACGGCTACATAAATGATGTCGAAGAGATAAAAGATACGGGGACGGGTGTACACTCCGAGTTCGAGCTCCCTTTTATTTCCCTTAACCTGAAAACGGTTGTCATCCATAAAGGCAAGGGTCTTGATCGTGGCATCCATCCCGTGTTCCGGATTCAGGTTTAGCACAGTACGGCTAACCCTGCCCCGGGGATCAATTCGGATGAGGTTGCCATCCCGCTCCGTGAAGGCAAACCCATCCCGATAGAGAAAAACCGGATTCGGTGAAAATTCAAACCGCTCCCTTACCGGGACCCGGGTATCTCCCACCCGGTTCAGAATTTTCAGTTCCCCGTTTTCCAGTTGAAACACCAGATAGTCGCGGCTGCCGATCCGGATATGTTTGGGCACAGAAATGACAGGGCTCGCGGCTTCCCTGAACTTAAAGCCCCTTACATCCCGGCCCTGTCCGTCGAACATAAAAACCTTATTTCCCTGGGTCACTACCAGACGGTAATTCCGGTTCTGTTCGTAGTCAAAAACAGCCAGGGGCCCAAGGTTGCCACCCGGGAAGTCTTTCGGAAAAGGGGAAACTTCCTTTCCGTTGCGGTCGAGGACCATCAGCTTTGAATTTGTGGTAAAGGCCATTTGCAGGCGGCCGTTCCGGTAAAGGTCTACCTGATGTATGTCTCCCTGTATGGGGCCCGGAAGCGTTTTCTTCCAAAACAGCGACCCATCATTGGAAAATAGATATAAGGTGTTGTTTTCATCCTGTACGACAACGTCCATTTCTCCGGTACGGTGGTTCTTCAGGAATTGGGGTCGGCTGTAGGCCGGAGCTTCCAGTGCGGCGGTAAACACCTCGGTGACCTGAGGATTTTCATCCTCGAGCAGTTCGGTGTCCCTGAACTGGTAGGTGTGGAGGGAAAAATCGTCTTCGAGGTTCATCTGGGTGGTTGCCAGATAACCCTCCGGCAGCTTTTCCAGGAATTCCGCAGGCAGCCCCGTGAGGGCAAGTGAATCCTGGAGTATCCTGGAAGATCCAGGGTTTTCGGAGATAAAAAGACTGCTGGATTCCGCTGCCAGCAGGGGTTTGAGCTTTTCAAAACGGGGCGTACTGGCGTAGGTGGTTTTTCGGTTGTGTGCGCTTATCAGGCTTTGAAGGCCTTCGAGGTCTTTGGAAAAGATGAAGGTGTCTTCAAGCACGCAATAATAGGAAGGTGATGGCCATCGGTCGAGCAGGGGGGCAAATGTCTCCCGCAGCAGGTTGTTTTCATTGACGGGAAATACCAGTATGCCCTGAAATTCACTCCCTTCCCCCTGCAATGGTCTGAGGGCCTCCTCCACTCCTGCTGCATTTGTAGTATGAAGCACCAGAAGCAGGTTTTGTCCCGATTCCAGAAGGCTGAGCTGCTCTACGCTCCGGAGTAAATCCGGGTTGGGATTTACCACTCCCGAAGTGCGTTGCTGGTTTTCCAGGAATTGGGTCTGCAAATCGAGGGAATAAGATACCCAGGTATTGGTTTCCGCCGGAATGATTTCGGAGATTCTTTGCAGGGGTAGCGTCGGGATACGCCTCAGAAGTCGTTCCATGACTGAGGTTGAGTCTATGGAAGCTTTCATGGACTGCAAGAGGAGGGACCCGGATCCGGACTGGATGTCATACGCAGTCCATGTTTGGCCAATGCGGGCTGTTTCGGATTTTAAGTTTTCGGAACTTGCCAAATAGGGATCCGGAGCTCCGGGAGGCTGTAAAAGGGTGGCCTGTGCCAGGGGGCTGGCAGCCCGGAGTGCTCTTTCCAGGCCGGGGGGAGGCGTTCCCTTTTGTTCCAGGGCATAATCCAGATAAGCTTCCGAAGGGCTAAGCATTCCGATTCCCTCCTGAACCCGTAAATGCAACCCCGCAGAACCCGGAAGCTGCCAGGCAGGCTCATTGGAAAGATCCCCGGATTTGGAATCTCCCTTTCCCTTCAGGCTATCTGTCTCGGTTCGCATATCGGGGATGAGAAGCAACCATGCCCCATTGGGCTGTATACTGTCTGCTGTCACGAGAAGGGACCCGGAAGGAGGGTCCAGGGCCAGAACGGTATCCAATGCGATTTGCCAGGGCTGTCGGTTCTCCTCCTGATATTCCAGCAGGGATTTGAACAGTGGCGAATTCCGGTAATCCGAACGGAACTGTTCTGTCTCGTTGATCCTGAGAACCATTCCGGTAGTGCCCGGTATCCATTGGACGGGATCGGCCTTTGGTGGGGCTACAGAGGTACAGCCCAGGAAAATTGTGAAAAGGCAGGCGGGTAGTAGGGTCTTAAAAATTCTCATCTGAAGGGTTGCTCCCTGCAAAAGTACTATCTAGAAAGATATTTTCAATTGCTCCCCCAGCAACCGAAAACTCTTCCGGTGGTGAGGGGTAGGGCCGAATTTCCGAAGGGCCTCCCGATGAGCCGGGGTCGGGTAGCCTTTGTTGTTGTGCCACTGGTATTGAGGGAATTCCCTGTGCAGATCCCGCATCAAGGCGTCACGGGCGGTTTTCGCCAGGACGGAGGCGGCTGCGATATTCAGGAACCTGCCGTCCCCTTTGATCAGGCAATGGTGTGGAATATCCCTGTACGGGATGAACCGGTTGCCGTCAACGGCAATGGCTTCTGGCCGGTGGCTCAGTCGGTCAAGGGCCTGATGCATGGCCAGTATGGAAGCTTTGAGGATGTTGATCTCGTCTATCGTGTCAGGAGGCACATGGGAAATGGCAAAGGCAAGGGCCTCTTCCCGAATCTGGGCGGCCAATTCAAGCCGCCTGCTTTCAGGTACCTTTTTGGAGTCGTCCAGGAGAGGGCTTTCAAAAGATTCCGGAAGGATCACAGCCGCTGCCGTCACCGGTCCTGCGAGGCATCCGCGACCTGCCTCATCCGTACCCGCTTCCCCCACGCAACTATGATAGGGTTTTAGCATCTTGTAAATGTATAAAATCCTTTGTTTAACTAAACATGTGTAAAAATTCAACAAAAACGTTAA
>JARRQA010000111.1:0-6480 GCA_037382325.1 Robiginitalea sp.
CTGCCGGACGCCTGTGAAAAGCCGGCGCCATAGTAGTCGAATTCACCCCTCCTGAAGTGGAACTGAAGGTTTTCCTGACCCTGCTCAACGTCGATATGAAGGAGGACCTTCCCAAATACCTGAGCACGCAATTGCGTGACACCAATGCCATAGAAGTGCGTTCTGTGGCAGATGTGGTGGCCTTCAACAGGAAGGATTCCCTGTTGCGCGTCCCTTACGGACAGGCACTCTTTGAGGGAATCCTGTCAGATACTACCAGTGCAAAGACCCGCGGAGAAATCCGGAGTGCCCTCCGAAAGGCGGGCCGTACTTATTTTGATGATCCCTGGGACGCGCATCAGCTGGATGCTATCCTTTCAGTTAACAACCGCCATGCGGGTTATGCGGCTGTTGCCAAATATCCGGCCCTTACGGTACCCATGGGATACCGGGATACAGGGGAACCTGCCGGTCTTACCTTTATCGTGCATCCCTTTCAAATTCCCGAATTACTACGTATGGCATGGGCCTTTGAGCAGCTGGGGCCGTTCCGCCACCCCCCTGAAGAATATATGGAATGAGCCGGAAGTGACCCCTGTGCTGGGAGGAAGAAGCCCGATTGTATACCGCATTCCCTGAGGTTGTCTTATTTTTGCACTTCAATCAGGCATATGCGTACCAAATCGGTCAGAAAGAATACCATCAATGTGATTACCCTGGGTTGTTCCAAGAACCTCTATGACTCGGAAGTGCTCATGGGGCAGTTGCGGGCGAATGACAAGGAGGTGGAACACGAGGGAAGCGGGAATATCGTCGTAATCAATACATGTGGTTTTATAGCCAACGCCAAAGAGGAAAGCGTCAATACGATCCTGGAACAAGTCCGGGAAAAAGAGGCCGGCCGCATCGAGAAGGTCTTCGTCACCGGATGCCTTAGCGAACGCTACAAACCGGACCTGGAACGGGAAATCCCCAATGTGGATGCTTATTTTGGCACTCGTGACCTCCCCAGGCTCCTCAAAGCCCTTGGGGCCGATTACAAACACGAACTGGTGGGGGAACGCCTGACGACCACCCCTGCCAATTACGCTTATCTGAAAATTGCGGAAGGGTGTGACCGTCCCTGTTCCTTTTGTGCTATCCCGCTGATGCGCGGAAAACACAGGAGCCAGCCGATAGAAGCCCTGGTGCGGGAAGCGACCTCCCTGGCCGCCAAGGGGGTTCAGGAACTCATTTTGATAGCCCAGGACCTGACCTATTATGGACTGGACCTTTATAAAAAAAGGGCACTGGCCGAATTGCTTTCGGCCCTTTCGGATGTGGAGGGTATTGAGTGGATCCGTTTGCATTACGCCTTTCCCACTGGTTTTCCCATGGACGTCCTCGAGGTGATGCGGGATGAGCCCAAGATCTGTAATTACATCGACATTCCCCTGCAACATATATCAGACCCCATTCTGAAAAGCATGCGGCGTGGTACCACCCGTGAGAAGACCAACCGCCTGCTAGGGGAATTCCGAAAGCGCGTACCGGGGATCGCTATTCGAACCACTCTTATTGTCGGGTATCCCGGGGAAACGGAGGAGGACTTCCAGCTCCTGAAGGAGTGGGTCCGGGAGCAGCGCTTTGAGCGGTTGGGGTGCTTTACTTACAGCCATGAGGAAAACACCCATGCCTATTCCCTTGCAGACGATGTACCGGAAGCCGTAAAACAACGACGGGTTAATGAAATTATGGAACTGCAATCACAGATTTCCTGGGAAATCAATCAGGAAAAGGTCGGGCGGGAATTCCGATGTATGATCGACCGGGTCGAAGGGGGTTATTTTGTGGGGCGAACCGAATTTGATTCCCCCGACGTGGATAATGAGGTCCTGGTGGATGCGGCCTCGCATTACCTCCGGCTTGGGGAATTTACGACCCTGAAGATTACAGAGGCCGCTGATTTCGACCTGTATGCGGTCCCTGTTCCCTAGCAGACACTTTTTATTCCTCCGCCACGGATTCTCCGGAATCGGTGCCGGATTCTTTTTCGGCTTCCCCGGATTCATGGGTCAGGTGGTTCCTTAGGATATTCAGTTCCTTCAATTTGGCCTTCCAGCTTTCCAGGGCCTCCTTTTTTCCTTTCAGATTCTCCACAACCTCACGTACCAGCGGGTTATCCTCCGAGGGGTCGGAAAAGAAATTGAGGTTGTTCTCCAGCTGCCGGATTTCCCCTTTGATCTCGTCCATTTTCCTTCGGACAAATTGCCGTTCCTGTTCCACGGCCCGCTCGTCATCCGAATCTTCCAGCCGGGCAATTTTATCCCCGTATTTGAGGATTTCGGCTTCCTGCTTTCCAATATCGAGCTTTCGGAACAGGGCATCGACGATTTTATAGAACTTGGAGGTGATGTGTTTTTTGTTCCTCGGCACATGGCCTACCGCCTTCCAGCGGGCGATAAATTCCTGTATCTTCTTCAGGTCCGCATCGCGATCCCCCCCGAGTTGAAAGGCCCGAAGTTCCTCAAGGACCCCTGATTTTAAATCCAGGTTTTTCTTTTCTTCCGCATAGGCGCTGTTTTTTCGGGCGTGCAGCCGGTCAAAGTAATGGTTACAGGCTGCTTTGAACTGTTTCCAGATCTTGTCTGAATATTTACGGGGAACATGGCCCACCTCCTTCCATTCCCGCTGTATTCGTTTCATCTCCGGAGTGGCGGTGTCCCATTCTTCACTGTCTTTCAACTCCAGGGCCCGCCCGAGGAGTGCCTTTTTCTTATCCAGGTTTTCCTGCTGTTCCTTTTTCAGGTTTTTATAAAACGCATTTTTATTCCTGTTAAAGGTCCTTACCGCCTTTTTAAAGGCTGCCCAGGTTGACTCGTTGTCCTTTCTCGGGACTTTCCCCGCCTGGAAGAACTGTTCCCTGAGGGATTCTACTTCCCGGATCTGTTTTTGTATAGCCCTGTGGCGATTGGCCACATTCTCCCCCAGGGCTTCGATCTGTGCGATGATTTTTAGCTTCGCCTCAAGGTTTACCTGATAGCGTTCGTCCTGTTTCTGGAAGTACTCCTGCCGGCGCTGGTGCATTTTTTTGGTAGCCTCGCTGAAGCGCTCCCAAATAGGTTCGCGTTGTTCCTTACTGACCGGTCCAATTTCTTCCTTCCAGATTTTATGAAGGACCTGAAGCTCCCGGAACGCCTTGTTGACGTCCTCCTCTTCCAGGAGGGCTTCCGCGCGCTGGCAAAGTTTTTCTTTTTCTTCCAGGTTGTATTTGAAATCCAGGTCCCTGAGTTCCCGGTTCAGGGAAAGAAAGTCATAGAAGATTTCCACGTGGTGCTGATAGGTGCGCCAGACGTCATTGTAATGGGCCCTCGGGACCGGGCCCGCCTGTTTCCAGCGCTCCTGAAGTTCTTTGAAGTTTTTGTAGGTGGTGGTCATATCTTCCTCCATGTTCACCAACCCCTTCAGTTCCTCGATGATCTCCTGCCGTCTCTCCAGATTTTCATGCAGGTTCCGCTCCAGGTTCTTATAGTACTGATTCCGTTTTTCCCGGTATTCCGAATAAAGCTCGTTAAACTGCCTTTTGGTTACGGAATTATAACGGAAATCTGAGGCCTCACCCCCCCGGCTGATAAATTCGTCCTTTTTCTCTTCAAGAAAGTCCCTGAATTTCTGGTCGAATTCCCTTTTGATGCTGTCGACATGTCTTTTGATCGCCTGCACCTTTTCAGTGCGCAGCAGGCGCTGCAATTCCCCCACGAGGTTTTCCATGCTCAGGGAATGATAGTCGAGGAATGGGATATGGTGCCGGCGTTCATTATCTGAATCCTCCGCATCTTCCGCGTTGGATGCGTCTATATCCTCCTCAGCATCTTCATCGGCCTCTTCACTGGCCGTGGTTTCGGAGGCTTCCGTTTCCTTGTCCGAAGTGTTTTCCCCCTTTTCTGAAGTCGCTTTCGCGGTTTTTTCCGCCTCCGCCTCAGTGGCTTTTTCCGGCTCTTTAGCCTCCCCTTCAGCAGCGGTTTCTGTTTTTTCCCCAGGATCTTTTTTTGCATCCCCGGTTTCGGGGGTATTATGATCCTGCTCAGGGGTTACGCCTTCTCCCTTATCCGGAGCTTTGGTCTCGGTATCAGCTGTTTCAGGTTTGCCCTTTGTGTCCCCGGTATCCGGTTTTTCCTGGTTTTCTGAATTGTTTCTATTATTTTCTCCCCCTGCAGCAGCTTCCTGCAGTTCATTTTTTTCCTCTTTCGACATTGCTGTGAATTTTCAGGAATAGTGCGATCTCTTTTCTAAGATACTAACATGTATGCTTATCACAAAAGTAATACCGGCACTTTTTTGGGAATCGGGCTGCCGCAAACGATTCTGCAGCCTTTTATTCAGGCATTCCAGATTTTCCAGGAAGCCTCCGCCTGAAGCTGCAGCATCTCCAGCCCGTTTTTGGTCCGGGCCCCGCGCTCCCGGCCCCGTTTGAGGAAGGTGGTTTCCGCGGGGTTGTAGATCAGGTCATAGAGCAGATGGGAGGAATCTACCGCATTGTAGGGCAAAGAGGGTGCTTCTGCAACTGCCGGATATGTCCCCAGAGGAGTACAGTTGACAAGGATCTGATACTGTTTCAGTGCCTCGGCGTTGAGGTCTTTATAGGCGAGCTGTCCGTTCCCCGGTCTGCGGGATACAAAGCGAAAGGAAATATCCAGTTGGCGGAGTCCGTAAGCCACGGCTTTTGAGGCGCCACCGGTACCCAGTATCAGGGCTGCTTTGTCCGCTTCTCTCAGCAGGGGACGAAGGGATTCCCTGAAGCCGGTTAGATCCGTGTTGTAGCCTTTCAGGCCATTTTCCGAGAAGCGAATGGTGTTGACAGCCCCGATTTCCTGAGCCTGTTTATCAAGAGTATCCAGATAGGGGATCACGACCTCCTTGTAGGGAATGGTCACATTGAGCCCCCGCAGGTCCTGGTACCGCTCCAGCAGGCCAGGGAATGCCGGGATCCCCGGGAGGTCGTAAATTTCATAAACACAGTCCTCCAGTCCCAACTCCCTGAACTTTTCCCGGAAATACCCAGGGGAAAAGGAGTAGGAGATATCCTTTCCGATAAGGCCGAACCTACGCATCTTTCAAGCGGTATTTGCCGTACCATTCCAGGGCTACCAGGATAACGATCCCAAGCAGGATGTACACCACCGCCCACCAGGTATCCCCGGCCGAAGGATCAGGGAGGTAGCGCTGGTAGTTCACAATGATCCGGTTGCCGTTCGAGTCCAGGACGGGGCCCCCGTCAGTCCCCAGCAGGAATATCGATTTCTTCCAGGGCCATACCACCCCGAGGGACCCGGTGATAAAGCCAATAATAACCGCTGTGGTCAGGTTTCTGAAATGCTTCAGCACATAACCCAGGAGGTGGGAAAGGCTAACCAGGCCGGCTGCGGACCCGGCTGTAAACACCCCGAGGATCATAAGGGTATCCAATCGTTTCTGGTTCCGTATAAAGCTGAAATCCCCGCGGATTACCTCGGCGATGGTATCGTAAAGGGCATTGACCGCATCCACCAGCAGGAGGACGTAATTTCCCAGCAGGATCAGGATAAAGGACCCGGACAAACCGGGAAGGGTCATGCCGGATACGCTGATGATCCCGCAGAAAAAAATAAACAGCAGGTTGTCGTTTTCCCGTGCCGGACTGAGGAAGCTGATGGAAATCCCGGCGATCAGCCCCAGGATTCCCATGGGGATGGTTTGTTTGTTCCAGGCTTCGAACTCTTTGTAAATAAAGTAAATAGATCCGATGATCATCCCGAAGAAAAGGGACCAGACATACAGCTCCTTGCGTTCCAGAAAGTAATCCAGGATCTTTGAGACGCTGAAGTAGCTGAAGAGCATTCCCAGGATCAGGATAGAAAGGAAGGGCCCGTTCACATACTGGTAGAAGCTTCGAAACCGGCCCCCCAGCAATAGTTTGAATGCCTTGGTATTTATCTTGCGCAGGGAGTAGATAAACTCCTCGTAAAATCCCACCACGAAAGCCACAATGCCGCCGGAGACCCCGGGCACCTTGTTTGCAGCACCCATAGCCAGTCCCTTGATGAACAGAAGGATCTTATCGGTAAAGGATCTGTTATGGTCCATGGGAGTCAGGAATTCTTGTTCATAGCCAGGCGCTCCAGGATAAAAATAAGCCAAAATCCGAGGATGGCCAGACCAAGGGCGGGTAACCACTGCGGATCTTCCGGATAGTTCCAGGGAGCGACCACGGATTCCCTGACAGGTATATCCTTCCCGTCAAAAACTTTGGATTCCAGAACAACTTTCCAGGGCCAGATTTTGACAAGGGAACCGATAATAAAACCGGTCAGCAATGCCAGGGTGGCATTTTTAAATTTTGAGAACATCCATTTGAGCAACCGTGCAAAACTCAGCAAACCGATCAATGCGCCGGCCCCAACAATCATTATGATCTGCAGGTCCCGCTGGTGGACCGCATCGAGCACGGTCTTGTATGACCCGAGAAGCACCAGGATGAAGGCC
>JARRQA010000112.1:0-6468 GCA_037382325.1 Robiginitalea sp.
GCCCTAATTGAAAGTTTTTCTTGCTTCAGGAGGATACCGAACCTCCTGCCGGCACATCAAGGGATGACAGGATCTTAACCGGAGGGGAAGACAACACCCCGTAGGATTCTAATTTTTGAAGGTCCTTTTCAATAACCTCCCGAAAATCCTTTCCGGATTCATTCCTGCTGCCATATAACTCCCGGTATGCCTCCAGTGCCGCTTCGGTTTTACCTTCTATAAGGTCGCAATGGGCCAGATTACACGACAGGGCGTGAAGCAAGGGGCCCAAATCACTCCCCTCTCTGAGAAGGAGCCGGGCTGCTTTAACGTCCCCTTTACAAAGGTGTAGCCAGGCTGTGTTGTTAAGAGCCAGAACATAAGGTCTCAGAAGCACCCTGTTCTCGGGAAAATCAGTATAAAAACCCCTCAGGGAATTGAGGATTTTTTCCTGGAAAGCCTTTTTTTCGTCAATTATCAGGGTACTGTCGATTTCCTGGTCCCAGACCCGGATTTTCTGAAGGATATCCAGGGTACGAACTTCCTCTTCATCTACCGCGTTAAAATACTTTTCAAAATATCCGAAGTCGCTTTTCATATTCTCGGTAGCGGGCAACTCGGGAAGGTCCTCGAGGAACCCGGCGGTTTCCTTCAGCAAGGACAAACCACGCGCCTTGTAATCGAGGTTTTTATCCTCCTCGAGTTTCCGCTGGTAAAACTCGAGCAGGTTCAGGGCCGTCGCACAGAAATCCGCCCTGAAGGCGCCCTTCTGTTTCCCTTCAAGCTCTCTCCGCAGGGTAAGGGCTCTGGAGAGAAACGGTTCTGCCTGTGGCCAGGAAGGGGTTTCCAGGGTGTAAATACCCGCATTGTGATAAGCAGTGGCCAGATAATGGGTGTACCTTTCCGGGTGGGTTTCCGCCAGTTCCCGGTAGAGGGACATGGCCTTTTCGTTCGCCTGATACGCCTCTGAATAGTTCTTCATCTTATCCGCGAGGAGTACCCCGATATTTGCATAGGTGGAAGCCAGATAGGGACGGAATACCTCAGGCCGTTCTTCACTCAGAACTTGGTAATGCTCCAGGGTATTCTCATAATGGGCAGCGGCCTTTTCGTATTCCTCCATTTGAATTAGGGTCACCGCCAGGTTGTTCATACAGGCAGCTACCAGGGGCCGATATTTTTTGGGATCCGACTCCATGGCGTCCAGATATAGCTCCAGGGCTTTCTGATAATTCGTACGCGCATCATGGGCATTGAATTCATCCGAATAGATGGCCCCAAGCTGGTAATAGGCCAGGGCAAGCATTTCATCACTTAGGGCATTTTCTGCTTTCCTTTGAAGCGCTATGGCCGCTTTGTAATCCTTCTTGGAAAACCAGTATTTCTCTAGGAGGTAATAAGCCTCTCCCCGCGCCATCAGCGTATGGGCGAGATGCGTTTCAAAATCCGGGTTCTCCCCGGAGAGTTCCTTGTAGATATCGATTGCCCTTTCAAAATAGCCAATGGCGGATTTCGGTTCCTCCGGAAGGGAAAGCCGGCCAAGATTATTGAGAGCAATTGCCCGCTGATCCAGAGCAGTGGATTCATCCGGGTCTGTAGTATCCAGGGTCTGCAGGAACTGGGAGACTGCTTGCTTTTTGTATCCCTGCAATTCAAAGACCCTTGCCAGCGTATTGTTAAGGTACAACCGAATCGCCCCGGGAGGAGCCGTTTTCAGGGCATTTTTGTATTCCGGCACCGCCAGATCGGGTCGCGAAGCTTTCAGGTGCTGCTCTGCCTTATGAAGATGTTGTTCAAAGTCATTCATGACATATTGGTTTTTGAGGCTGTTCGGTATTCCGACGCGGCCACCCTGCACAGATCTATGTAGGCGACCCTTGAAATTTCCTGATACTCGAGTTGATCATGGCACGCGGTCTCCTTATGCATGTCCATAAGGATTACCCCTTTTTTCTGCAGTTCCCCTGCGGCCCGGACGATCGCGAGGGTTGCAGCTCCGGGAATGGATTCTACGGCGTATTCCCCAAAACAGATACGCCCCAGGCAAACCCCGAAAAACCCCCCGACCAGTTCTCCATCCTTCCATACTTCCTGGGAATGAACCAGCCCCTTCTCGTCCAACTCCATAAAAATCCGGAACATGCGTTCGGAAAGCCAGGCAGGCGTCATCGCCTCCTGCTGGTTGTATTGGTTTTGACATAGCCGCAGGAGCCCTTCTAAATCGTTGTTTACAGTGGTAGTGCTTTCAGTGAGAAGCAGGGAGTCTGCCTCAGCTATATCCGTTTCCAAAACGATCCGGGGATCCGGGGACCACCACTTGATGTGCTTCATCGGGTGGTGCCAGTAATAAAGTCCGCTCTGGTAAGCGTGTAATAATCGTTCGGCGGTCATGTCCCCGCCTACTGCCAGTAATCCGTCAAGGTCTGCAAAATGTGCAGGCGGAAAATTCAGTTCCCCTTTTTTTAGCTCGAAATATGGCACGGAGTCGGGTTTCAGGTACCGGTTTTCCCGGATTCAAGTTCATCCAGTTCCCCCAGTTGCCGAAGGATTTCAAAGGTCTTTCTGGCCTCATCCTCGTTTACCACCGCAATAGCCGCCCCAACGTGGACCATCACGTAATCCCCCACCTCCGCCTCAGGAACCAGGGTCAAATTGACTTCCTTGACCACTCCGTCAAAGGAAACCCTGCCGAGCCGGAAGGTTTCATCCAGCGTTTCAGTAATTTCGGTGAGCTTACCGGGAATCGAGAGACACATAGGTTTCCAGCTTTACGATTTCTTAAGTTGCTCCTTCAACCAATCGTACCACGCATCCATGCCCTCTCCTGTCGTGGCCGAAACTTCAAAGAATTTCAGGTTCGGGTTCACCTGCAGCGCATAATCCTTCAACCGGTTCAGGTCGAAATTCAGGTGGGGCATCAAATCTATCTTATTGATAATGCATACATCCGAAGTGTGGAACATATCCGGATACTTGATCGGCTTGTCCTCCCCTTCGGTGGTACTGATGATCACCACGCGCTTTTGTTCTCCCAAATCGAACATGGAGGGGCATACCAGGTTCCCTACATTTTCGATCATCAGAATGGAATCGGGTTTCATCTGAAGCTGTTTGACGGCCTCAAATACCATGTCGCTCTCCAGGTGGCAGCCTTTTCCCGTGTTAATCTGCATCACGGGTACCTCCAGGGCTGCGATCCGGTTGGCATCGTTGACCGTTTGCTGGTCCCCCTCGATTACGTAAAAATTAAGACGGTCCTTCAGGTCTTTCAGGGTGCGTTCCAGCAGGGCCGTTTTCCCGGAACCCGGGGAACTCACCAGGTTGAGTGAAAATATATTCAGCGCCTCGAAATAGCCCCGGTTCCGTGCCGCCAGAACCTGATTCTGATGCAGGACGTCCTGTTCTACCTCAATCACCTTTTTATTAGGCGCCATTGTAACGCCCTTCTCCCCATGATGATGATGGCCGTGATCGTGAGAATGATCGTGATGGTGGTGGTGATCGTGGTCATGAGGGTGATGGTGATGATGACCATGATCGTGGGAATGACTGTGGTGGTGATCCGGGGGATGTACCTCTGCACTACCTTCTAATCCAAGGGAAGGGGCCAGGATCCGGATCCCGCCTTCTTCACTTCCGCATCCGCAAGTTCCGCACATATCTTCTTACATTTTATATTAAACCTCAACTAAGTATTCAGACCACTTCCAGTGCCTTAACCCGCAGTTCCTTTCCCTGAAGGATGGCCTTCAGGTTGCTGCTGCAAGATGGGCAGGCATCGTAAAAACGGGTCATTTCAAAAACGGTGTTACAGTCCATACAGCGAGCCCTGCCCTGAATAACTTCAACACGCCTTTCCGCCTTTTCCAAAACGGTGTCCTTCACGGCAACCGGCCATACAAAATCAAGGGCTTCAAATTCAATACCTGCAAGGGTGCCGATTTCGAGCTCGATAGCCTCTACCTCACGGGCACCGGCTTTTTGGGTCTCGGTTTCCGCAATTTTCACAATTCCCATGGCGACGGATAATTCATGCATGCCTCAGCCTGGTCTTAATTGGTAAATACCAATATTACCCTAAATAAATTCTGAAAAGCCTGACAAATATCATGTTCATCCTCTTCAGGTTAACATAAATTTAGAGATTAACATTCAGAACTAGATTTTTATAACTAACTGGCATTCAGATGGCTTTTGAAAGAAACACTCAGGAAACCTATTATGAGAGTATCATAAAACAGGGGTACAGCCGACGGGACTTCATGAAGTTCGCTACTTACATCGCGGCTTACATGGGCCTGGAGACCTCAGCCGTTGCTCAGGTCGCCAAATCTCTGGAAACCACTCCCCGCATCCCGGTGATTTGGGAGCACTTCCAGGAATGTACTTGTTGCAGCGAATCCTTTATCCGGTCCGACCACCCAATTGTTGCGGATATCATCCTGGATAAGATTTCCCTGGACTACACCTTAACCTTAATGGCTGCCTCAGGACACCAGGCCGAAGCTGCCAAGCATGCCACCATGGAAAAATACAAAGGGGAATACATCCTCTGCGTAGAAGGATCCGTGCCTATGGAGAATGACGGCTATTGCTGTATTGCGGGCCGGTCTGCCAAAGACATCCTCCTGGAAGCGGCAGAAGGCGCCAAAGCCATCATTGCCTGGGGAAGCTGCGCCTGCAACGGATGCGTTCAGGCTGCCTACCCCAACCCCACCAAGGCAACGCCCATTCACAAAATCATCAAGGACAAGCCTATCATAAAGGTTCCTGGTTGCCCGCCCATTGGCGAGGTGATGGCAGGTGTTGTTGTACACCTGGTCGCTTTCGGTCGCTTGCCGGAACTCGATAATATTGGACGCCCAAAAGCCTTTTACGCCAAGCGGGTCCACGACAGTTGTTACCGGAGACCGTATTATGATGCCGGCCTATTTGCAGAATCCTTCGACGATCAAAATGCCAAGGAAGGGTATTGTCTCTACAAAGTGGGATGCCGGGGCCCGATGACCTACAACTCCTGCGGTACCATCCGCTGGAACAATGGCGTGAGCTTCCCGATTCAATCCGGACACGGATGTATCGGATGCAGTGAGGAGGACTTCTGGGACAATGGGCCTTTCTATGAAAGGCTTACAGGATTGGCCGGCTTTGGTATCGAAAGTTCAGCAGATACCATTGGTAAGGTAGCCGCCGGCGTCCTCGCCGGAGGTATCGCAGCACATGCGATCGCCGCAAATGTTTCCAAACGCAAGGAGCTTAAGGAAAGCATTAAAACGGCAAAAGAAAATGAGAAAAACTTTGAATCATAGATTCCCCATAAACTGACAATCATGGCTAATAGAATCGTAGTAGACCCCATCACAAGGATCGAAGGGCACCTCCGGATCGAAGTTGAGGTCAAAGACGGCAAAATCACAGATGCCTATAGTTCTGCCCCAATGGTCAGGGGTCTTGAAAGTATCGTAAAAGGAAGGGACCCCAGGGATGTATGGGCCTTCGTACAGCGAGCCTGTGGGGTATGCACCACCGTACACGCCCTTGCTTCAGTCCGCTCTGTCGAAGATGCCCTGGGGATTCAGATCCCCCCCAACGCCGAAATGGTCCGCAACATCATGGAGGGCTCCCTTTACATGCATGACCACGTGGTCCACTTCTACCACCTCCATGCCCTGGACTGGGTTGATGTAGTAAATGCGCTGCAGGCAGATCCGGCAGAAACGTCTGCCCTGGCTCAGAGTATTTCCAACTGGCCCAAAAGTTCGCCCGGATACTTCTCCGATATCAAAAAACGCGTAACGCGCTTTGTTGAAAGCGGACAACTCGGAATTTTTGCCAACGGTTACTGGGGACACCCGCAAATGAAACTGCCTCCAGCCGCAAACCTGATGGCAGTGGCGCACTACCTGGAAGCCCTCGAATGGCAGAAGGAAATCGTGAAAGTCCACACCATTTTTGGCGGTAAAAACCCACACCCGAATTACCTGGTAGGAGGTATGGCCTGTGCGATCAACGAGGACAGCCCCGGCGGCCTGAATGCTGAGAGGCTGGCCTATGTCGGACGCCTGATCAAGGAAGGACAGGAATTTGTGGAACAGGTATACCTGCCTGACCTGATGGCAATCGCCTCCTTCTACAAAGACTGGGGTGCCATAGGTAAGGGCTTCGGCAACTACATGAGTTACGGTGACTTCCCGACTAACGGATATGCCGATATATCCAACTTCAAATTTCCGCAGGGTATTATCCTGAACAGAGACCTGTCTAAAGTCTATGATGTAAACCACCGCAATGAGGATATCGAGGAATTTGTCAATAATTCCTGGTACGATGATTATGCCGAAGGAAAAGAAACAGGAAGACACCCATGGGACGGGGAGACCAACATCAACTACAGCGGCCCGAAACCGCCGTATGACCAATTAGATGTCAACCAGAAATACAGCTTCATTAAAACCCCGAGATGGAAAGGAAACCCAATGGAAGTAGGAC
>JARRQA010000113.1:0-11592 GCA_037382325.1 Robiginitalea sp.
GAGTAACCCTATAAAAAACCCGTGCCAGGTCTCAGCGTACATTGCAAATATCCCGGGTTTAAGAAGCAGAACTTCTGCAATAAAGAAAGTGGATATAAGCAAAGGCCCCAGCGGGTTGCTCAGTAAGACGGATACCCCTTTCACAACCCTGCTGTTTTCCTTATTTTTCAGAAAAAAGAAAAGGGGCGCCAGGAGCAGCACATAGGCGAAAATATTTCCAAGGAACCAAAGGTGGCCTGCATGGGGCATGTAACTCAGGGGCATGTTATAGTAGGCCTGAAAAATATAAATATGAAGCGGGGCTATAGCAATGAAGCCGAAAAGATACGGGAGGAGAATCCGCCTGCTCCGTTCCCAGAGCAATTGCTTCCAGTTCCTTTTGCGGATGGCAAAATACACCCCCATCCCCGACACAAAGAACAGGAAGGGGATTCGCCAGATATTGAGCAGGCTCATCAGCTTCCATAGATTTTCCATGGGTTCCTCACTTTTGATAAATCCAATAAACATGGCCCAGGGCTGGAATACAATAGCAATGTGGTAGATCAGCAGCAGGCCAATGGCCATTACCCGAAGCCAGTCAATATCATGTCGTCTTTCAGTTGTCATGGGTACGTATCTGTAGTGGTTTATTGCAACATCATGGCGATCACGGGGCGGGTTTTTTCCAGTTCGGCCATATCGAGTTCAAGACCCAGCGGTCCCAGCTGGCTCTGCATGAATTCATAGATTGGTTTTACTTCGGAAAAGGACCCCATGATACTTTCCCTTGGGGTGGCCCCGAAGTTGTTCCTGAGCGTTTTATCAGCCCCGGCATCGAGTAGTTTTTGGACGATTTCCACCCGGCAGAAAAAGGCGGCTACATGCAAGGCAGTGGCCCCGTCGTTGTTCTTTACGGACAGGTCCGCGCCCCCGTCGATCAGGGCGCTGGCAATGGCTGTCCTGCCAAAGGTGGCTGCAGAGATCAGAGCGGTCGATCCACTCATAGGGTCTTTTGCGTTCAGGTCCGAACCTGCATGGATATGTTGTTTGATAGCTTCGAGGTTTCCCTGAATAACGGCAGCCTGCAGGTCCACCGCGGGCTGGACCGCGCTGGTCTGTACCGGTTCAGCTTTGTTCGCCTCCTGGCAGGCCACCAGGACCCCGGTCAGGAAAGCCGTCAGGAGCATTGTGTGAAAAATACTTTTTAAGGAATTGATTTTCAAGGTTCTCATGATCTCAATCGTTTTAGGGTTTTACTTTTGATTTAACTTTGATACAAAGTTCGGGAAGGCCATGATGCAAGGTTTATGAGGTATGCACCCAAAACCATAAAGTTTGGGGAAGGGGTAAAAACTATGACGCAGGGATATAAATTATGATGCAGGGGATGCCTTCCTCTGTGAAATGCCGGGTTTTGTACCGGGTGCGCAAATCCCGATAACTTTGCTAATTTCGGACCAGGTAAAAAACATCATGGCGGGCGCATCAAAAACTGGGACGGATTTTATCGAACAGGCCAAAACCGTCGTTCTGCAGCACATTTCGGACGAAAAGTTTGGCGTTGCTGAACTGGCGGAGGCCCTGCACATGAGCCGATCCAACCTGCTGAGAAAGACCAAAAAGCTCACCGGGCTTTCCGTAAGTCAGTTCATTCGACATCTCCGGCTGGATAAGAGTATGGAGTTGCTCCGGCAGGGCGACCTCACGGTTTCGGAGATCTCCTATGAGGTTGGCTTCGGGAGTACTTCCTATTTTATCAAATGCTTCCGGGAGCACTATGGTTATCCTCCGGGGGAGGCATCGAGAAGGAGTTTTGACGACGCCCCGGTTGGGCCGGGATTTTTTCGTAGGCATCGGGTTAAAATACTCGCCGGGGCTTTCACCTTATTAGTCCTGGTGGTTGCCGGAGCACTTTTGACGAAGGGTCCTGAGCCGTCCGATACCGGCCAGGAGAAATCTATTGCGGTCCTGCCATTCAAGAACGAGAGCGGGGATTCCACCAATATCTATTTTATCAACGGACTCATGGAATCCACCCTGAACAATCTTCAAAAAATCGAAGATCTGAGGGTCATCAGCCGGACCTCGGCTGAGAAATACAGGAATACAGGCAAAACCATTCCGGAAATTGCCGGGGAGCTGGGGGTGAACTATTTCGTGGAAGGTAGCGGGCAGAAAATAGGGGATCAGGTCCTGCTCCATATTCAACTGATCGAGGCCAAAAGTGACAGGCCTCTCTGGTCCGAGCAGTACAACCGGCAGGTCGGGGATATTTTCGCCTTGCAGAATGAGGTGGCCCGTCAGATCGCCGCTGCCATTCAGGCCGTGGTGACACCAGATGAATTGGCACTGATTGAAAAAAAGCCGACGGAGAACCTCCTGGCCTATGACTATTACCTGAGGGGCCTCGAGCCCATGTATGCCGGGACCCGGGAAGGCTGGGAACAGGCCATTCCCCTGTTTGAAAAGGCGATCGGGGAAGACCCCCAATTCGCCCTGGCCTATGCAGATATTGCCATCGCCTACTTTTTTCTGGATCAGTACAAAAGGGAGAAGCAATACACGGAAGAAATTAACAATTATGCAGACAAGGCCCTGCTGTACGATTCCAAATCGGCCGAGAGCCTCATTGCCAAAGCCATGTACTATATGCAGATCGAGGATTACAGGCTGGCCCTGCCGCATCTTGAAAAGGCCCTGGAGTACAACCCGAATTCTGCAGCGGTGGTTCAGATCCTGGCGGATTACTACGCCCGGATCATCCCCGATACCGGCAAGTATCTGGAATACGCTCTTAAAGGCGTGCAACTGGATATCGCTTCCAGGGATTCGGCGACCAATAGCTATACGTATTTGCATCTGAGCAACGCCCTGATCCAGTCCGGGTTTGTGGAAGAGTCCCTCAGGTATATCGACAAGTCCCTGGCCTACAACCCCCAAAATCCCTTTGCCCCATACTTAAAGGCATATATCCTTTACGCCAGGGACCGGGATCTCGAAGCGACCACAGAGCGCCTTTCAAGGGAATGGAAGAAAGATACCACCCGCCTGGATATCCTGCAGGAAGTAGGGAAAATGCATTATTTCCAGGAGGCATATGACAGCGCTTTTTACTACTATGAAAAATTTGTCAGGGCCCGGGAAAGGGCCGGATTGGAGATTTTCCCCCAGGAGGATATCAAAATTGGGGTGGTCTATGAAAAGGCGGGGCACCCGGAAATAGCCCGGGAATTGTTCGATGCCTATGAGGCCTATTGCCAAAAGGACCGGTCCATATACAAGAGTGCCAGTACGGCTATGAAGTACGCCCAGGAAGGGGATTACGACAAGGCCCTGGAACAGCTCAAAGTGTTCGCCACACAGGATAATTACCAGTACTGGATTTTGCTATTTATGGAAAGGGACCCCCTAATAAAACCATTGAAGGCCCATCCTGAGTATGAAGCCGTTATGCAAAAGATTCGGGATCGGTTCTGGGAAAACCAGCGGAATCTTCGAAAATCCCTGGAGGAAAAGGGCCTTTTATAAGTTTACAGCGGGCAGTTGCCGTAAGCAGGTAGTTCTTTCTTCATTCAAAGTTCAAGGTTCAGGGTTTATGCGCTTTCCGAAGCGTCAAAGACACCTGCGATCCCATGCAAATTTTCAACAATTTGATGTTGAGAACTTTTTAAGCATAAGAAAGTCAACAGGTTAGGCTTTAGGGCTGGCAACAGGCATGATTTTTATCATAAGATGGTCGGAATACCCCGGGCTACCTTCATGGTTTTTAATGCAAATGCCAACTATTCAGGACCTATGCCATCAATTTCCGACACCAAACCAATCCGTACCTATCCGCAGGAAGAAGCCCTGGAAGCCACACGCCGCTATTTTAAGGGGGATGACCTGGCCGCCAGTGTCTGGTTGAACAAGTACGCCCTCAAAGATTCGGAAGGGAACCTCTATGAAAAAACCCCGGACGATATGCACCGCAGGATCGCCTCTGAGATCGCGCGTATAGAGGCCAGGTATCCCAATGCAATGTCAAAGGATTCAGTGTATGAACTAATGCGGGATTTCCGCTATCTGGTACCCCAGGGAAGTCCTATGGCCGGTATCGGCAATCCGTTCCAGGTGGCTTCCCTTTCCAATTGTTTTGTAATTGGCACAGAGGGGGAAGCAGATTCCTACGGGGCCATCATGAAGGTCGACCAGGAGCAGGTACAGCTTATGAAGCGTCGGGGTGGGGTAGGGCACGACCTCTCGCATATCCGGCCCAAAGGCTCTCCGGTAAAGAACTCTGCCCTGTCGTCCACCGGGCTGGTGCCATTTATGGAACGCTATTCCAATTCCACCCGTGAAGTGGCCCAGGACGGAAGAAGGGGGGCATTGATGCTGTCGGTCTCCATCCGGCATCCCGACGCGGCTGATTTCATCAATGCCAAACTCGAGGAGGGTAAAGTGACCGGGGCCAATATTTCTGTCAGGATAGACGATGCTTTTATGGAGGCCGTCGCCCGGGACGGGGAATACACCCAGCAATTCCCGATCGATGCCAGGGAGCCCCAATTCACCCGTACGGTCCGTGCCCGGGAACTTTGGGATACCATTGTGCACAACGCCTGGAAATCAGCCGAACCGGGTATTCTTTTCTGGGATACTATTCTGCGCGAATCCCTGCCGGACTGCTATGCGGATCTGGGCTACCGGACGGTTTCCACCAACCCCTGCGGGGAGATCCCCCTTTGTCCGTATGACTCATGTCGGCTTTTGGCTATAAACCTTTTTTCCTATGTGGAACAGCCATTTACCCCGGAGGCGCATTTTAACTTTGAGCTTTTCCGCTCCCATGTGGCCAGTGCCCAGCGTATCATGGATGATATTATTGAACTGGAGCTCGAAAAGGTAGATGCCATCCTGCAAAAGATTCAGGCGGATCCTGAAAAAGAGGAGACCAAACAGGTGGAACTCCGGCTGTGGGAACAGATCCGGAAAAAAGCCGAAGAGGGGCGTCGCACAGGGATCGGGATCACAGGGGAAGGGGATATGCTCGCTGCCCTGGGGCTGCGATACGGTACAGAAAAAGCCCGCGGGTTTTCCGTAAGAGTTCACAAGAACCTGGCCCTGGAGGCCTATCGTGGCTCTGTGGCTACCGCAAGGGAACGGGGAGCATTTCCCTTGTTCGACCCAGCGCGGGAGAAGGACAACCCCTTTGTCCAGCGCCTGAAGGAAGCCGATGCCGAAACATCGCCCTGCTGACCGTAGCGCCCACAGGCACCACCAGCCTGATGACCCAGACGACTTCGGGGATAGAACCCGTATTCCTCCCGGTTTACAAACGCAGGCGGAAGGTGAACCCTTCCGATAAAGGGGTGCGCGTGGATTATACGGATGAGGTGGGGGATTCCTGGGAGGAATACCAGGTGTTTCACCACCAGTTCAAGACCTGGATGGCCCTCAATGGGTACGATCCGGAAGCGAATTACAGTGCGGAGGAACTCGATGTGCTGGTCAGAAAATCGCCCTACCACAAGGCAACCTCCAGTGATGTGGACTGGTTGAACAAGGTCCGCCTTCAGGGGGCCGTACAAAAGTGGGTGGACCATTCCATCAGCGTGACCATCAACCTTCCCGCCGGGGTTTCAAAGGAGCTGGTGGGAGAATTATACCTTGAAGCCTGGAAATCGGGCTGCAAGGGGGTGACCGTTTACAGGGACGGTTCCCGATCCGGGGTGTTGATCGCAGACAGGGATTCCAACGAAAAGGATTCAGTAACCCTGACCCCGTTTCCCACGACCCGGCCATCAGTACTGGAGGCCGATGTGGTACGCTTTCAGAACAACCGGGAAAAATGGATAGCTTTTATAGGTCTTATCGAGGGGCAGCCGTATGAGATCTTCACAGGGCTGGCCGATGATGAGGAAGGGATTCTACTGCCCAGGTGGGTAGAGAAGGGCCTGATTATTAAAAACAGGAGTGAGAAAGGCTTGTCCCGCTACGATTTCCAGTACGAGAACAACCGAGGGTACAAGACTACCATTGAGGGGCTCTCCCATAAATTTAATCCGGAATACTGGAATTATGCGAAACTCATCTCCGGCACCCTGCGCCACGGCATGCCTATCTTGCAGCTGGTGGAGCTAATACAGAGTTTGCACCTGGATTCCGAGCAGATCAATACGTGGAAAAATGGGGTGGTGCGTGCCCTGAAACGCTACATTCGGAACGGAACAGAAGTCACGGGGCAGAAGTGCGAGAATTGCCAGAGTGAAAATCTGGTCTTTCAGGAAGGGTGCCTGACCTGCCGGGATTGCGGGTCCTCAAAATGTGGATAGAAGAAAGTAAGGATTGGCAGATTGTGCAAATCACATTCAAGATTCGCGTTTAACGCGACGTGGAGCACCTGGGGTAAAATTCCCCTCACCCCCAAGAACAAGGTAACTGCTTTCGGTGCAAAATCCCTGCATTTTAACCGGTAAGCCGAAATTCAGGGAGCGAACAGGATACAAACCGGGGTAGGGGCTTCAATTTCATCAATGTAAGTCAGCAGGCCCGTCTCTGCATTCCTGCGGAAAGAAACGATATTGTTCGTGGCCTGGTTGGCCACCAGCAGAAAGCTTCCATCCGGGGAAAGGCTGAAATTCCTCGGGGTTTCCCCACGGGTGGGTTCATATCCCACAACTCGCAACCTCCCTGTTTCCGAATCAATCGAAAAAAGGGCAATGCTGTTGTGTCCACGGTTGGAGGCGTACAGGAATTTGCCATCCGGGGATACATGAATATCCGCGCAGGTATTTTCACCCGTAAATGCCCCGGGTAGCGTAGTGATGGTTTCTACCCTTTCAAAAACTCCGCTTTCCGGGTTTTCTTTCAATACCGAAACCGAGGAAGAAAGTTCATTGACGACATAAACCCATGGGTTTTCAGGATGAAAAGCCAGGTGTCTGGGCCCGGCTCCTGCCTCCAGAGAAATCGTTTTGGGTTCCTCCGGCTTAAAAGTGTTTGTTTCCCGGTCGATGGATGAAAACCAGAGCTGGTTGGTCCCGAGGTCTGCAGAAATGATACTGCCGTCCGCCGTGAACCAGCCAGAATGCGCATGGGGTCCCTCTTGTCTGGGGTGAAGGCCTTTTCCCTCATGTTGCTGAACATCCAGCAAACGCGAGAGGTGCCCGTTCTGTGTGATTTTTAACAACCCCATATTCCCCCCGGTATAGTTGGCCACTACCACATAGCCTTCCCCGTTGGTTGCCACATGGCAGGGATGGGCACCGCCGGAAGGTTTTTGGTCCAAAAAGGTCAGGGTATCTTTCCCAATTCTGAAACTGCTGATATAGCCGGTTTCATTGGAATCGTTTACTTCGTTTACGGCGAGCAGGTACTTGTCATCCGGGGAAAAGGCAAGATAGGAGGGATTTACTGTTTCCGCCATCAGGCCAACCTTATTCAGGGTTCCGTCTTTGTGAAGGACATATTTATAGATCCCCTGGCTATCACCTTCCGTATAGGTACCCAGGTAAAAGGGTGCAAATTCGGAGGCACCATTGTCAGGTTCACCGCAGCCCAGAGCGAAAAGCACGACTACAGGTAAATACAGGAGTGGTTTGGACATGGGGATGACATTTTAGGATTCCTTTGCAATATACACATCTCATCAGGCCGAAGCCTGTAAAATCCTGTCAGAATTCAACAGGCGCCGGTTAGTGGTTTGTCCGGGCCTACTCAAATCACAGGTCGAGGGCTTCCGCTTGCTGCAGGTCCCGGGAAGAAGTTCCCACCTCAATGGTATACGTACCGGCTTCCAGCACCCAACCGGATTTGCCTTCATCCCAGTACCTTAAATCTGTTACTGGAATGCTGAAAATCAGTTCTTCGGTCTCACCTGGCTGCAATAGGCGGGTTTTGGAAAATGCCCTGAGCTCCCGCAGGGGTCGGTCGATGGACGTATCAGGTTTTGAGGAATACACCTGCACGACTTCCTTGCCAGCCATTTGCCCTGTATTGGTTACGGCCACCCGGACCTGAAGAACCCCGTCTTCCAGTGAGGTTTCGATCGTACCCAATTCAAAACGGGTATAGGACAGCCCGTATCCGAAGGGGAAGGAAACCTGCAGATCAGCCTTATCAAAGTGCCTGTAGCCCACATAGATCCCCTCCTCGTATTTCGTAAAATCCTTGTTGGGGATTTGTTCTGCTGCGGGTTTTACTTCCCTGTCGGTCAACATATCCGACATTTCCATGGTATCGCCGTCCAGGGGGAAATTCGCATGGGAGGCGTGGTCGGACACCCGGACAGGGAAGGTCATCGGTAGCTTCCCACTGGGGTTTACCCTGCCACTGAGGACATCTGAAACGGAGTTGCCCCCTTCCTGTCCTCCCTGCCATGCAAGCAGTATGGCATCCGGCTGGTCCTTCCAGGAAGCCGTTTCAATAACCCCTCCGATGTTCAGCACGACGATCACTTTTTTTCCAGCTGAATGAAAGGCCTCACAGGTACTGGAAATCATCTCCTGTTCTTTTTCGGATAACAGGAAGTCATCCTTTTCCACCCGGTCGCCCCCTTCACCGCTATTGCGGCCAATGGTAATGATAGCTACATCAGCCTCTTCTGTCGTCTGTTCCAGTTGTTCGGGGGTGAGCAGGAATTCGGGCGGGTCGTAGGGCTGGAACATGGCATTCATCCCTTCCGGCTTTACAAAGGCTTCGGCGTTCGCCTCTTTATGGGCTTCGAAGGCCTTTTTCGGGGTTTCGGCAATTTCATAAACAACACGCTTTGTCAGGGGTTCTGCCGCCATACTGGTAATCGCTGTCTTTGGTTCCGTACTGGCAAGACCTTGTTCCAGGGAAACCGTATAGGCTTCATTCACGTCCCCGGAGCCCGTACCCCCGGCGATAAAATCATATGAAGTTACCCCGATCAGGGCAATGGTCTGTGCTTCCCGCAATGGGAGGACGCCATCGTTTTTCAGGAGTACAATCCCCTCTGCGGCAGACTGCCTGGTCACGGCGGCATGCGCCTCAAGATCCGGATCGTTCCCATAGGCGTAGTTCTCCATTTTACGGGATTCCAGGATAAGCCTCAGGATTCTTGCAACGGCCGTATCGATGTCCGCTTCCGATAATTCTCCATTTTCGTGGGCCTCCAGCAGGGCATCCCACTGATTTTTGGTACCGGGCTCCAGCAGGTCATTCCCGGCGCGGACCATGGCAGGGGCATCGTTGCCTCCAAACCAGTCGGACATGACCATACCTTCAAAACCCCATTCATCCCTTAGGATGTCTGTAAGGAATACCGGGTTTTCGGCAACATAAGTCCCATTTACCCTGTTGTAAGACGACATGATCGTCCATGGCTGGGATTCCTTAACGACAATCTCAAACCCCTTGAGATAAATCTCACGGAGGGCCCGGTCGGACACTATGGCATCATTGATAAATCGGTCAGTCTCCTGGTTGTTGGCCACGAAATGCTTCAGGGAAGTACCCACCCCGTTGGATTCAATCCCGTTGACCATCGCTGCACCTATCTTCCCAGTAAGCAAAGGATCTTCTGAGTAATATTCGAAGTTACGACCGCAAAACGGATGTCGGTGGATGTTGGCACCGGGCCCCAGGATGACGTCAACCCCGTACTCGAGGGCTTCATTTCCCATGGCCTTTCCCACTTCTTCCACCAGGTTCGTGTTCCAGGTGGAGGCGAGCATGGTACCGATCGGGAAAGCCGTGGCATAAAAGGTCCGGTCCACCCCTTCCCGGGTGGGTTCAATACGGAGGCCTGCGGGTCCGTCCGATAAATAGATGGTCGGGATACCCAGTCTTGGGGTGGGGACAATGGTCCCCGCGACCCCGGGAATGCCTTCCCCCGGCTCAACCCTTCCCATGGCGGAGGCCAGGCCAGAACCCTTGAGTAAGTGAATTTTTTCATCGATGGTCATTTGGGACAGAAGGTCTGCCACGCGTGACTTTGTGGCTTGACGGTCGTCCTCGTAAACGTCGAGTTTCCCGTTCCCATTGCGGTCCAGGAAGGTATATCCGTCAACTGTGAGCTCGTTTAAGTCGTGGTTTTCTTCATAGTCTCCTTCAAAATCGAGGAAGGAAGATTTCAGGTACAGCCAGCTGCCAAAACCGATAAGCAGCAGGATAACCAGGAGGGCACCAAGAGAGATCAGGGTGATTTTAAGCCATTTTTTCATGGGTTGGGATTTAATTGTGGCACAATGCCACAAATATAAACACTATTTATTTGTGACGCAACGACACAAACCACTATTTTTGCGGTATGGACTCACGGGAATTTCTGGAACGAGGCGGGGAGTATTTCCTTCCAAACCTGTCGGTTGACCTGGTGATTATCGGGTATGAAGAGGCCCAGCTGAAATGTCTGCTGCTGCAGATTGGTGAGAAGTGGCTGCTTCCCGGCGGGTATGTCGGAAGGGACGAATCCGTGGACGAGGCCGTGGTCCGGATCCTGAAAGAGCGTACCGGATTGAGTGATCCCCACCTGAAATTTCTATCCGTGTTCGGGAATGCGGACCGGAATTTCCGGCAGGAATGGAAAGAGTTTCTTCAAAAAACGGGGCAGCCCTGGCGGGAGGACTACTGGTTTAATGCGCGGTTTGTCTCTCTGGCCTATTATTCCCTGGTCCGGATAGAAGAGATGCATCCGGTCCCCGGAGTTTTTGATGAGGCCGTGGCATGGGTTCCGTTCGAGGAGCTCCCTCTCATGTGGATGGACCATAAAACCATCGCCCTGGAAGCCTGGCACCATCTCAGGGAGGATGTCCGCCACGAACAAATTACTCATAAACTCCTTCCCAGCCCCTTTACGATGCCCGAGCTCCATCAGCTTCACCAGAACATCCTGCAGGAAAAAATCGACCGCAGCCGGTTTCAGAAGAAGATGCTGGCCACAGGGATCTATAAAAGGTTGCCCAAGCTGCAAAAGGACGCCCCCGGGCGTAATCCATATCAGTATACCGCGGAAGGGGAGCAATGATTTAGAGTTGGCAGTGGCAGTTGGCAGTTGGCAGTCATGATTGGTTAATAGTTTTCCCTCCCTAAATTCCTGCCAATCCATGTTTTTAGATCATATTCGGGAATACCCTACCTTTGACGGGAAACCAGGCGTCACCGGAACCTCATCACGGCATACCGGGAATACAGGGGGTCCGCGATTAAAATCCTTTCGCATGATTGCTACCATACGCAACAAGCTGATTGCCCTTTACCATGCCATAATCTCCAGCATCGCATTTTACCCTTCACTGATCGCCACGGGGCTTTTTCTCCTGTCCCTGGGCTTTTTGTGGTTGGAAGGGAGTACCGGCCTGGGGAAAGGGGTTTCCAGTAACCTGCCTTTCCTGATTTCAAAGGATTCGAGTACTGTGCGGGTTTTGCTCAGCACGCTGATCGGAGGAGTTATTTCCCTGACTGTTTTCAGCTTTTCCATGGTGATGATTGTACTGAACCAGGCCAGCAGCAATTTCTCGCCAAGGCTGCTTCCGGGACTTATTTCCGATAAGCGCAACCAGGTGGTTCTCGGGATGTACATCGGGACCATCCTCTTCAACCTGATTATTTTGATCAACCTCCCTGCGGAAGTGCAGGAGCATCCGGAGATGGGGTTGACCATCC
>JARRQA010000114.1:0-6433 GCA_037382325.1 Robiginitalea sp.
GGCCTGAAGCCCGGGGACACCATTGCCCTGGTGTCCTATAAAAACCGTCCGGAGTGGCTCATCATGGATTTTGCGATTCAGATGGCCGGGATGGTGAGCATCCCCTTGTATCCTACCATCAGCATCAGGGAATACGAGTACATCCTTAGCGAGGCCGGGGTAAAGGCAGCCTTCTGTGGCGGCCTCGATCTATACGAAAAACTAAGTGCCGCACAGCAGCAGGCTCCTTCACTGAAGCAGATCTACACCTTTGACAAACATCCCGACAGGCCTTATTGGGAATCGATTTTTGACGAGGCCAACCTGAAAACCGTTGAAAACATTAAGGCCTCCCTGACCGGGGACGACCTGCTTACGATTATTTACACCTCCGGGACCACGGGGAACCCCAAAGGGGTGATGCTGAAACACAGCAACATTATGCATGTGATAAAGACCACCGCGGACCTCATCCCCATCGACCCTGGTGAAAAGACGATCAGTTTCCTTCCCATGTGTCATATTTATGAGCGGGCGGTTTCTTTTGCCTATTACTACAGGGGATTCTCCGTACACTATTGCGGCACGGACACCCTTAGCGGCCCTGAAGGTGACCTGGCTTCCGTAAAACCTGTTGGCTTTACAACGGTTCCCAGGTTGCTGGAGAAGGTCTACGAGGCCATTTACAATAAAGGGCTGGGATTGACGGGCATCAAGAGGACCCTGTTCTTCTGGGCCCTTTCCCTGACGGATGACTTTGCCCTGGATACCAGGCGTACGCTTCCGCAACGCCTGAAATGGGCCCTGGCAGACCGGCTGGTTTTCAGTAAATGGCGGGAAGCCCTTGGGGGCAATCTGAGGGTCATTTTTACGGGAGCAGCGCCCTGCCCGGTAAAGATCCTGCGTGTGTTTTGTGCGGCCGGAATCCAAATCCGTGAGGGCTATGGCCTGACGGAGACCTCCCCAACCCTGACCATGAACACCTATGAGCCCGGCGGTGCCATGCTCGGGACCGTGGGGTGTACCGTTGAGGGCGTGGAATTGCTGATAGACGAAAACCCGGAGGTTTATGAGCCCGGGGAGGGTGAAATCCTGGCTCATGGCCCGAACATCATGTCGGGGTACTACAAAAAACCGGAAATAAACAAACAGGTATTCAGAGAGATCGACGGAAAAACCTGGTTCTGCACGGGCGACATCGGAACGTTTGTCAAGGGTCCTGGGGGTAAAAAGTTCCTCAAGATCACCGACCGTAAAAAGGAGTTGCTCAAAACCTCAGGAGGCAAATATGTGGCCCCTGCCCCGATCGAAAACCGTTTTCGGGAAGATTTCCTGGTAGAGCAGATCATGGTGGTGGGGGACAAGCGAAAATTCGTCTCAGCCCTGATCGTGCCGGCTGAAGAAGCCCTTAAAGACTGGTGTGTTTTCAAGGGGCTCGGATGGACGAACCTCCCGGAAATGGTTCAACATGAAAAGGTCATCGCCAAATACCAGAAAGTGGTGGATAAACTCAACCCGGAATTCAGCCACATTGAACAAATCAAGAAATTCCGGCTCATCCCAACCCCCTGGCTCCCGGTTCACGAAGATCATTCGGAAGCCGAACTTACCCCTACCCTGAAACTCAAAAGGCGAGTGATTCGCAGGAAATTTGAACGGGAAATCGAGGAGATTTATGCGCCTCAATAAAAGTATCCTTCGCAAACGCAAAAAAGACGCTCTTCAGCTCAAATTCATTGACCTTATATGTATCTACCAACATTTGACCCGGTGAAATCGACGGCACCTTTGAAAAGCATAGCCTCCATATTCAAATTCGCTCTGATCCTGCTTCTGCTCAGTAGTTGCAGCAATCCACAAACCTTTGATGTGCTCATCAAAAACGGGCGTATCATCGACGGATCCGGAGAAGCCGGGTATACGGGGGCCATTGGAATCAACGCGGACACCATTGCGGCCATCGGGGAGCTCCCCAATGCGACCGGGACCAACGAAATTGATGCTTCTGGTTTGGTGGTGGCTCCAGGTTTTATCAACATGTTGAGCTGGGCACCCATCTCTTTGATCGAAGACGGCAGATCCCAAAGTGACATCCGACAGGGAGTAACTCTCGAGGTTTTCGGAGAGGGTATGTCCATGGGGCCCCTGAATAAAGCGATGAAGAAAAATCAGCAGCAAAACCAGGGGGATATCAAATTCGACGTGGCCTGGACCACCCTGGAGGAAGGGCTACAATACCTGACCGGTAAAGGCATTTCGCCAAATATTGCCTCCTTTGTGGGAGCCACTACCCTGAGGATACACCAGATCGGTTACGAAGACCGTCCCCCTTCAAAGGCTGAACTGGATTCCATGAAGCTTCTGGTGCGTAAGGCCATGGAAGACGGAGCCCTTGGAGTGGGATCTTCGCTGATCTACGCCCCGGCCTTTTATTCAAGCACAGAAGAACTCATTGAACTCTGCAAGGTAGCCGCCGAGTACGACGGCATGTATATATCCCATATGCGAAGTGAAGGGGGAAAAATCCTGGAAAGCCTGGACGAGCTGATCCGCATCGCGGATGAAGCCGGTATCCCGGCAGAGGTCTACCATCTCAAGCAAGGCGGAACAGCCAATTGGGACAAGTTGGATGCGGTGGTAGCTAAGATCGATTCCGCCCGAGCAGCAGGGTTGAAGATTACCGCCGACATGTACACCTATACAGCGGGCGCTACTGGTTTGGATGCCTCCATGCCTCCGTGGGTACAGGAAGGAGGCTATGAGGAATGGGCCAAACGGCTTCAGGATCCGGAAATTCGCGCCCGGGTGATGCGGGAAATGAAGACTCGGGGCGAGGACTGGGAAAACCTTTATGAGGCAGCCGGATCCGCAGAGAATTTGCTGCTGGTTGGATTCAGGAACGACTCCCTGAAATACCTTACCGGAAAATCCCTGGCTGAAGTGGCGGCCATGCGAAAGCAGAGCCCTGAAGAAACCGCGATGGATTTGGTGGTGCAGGACGGAAGCCGGGTGGGGACGGTCTACTTCCTGATGTCTGAAGAAAATGTAAGGAAACAGATCGCCTTGCCCTGGATGAGTTTTTGTTCGGATTCAGGTTCTCTTGCCCCTGAAGGGGTGTTCCTTAAATCCAACCCACATCCCCGTGCCTATGGGAATTTCGCCCGATTACTTGGAAAATACGTGCGGGAGGAAAAAGTCATCTCCCTGGAAGACGCTATTTATAAACTGACCTCTCTTCCCGCCACAAACCTGAAGTTAAATAGGAGAGGTACACTAAAAGAAGGTTACTATGCTGACCTGGCTATTTTCGATCCGGAAGAAATCCAGGACCACGCGACCTTTGAAAATCCGCATCAATACGCCACAGGGATGGTTCACGTATTTGTAAACGGCACCCAGGTACTTGCGGAAGGCGAACACACCGGAGCACTCCCGGGCCGCGTAGTCCACGGACCCGGCCGAAAAGAACCATAAACACACTTGCCAGGACCATGATTCGCTTTTTCCGACAACTCCGTTTAAGAATTCTGTCCGGCTACCGGAAAGAAGGTGGTCCCGGGGGCCGGATTCACAGGAGAAAGGCCTCCCCGGCAGGAAGGTACCTGCTTTATGCCGCTGGTGAAATATTGCTT
Source organism: Robiginitalea sp. (assembly GCA_037382325.1). Classification (GTDB taxonomy): domain Bacteria; phylum Bacteroidota; class Bacteroidia; order Flavobacteriales; family Flavobacteriaceae; genus Robiginitalea. Next base: position 3,612 of record JARRQA010000114.1, read on the forward strand.
GTGGTCATTGGAATCCTTATCGCATTGCAGATTAACACCTGGAATGATGGCCGTCTCGAGCAAATAGCAGCAGAAACATTTTATGAGAACACCCGTCAACAACTACTCGAAGACCGCCGGAATATCGAAGGGCAAATCGCTTACAACAATAAAAATGTCGCCCAATTCAAATATGCCGTCACCCTGATCTCCGGGAACAACCGGAATAGTAAAGACAGCCTTTGTGCCATCTCCGGGAAACTCGTGGATTATTCAGATTTTGACCGGCAGGGTACTATTTACGAAACCATCGTAAACAGCGGGGAAGTCAGGTTACTGAAAAATGAAGAAATCAAAAAACGCTTGCGCGCCCTGGAAGAGACCTATCTGTACATTAACCGGATTGAAACAATCCATTACGATGCTATCATGCTTATCACCCCGGAAATATTCAAAACCATCAACATTACTTCAAAAGAAATCATCGATGAAGACCGGCTTTACAGTCCCGGGTTCCAGAACAATTTTGCGATATCCCTCAGGTTGATCAAAGAGAAAGAAGAAGTGTACCTGCGCGCCCTGGATGAAATAGATGTTCTGGTCTCCCTTATTATTGAAGAGTTAAAACGTTCCTGACTATTACTTTGCTTACTCAAAAACTCCTGCCCCTGGAAATGCCCCAGCAGATAAGAAAGAGAACTCCGGGGGCCGCCAGCCCGTCGATCATAGGGTCCAGGATCAAATCAGGCCTGATAATGTGAAACGCGATCATGCCAACCACCGTGACCGCACCCCCGAGCCCTTCCCATTTCCAGGACAGGGCCAGGCCGATTATAGTACTGACCGGAAAGAAAAGAAACGAAATAAAATCCGCGGTTGACCCAAACCCGTCGGCTTCAGGGCTGCCGGAAAATGACCCTAGAATATGGGTCCCTAACATAAATAGCAGGAACAGAAGGCTTATGGTCCCCCATATCCTTGCGATCCGCCGAAGGATGTTTGCATTCTTCTTTTGGTCAGCCATGAGATCGCACACTCCTGTTTAGCAGGAGCAATGCCTTTAATTCCCTTATAAGGTACGCATTTCTACACGGTCCCCATCAGGCCATTTGCTTCTTTTTCGTAATTTAAGAATCCCATGGCACACCTGTTCCGACACCTTCGTCAAAGTCTGCTGACTCAAAACCGCTTCAGTAAGTACTTCCTGTATGCGGTTGGTGAAATCATGCTTATCGTGGTTGGGATCCTGCTGGCATTTTACCTGGACAACATCAATGCTGAGAAGCAGGCCCTGGAAGTTGAAAGGGATTTGCTGAAGGAGCTAAAATCAAACCTGGCCAGCAATATCGAAATTCTGGAAAGGACGCGTAAGACGGAAGCCGAGTATCTTGCCTACAATGAAATGATCCTGGATTACCTGGACAATCGAAAGCCCTACAATGAAGCGCTCGACAAAGCTTTCGGGGTTTATTTTTGGACGGTTACCACCAATCCCGTCACGGGAGGATATGAATTCCTGAAGTCCAAAGGCATTGATTTAATTACCAACGACAGTCTGCGAAACAGGATTAGTTTCATTTTTGAAAACGAATTTTCAATCCTCAAGAATGAAAACGAAGTCTGGTCCAATAATCTGCAGCAAAACATCTCCTACCCGTACCACGTAAAACACTTCAGGCGGTACTATCCTGATCAAAGAGACAGCCTTGAAATAGAACGGGCCAAACCATTCGATTATAAAAGCCTTCTGGAAGATGACGAATTCAAAAGCATCAATTCAGAAATTATTTCCAACAGAAAATGGAATATCAACAGCTTAAACAAGCTGCTCCTTGAAATTCGGGGGCTGATTGCTCAAATCGACACGGAGTTAAACCAATGAAGGCCTGCGTTTCCGGCATGGCTCTTTAAGAACCAGATAAAGAATTCTGCAGATGATCCGCTTTTTTCGACAAATCCGTCAGCGACTTTTAGGGAAAAACAAAATCGGCAAATACCTGTTTTATGGCCTTGGAGAGGTTCTGCTGATGGGGATCGGGATTCTGATTGCCCTTCAGGTGGATGCCCGGCAACAACGGCGGGAAGGGGCCAATCAGGAAGCATCCTATTTGAGGCGACTGCAGGGGGCTGCAGTCAAATATCAAAATTGCCAGGGAGCTGGAAGCTTTCAAAAGTTTTAAACACGAAAGTGCCTGGCTATCTGCCTGACATCATCCTGAGGGGCGGTAAAGGAGCCCGGCAGCATGACATGATCGCCAGAAACATCAATTTTCTGCTTACAGAAATAAAGCACATTAAACTAAAAACATGAAAGCACTTCTGACACTCTTTTGGGCATCCCTTCTCGTTCTGGGATGTTCCTCCCCTGAAACCTATGACATTCTGATAAAGAACGGGCAAGTCCTTGACGGTTCCGGGAGCGACCCCTATAAAGGGGATATTGGTATCCGGGGCGATCGTATTGAGGCGCTGGGAGATCTTTCAGGTGCCGTCGGTGGCCGGGAGATCGACGCCGGTGGCCTGGTGGTGGCACCCGGCTTTATTGACATTCACACCCACCTGGACCCGATCCTGGAGTTGTCTGAATGTGAGAGTCATCTCAGGCAGGGAGTGACCACCGCCCTGGGAGGGCCGGACGGATCAAGCCCCTGGCCTTTTGGGGCTTACCTGGATACCCTGGAGCAGATTGGGGTGGGAATGAATGTCGGGTATCTCATCGGGCATAATACCGTGAGAAGGAATGTGATGGACCTTGAGAACAGGGCCCCGACCGCGGAAGAACTGGAGCGTATGAAGGCCCAGGTGGCAGCGGCCATGGGGGAAGGCGCCTTCGGGATTTCCAC
>JARRQA010000115.1:0-6428 GCA_037382325.1 Robiginitalea sp.
GCGAAGTCTCCCCGAATTGGTACATTAGATTTCTAATGAATTCCTCAATATGAGCAAGAATGTAGTTGTCATCGGCGGGGGGATCATGGGCCTTAGTTGCGCCTATTTCCTGCACAAGGAAGGACACCGGGTAAATGTCCTGGACAAGTCTGCTATGGACGGGGGGGCTTCCTATGTAAATGCCGGGTACCTCACCCCCAGCCATATTATTCCCCTGGCTTCCCCTGGGATGATGGCCAAAGGCATCAAATGGATGTTTGACAGCAGCAGCCCTTTTTACCTGAAGCCTCGCCTGGATCCCGATTTCCTTAAATGGGCCTGGCAATTCCACCGGTCGTCCACCCCGGAGAAGGTAAATAAAGCCATTCCGATCATTGCCGAGATAAATGTCCTGAGCAAGGAACTCTACCAGGAAATGTACGAAAGCGGCGATTTGGGCAATTTCCAACTGGTCAGAGAGGGGCTCCTTATGCTCTACAAATCCGAAAAAGGGGGGCGGGAGGAACTGGAAGTCATGCGACGTGTGCAGGATCTGGGACTGGAAGCCCGGAAGCTTTCCCTGGAGGAGCTCGCCATCCTGCAACCCGGACTGAGTCCTGAAATCAAAGGAGCGCTGCATTACCAGTGCGATGCGCATACGACCCCTACCCAGATCATGGAAAAAATGAAAGGATTCCTGTTGAACCAGGGGGTGGAAATTCATCCCGATACAGAAGTACAGGGGTTTTCCCATACAGGAGACCGCCTTACAGGGGTAAAGACCAACCAGGGTGCATTTCCCGCCGAAGAAGTTGTCCTGGCTACCGGGGCCTGGAGTCCGTTACTGGCAAAAGAACTGAATCTGAAATTGTCCCTGCAGGCAGGCAAGGGATACCGAATTGACATTCACCGGCCTACCCCGGTCAAACTTCCGGCAATCCTGATGGAAGCTAAAGTAGCTGTGACCCCTATGGAAGGGTTTACGCGCCTGGCCGGTACCATGGAATTCTCGGGCATCAACCACCAGATCCGGAAAAATCGGGTTGCCGCTATCGCCAGGTTGGCCGAGCAGTATTACGAGGGCTTTAAAGTAGCACCCAGGGAAGAGGAGGAAGCAGCCTGCGGACTTCGGCCTGTAACCCCGGACGGATTGCCATACATCGGAAGGGTATCCCGGTGGAAAAACCTCAGCATTGCCACGGGCCATGCCATGATGGGATGGAGCCTTGGCCCGGTAACCGGGAAACTCATCTCGGAAATCATCTCCGGTAAACCTACCTCCCTGAACCTGAAAGAACTCCATCCTGAACGCCGCTTTTAGACCCGGCGACTTGTTTCAGGAATTCCTCTGAAAAACAAACAGCATTCCGGTCATCCACCCTCCACCCGGTCTGGATTTCTTTGCAATGCCCTTTCAAATTTAACGGTTCTTAACGGGGTGGTTTGGCAAAAAAGGTTAAATTTGTTTAAGTATTATGCATAAATGATGAACAGCGTAAAGAAGTCCTTTGGAATACGGGACCTTGAAAATCTAAGCGGTATCAAGGCACACACCATTCGGATCTGGGAAAAAAGATACGGCTTGCTGAACCCGGAACGCACAGAGACGAACATCCGGACCTACAGCCTTCAAAGTCTTCAGAAGCTGCTCAATATCACCCTTCTTTACAACAACGGGTATAAAATTTCAAAAATCGCTAAAATACCCGAGGCAGAAATCAATACACGTGTCCGGGAAATCGTCGCCCAGAATAGTGTCAAAAGCCATGCGATCAATGCCTTTAAACTGGCGATGATCAATTTTGACCAGTCCCTATTCCAGAAAACCTATTCCGGACTGCTGGCGGAGAAATCGTTCCGTGAAATCTTCTGGGAAGTTTTTATGCCGCTGCTACACGAGTTGGGATTGCTCTGGCAGTCAGATACCATCGGACCTGCCCATGAACACTTCATCACCCACCTGATCAAGCAGAAAATATACACGAGCACCGAGAAGCTCCAGTCCCTGGAGCCAAATAAAGACGCCAAGGTGTTCGTGCTGTTCCTGCCTGAAAATGAGATCCATGAAATCGGCCTGCTCTTTGCCAATTATGAGCTAATTCTCCGGGGCCATAAAACCATCTATCTGGGCCAGACCATCCCGCTGGAAAGTCTGGTGGACCTCAAGAAGTATTATGAAAATCCGATTTTCATCTCTTACTTTACAGTAACCCCGACCAAAGACGACCTGCATCAGTACCTGGAGGAATTCCAGGAGAAACTGGAAGCCAGTCAATCGGGAAAGCTATGGATACTGGGGCGGCAAACCGAACACCTTTCCGAAACAAAACTTCCGGAACACATCTCTATCTTCCACTCCATTGAAGAAATGTTGAATGCACTCAAGGAATAATCGAATTCCGCCCCCTTAGCCCATGAGTAAAAAAATTGTCATTATAGGATCGGGGTTTGCGGGACTATCAGCCTCCTGCTACCTCGCTAAGGCAGGTTTTGATGTCACCGTTTACGAAAAGAACGAACAGGTTGGCGGCAGGGCTTCAAAGCTGGTACAGGACGGTTTCACTTTCGATATGGGTCCGAGCTGGTACTGGATGCCGGATATTTTCGAAAAGTTTTTCGGCGACTTCGGGAAATCAGCCTCGGATTATTACGAATTGGAAAAACTCAGCCCGGCCTATCAGATTATATTTGAAGACGAGGTGGTTACCATCGGGGATTCCATGGATGCTATTTGTGAGGAATTCGAGCGTATCGAAACAGGCAGTTCCCGACCCCTGAAAAAATTTATCGCCCGGGCCGCTGATAATTACGATATCGCCATTAACAATATGGTATACAAGCCGGGGAAGTCCCCCCTGGAGCTGGTTTCCACCCAAACCATTCGAAGGGTCGGGCAGTTCTTCAGTACTATCAGCAGGGATGTACGCAGGGAATTTAAAAACCCAAAACTGATTTCCATCCTGGAATTCCCGGTTTTGTTCCTGGGTGCCAAGCCTTCGAAAACACCCTCCTTTTACAGTTTTATGAACTATGCCGATTTTGGCCTGGGTACCTGGCATCCCAAAGGGGGCATGTACAAAATCGTGGAGGGCATGCGGAGCCTTGCGGAATCCCTTGGAGTTACCTTCCGGACCAACGCACCCGTGGAGGAAATCCTCCTTGAAAACGGGAAGGCTATCGGTATCCGGGTGAAAGGAACAGAGTCAAAAGCAGATATCGTCCTGAGCGGGGCGGACTACCATCATACGGAAACGCTCCTGCCTGAAGGCTACAGGCAGTATTCAGAGGCCTACTGGGAGAGCCGCACCTTTGCTCCCTCATCCCTCCTGTTCTATGTAGGGTTCGACAAAAAACTGAAGGGCGTACGCCACCACAACCTTTTCTTCGATACGGATTTTGAACGACATGCAAGGGCTATTTACGATACGCCGGTCTGGCCAAAAGACCCGCTCTTCTACGCCAACTTCCCCTCTGTAACCGATGCGTCCATGGCACCGGAGGGAAAAGAAACAGGATTTTTCCTCATGCCCCTGGCCCCCGGACTGGAAGACAGCGCTGAACAACGGGAGGCCTATTTTGACATTTTAATTGAGCGTCTGGAAAAGCGGACGGGTCAATCCGTGAAAAATAATATTATCTTTAAAAAAGATTTTTGTGTACGGGACTTCGTCAGCCGTTATAATTCTTACAAGGGGAATGCCTACGGGATGGCAAACACCTTGTTACAGACGGCCTTTTTAAGGCCAGGTCTGGAAAGTAAAAAAGTAAAAAACCTGTTTTTTACAGGGCAATTAACGGTCCCCGGGCCAGGGGTTCCCCCCTCCCTGATTTCCGGTAAACTCGTATCTGAACTTATCGTCCAACAAACCTCCACCTGAACATGAAAGCCCTTTTTGACTCGATATCCGCTCGTTGCAGCAAACTGGTCACCAACCGGTACAGCACCTCTTTTTCCCTGGCGACCAAAATGCTGGCCGGGAGCATCCGGCAGGATATCTATAATATCTATGGGTTTGTCCGGTTCGCGGACGAAATTGTGGATTCCTTTCACGAGTACGACAAGAAAGAACTCCTGGACCGTTTTGAGGATGACCTGGAGCATGCCCTTACCAACCACATCAGCCTGAATCCAATTCTGAATTCGTTTCAGGAGACATACCACAGATACGCCATTCCCCACCATCTGGTAGCTTCTTTCCTGAAGAGCATGCGCATGGACCTTTCCAAAAAAGTCTATAAAACAGAGGCGGAATACCGGGAGTATATCTACGGATCTGCCGATGTGGTGGGCCTGATGTGCCTCTGTGTTTTTGTAAAAGGGGATCGCGATAAATACGAGCAGCTGAAGGAGCCTGCCATGGCCCTGGGCTCGGCCTTCCAGAAAGTTAATTTCCTCAGGGATCTGAAGGCGGATTATGATGGCCTGGAACGCACTTATTTCCCGAACACCAACCTGCTGGAACTGGATGAAGTTTCCAAATCCCAAATCGTGGCGGAGATCGAGGAAGATTTCCGAAAAGGGTACCAGGGTATCCTGAAACTCCCCAGCGAATCGAAATTTGGGGTCTATATGGCCTACCGTTATTACAGTAAACTGCTCAATAAATTACGCCGGCTGCCCTCTGTGGAGATCAAAAATTCAAGGGTCAGGGTGCCCAATTATGAAAAAGTGGGCCTACTGGCGCGGTCATATGTGCGATATCGTTTAAATTTGGTGTAAGTTATGCAAGTACTTTACTGGATCGGAATCTTTTTGGCCACGTTTTGTTTCATGGAATTCATGGCGTGGTTTACCCATAAGTATATCATGCACGGTTTTTTGTGGAGCCTCCACCGGGACCATCACCTGAAGGACCACGATTCCTGGTTCGAACGCAATGATGCCTTCTTTCTGTTCTACGCGGTGGTCAGCATGTCCTTCATCATGACCGCTGCAAATACCGGTTTCTGGCAGGGCTGGCCGATAGGATTGGGAATCCTCGCCTATGGGATCGCCTATTTTATGGTGCACGATATTTTTATCCACCAGCGTTTTAAAATGTTCCGAAACGCCAATAACTGGTATGCCCGCGGCATTCGGAGGGCCCATAAAATCCACCACAAGCACCTCGGGAAAGAGGATGGGGAATGCTTCGGAATGCTCTTTGTTCCCTTTAAATATTTCAAGAGGAAGTAATCCATGGCCCACGCATGTGTTGTAGGGTCTGGTATTGCTGGCCTGGCATCCGCTATACGCTTGCGGAATAAGGGGTATGCCGTAAAAGTATTTGAGGCTAATCCTTACCCGGGGGGTAAAATGCATGCCGAGACCTACGCGGGATATCGTTTTGACCTGGGGCCCTCCCTTTTCACAATGCCCCATCTGGTTGAAGAGCTCTTCGAGTTATGTGGAGAGGATCCCAAACAGCATTTTCCGTTTCGTCGGAAAGACACGCTTTGCCATTATTTCTGGGAGGACGGAACGCGGTTTTTTGCACCCGGTAATCCCGAGGTTTTTATCGGAGAAGCCTCCCGGACCTTTCAGGAACCCGCCGATCGCCTTCGGGCCTATTTGAAGAAGAACAGGCGCAAATACGAGCTCACAGCCCCACTTTTCCTGGAGCGATCCCTGCACCGCCCACGGACATATTTCTCCCTAAAAACAGTCAAAGCCCTGCTTTCTGTTGGAGGGTTGGGAATTTTCAACAGCCTGAACGGGGTCAACGAGGCCGCATTTGATAATCCGAAACTGGTCCAGCTGTTCAACCGGTATGCCACCTACAATGGTTCCAACCCCTATAAAACCCCGGGAATCATGTCCATGATCCCCCATCTGGAGATGGACCTCGGGACATATTATCCTGAAGGCGGGATGCACCAGATACCGATGAGCCTCTATAAACTCGCCCGGGCACAGGGAGTGGAGTTTTATTTCGAATCTCCGGTGAAACGGATTCTCACAGAGAATGGCTCGGCGGTGGGGGTAGCACTAGCGGACAGGACCATCCCAGCGGATATTGTAGTTTCCAATATGGATATCTTCCCTACTTACCGAAACCTCCTGCCCGGGCATAAGGCGCCAGAGAAGACCCTTTCCCAGGAACGGTCCAGTTCTGCCCTGATTTTTTACTGGGGGGTCCGAAAATCATTTCCGGAGCTCGATCTCCACAATATTTTTTTCAGCGGGGATTACCCGGGGGAATTCCGGGAGATTTTTGAAGAAAAAAGGCTTCCGGAAGATCCAACGGTCTATATCAACATCACTGCCAAGGAATCCCCTGCAGATGCCCCTTCAGGCTGTGAAAACTGGTTTGTGATGGTCAATGCCCCGGGAGATTACGGACAGGATTGGGAAGGGATGGTCCGCCAGGCCCGGGAGCGCATTCTCGATAAGCTCAGCAAACACCTATTAACTAATTTTTAACAGCATCTGCTCTCATTTGTGACATTTTAATATTGTTCTTCTCTGT
>JARRQA010000116.1:0-7181 GCA_037382325.1 Robiginitalea sp.
GGTCGCCCGATCATCAATGAGATCCTGAAACGTCTCAATACCAGTTCCAGAATCAGTGCCATCAGGCCAGGGATGACCTATGACAGCCGAAACAATGCGTTTACCCCTACCCGGGGCCTGCTGGGAGAGGTCTCTTTGAACATTAGTGCGCAATGGCTGGGGTCTTCCGATACTTTCACTGCCCTGAATACAGATCTGTTCAGTTACCTTCCCGTTACGGAGCGTCTGGGATCTGCCTGGCGCTTCCAGGGTAGTTACCTGCTGGGGGAAGCGCCATTTTATGCGTATCCTTTTATCAGCCTCAGGGGAATTCCGGCCTTTCGCTACCAGGGCAATAATACCCTGCTTATAGAAACTGAATGGACTTACAACGTCTATAAGCGCTGGTCATTGCTTGGATTTACGGGGGGAGGGAATGCTTTTTCTGACTTTGGACAAATTGGGGATGGTGATTGGGCCTGGTCCCTGGGTACCGGTTTCCGGTATAAGATCGCGCGCCTTTTGGGCGTTAATATGGGAATGGACTTCGCCCTGGGAAACGGTAGAGATTTTGCCTTCTATCTCGTGTTCGGAACGTCCTGGCTTAGATAAAATCCCCAACCGTCCCGGCGCACAGGATTTATTTGATATTAAAGTGGATCCCCAGAGACAGGTTGTTGTACCCCTGGAAGGTATAAGCCAAATTAAGCCCGAACCAGTTCAAACGGAGATTGGCCCCCAGGTTCGCCCTGATTCCTGAAACCTCGTTCTGGAAGTCAAAGGGATCCGTAAAGGTAATCGGAATCCGCGTCTGCACTTCATAGGTCCCCAGGAGGCGGGTATCGCTTTGCCCGGTCACATAACCCAGGCCGCCGAAGAAATTCAGCTTCTCGAATTTGGTGGAGGCGACCATTTCGAAGAGCCAGCTGTCCATGTCAATGGTAATCCGCTGGTTTTCCCCGAGGACATCCCCCCCGGTCTCAAAGACATAGTCGGCATCCAGGGTCGTGAAGGATCCGAAGACCGAAAGGGCCACCGGGGACTGATCGATGAACTCGATCCACCGACCGAATTCGTGTTGAAGCCCCACCCCATAAAGCCCAAGCTCCACGTCGCCTACATTTATTTTGGGAAATACCCGTAACCCGAATTCCGTGGCAAACGGTAGCCCTACCTTGGCCTGCAGGAAGGCATTTGGAAGCAGGTTCAGGTCCGAAACTCCCAGGCCGTTCGGGGTTTCAAATTCAAAGATCTCTCCCTGAACGCTTGCCACAAGGGTAGCCGGAGTAGCATTCCCTCCCAGTACGGTAGGTACCTCAACAATGGCTTCCCCGGTACGGGTAGTCAAATTGTCAAATCGATTTGTATCGATAAAGAACGTACGGGCATCACTTGGCACGAAGGATCCGTTGGTCACTATTGAGAGCTCTACATCCCATTTATCGCGTACCACAGCACTGTTGTACCATCCCCCGGTCATACCGTACATCAGCCCCACAGCAGCCGGCTCCGCGTAAGACGCCGTGAGCTCTTCCGCGATCTCTGTCCCCAAAAGGAGGAATTCGCGAATCCGGTCCTGGGCGGATATAAGGCCTGGAAGGAGGCTGAGCCACCCCATCAGCCAAAAAAGCTTTTTCCTAAAAATCATAGCGCATCGCAAGAAAATAAATCTCTTATAAAGATACTCTTAAAAAGCTTACGCGCCCTATACGATCTAAACAATTTGCCGGTTCAGGGCGTTTTGCCCGCTGCGCATTCGCGTCTCTATTCATACTTCATTTTTAGTTATCTTTATGTAGCGTAACCGGCAGTATAACTTAAACAACCTCCCCCCTGATGAAACATCTATTCTTTTTTATTTTTGGGATCCTCGGACTAATGTCCCTGACAGGGCAGGTCACCAACCAGAATTTCCATCAAGAGGACGACCGAAAGGACTGGAGTTTCAGTCTAACCCCATATGCCCTGCTGGCTTCCCAGTCCACCAATGTGGGAGGCAACCGCATCACCCAGTCTTTTGGAGAGCTTTCCTCCATAACGGATGCGGGGTTTCAATTGATCGCCTCGGTGCGTTACAAACGCTTTGGCTTATCCCTGGACGGGACCTGGGCCACCCTGGGAAAAGAAGTTGAACAGGGCCCGCTTCTCCTGGATATTGGCGTTAAGCAGGAAATCCTGGATTTCAGGGGTTCGTATATCGTCTATGAAAATTATCAGATGGAAAATAACCGAATCATCGACGGATGGTCCCTGGAAGCATTGGGGGGTGCAAAATACTGGGGCAATGATCTAAGTGTTAATTACGAAGTTTATTTAGGGGACAGGCTCCTCGATGAGGGAACGGTTGAACAATCCGGGGGCTGGTGGGATCTGATGTTGGGGGTACGGACCTCCATCAGCCTGGCGCCCAAAGTGTTGCTAAGTTCATGGATCAATTTAGGAGGCTTTGGGATTGGGAATTCTTCTAAAATCGCTTATGATTTCACTTACCTCAACGCTTTCCGCGTCTCCCGGTTGATTACCATCAATGCGGGGTTCCGGAATTTTCGATACAGACGGGTCGACGGATCCGGAGCCGATGAACTGGAGACCCGCGTCAATGTTCTCGGGCCTTTTCTGGGGGTTTCTTTTTTTCTGAATTAATCCAACAAAAGAAGCGCCGTGCATAAAACCGAGACGGATGAACACTCCTTTGATCTTACTCAAAAATTTCAGGCAGTCTGCAGCACTCGGACTTATGCTTTTAGGAGCGCTGTCGAACGCCCAGGAGGGGAATTATAAATTCGAGAATTTCGGAAACCAGTCTGTATTGCTTAACGGGAACGTCACGGGCAGTGTGGCAGATCTTGGGCTCGTATTTTACAATCCCGCCCGTTTGGGACTTATTGAAAATCCCTCTTTCACCGTCGGAGGTAAGGCCTATGAATGGTCGAAATACTATTTTGAGGACATCCTGGAATCTGAAGAAAACCTGAGTTCCAACCGGTTTGGGGGTCTGCCTGCCACAATTGCAGGGACCTTCAGCCTGAAAGCCCTGCCAGACCACAAATTCGCTTACTCCATCATTTCACGTTACCGCTCCGACATTCGTGTGAATTACATTTCAGGCCTCCAAACAGAACCTGATTTTGGAAACATTCCGGATGCCTCGGAAAGTTTTTCTGAACTGGAGTTACGCAATCGGTTGCGGGACGACTGGTTTGGCGTTTCCTGGGCCTATGCCATCAGCGAGACCTTCAGTATTGGAGCATCCCTTTTTGCCAGTATTTATGAAACCAATGGACGCGGTGACGTCCTGATCAATGCAAAGCGGGAAACCGGGTCGGTGGTCACCTACACGAACCGTCTTGACTTTACGCAAAAAACCTATGGAGCGCAGATAAGGTTGGGGGCAGCCTGGCTGCTGGATGCGATTGAAATGGGGGTCAATGTAGGGTTGCCCTTTATCTGGGTAAAAAAACGCGCCTCCATGTCCTATCAGGAATCCCTGGGTGGTTTTTCACCGAATGAGGATTATTTAGTAAGCCATAGATATGGGGAGCTGCCCAACCAGCGGAAAACAGCCACGACTATCTCCTATGGGGTGGGAATTCCCTGGAAGCTGCATAAACTGCACCTTAATCTGGACTTGCACGCTCCGCTTGGTGCCTATGAGAGAATAGAAGTACCGGAAGAGGCCGAGGTGGATCTCGGTGTGAACCCATTCAGGGAGCAGTTAAAACCCATCGTCAATTTTGGGGTTGGAGGTGAATTCTATATCTCGCCCTCCCTGAACGTCATTGGGAGTTTCAGTACAGATTTCTCTGCCTCCAAAGCCAGTATCAATCTCTTCGATTTTATCAATAAGAGCTCTGATGAAATCAATTTGTTAAATGATATATGGCATTTGGCCATGGGGGTGGACTTGCACAGGCAATGGGGAAGTGTTACCGTGGGGGTAAGCTATGCCAATAGCGGCAGAAAAATTGGGGAAGCTTCCCGAAACCCAGAAGATCAGGACGTCATTCCATTCCCTAATATCGCCACCCAGATCAACTACGAACGCTGGCGCTTTATCGTGGGGCTTGAAATCCCGCTTCTCCTTGAAAAAGTTAAGGATCTGCCCATTCCCATTAATTAGAAAGCGCAATTATTCTCTCGAATGCAGGGCGATCCGATTCCCTTCGGAATCCAGGAAAAGCCCCATATGGCCATATCCCTCTCCGATGGCTTTCTTAGGTTGCACAACGGTGCCCCCTGCTCTGGTAACCCGCTCAAGGGTAATCGCAACATCCTGACACGAAAAATAAATAACCACGCCTGCCGTCGAACTGGGGTGGTAAAAGTCCGGGTGTTTGACAAGGGAGCCTGGTGCCCCGCTTTTTCCCTCTGCCATGGGAAACCAGCCCATTTCCAGTTCTCCCATTTGATTCACCTGGATCCCTACCTCAAAAACAGTTTCATAGAAAGTCTTTGCCCTTTCCATATCCGTGACGGGAATCTCAAACCATCCAACCATATTGTGATCCATCATTCTGGTATTTTCAGTTAACACTTCGAATCCCGCTGCCCGTTACCAGGCACAGGGGTTTCAAGATACGAAAATCAGGATTGACTACGGTACCGGGCGATGATTTCATCCGCAGCACGGATGGTCTTCCGGGTCCACTCCAGCCGTTTCGCGAGCATTTCGTCCTCTGTCAGCCTCCAGGGAAGTCCGGAATGACGCAGGCGGGTACTGAGTTCCTGCAGGATGATAGCGGCGGCCACCGAAATATTCAGGCTTTCGGTAAACCCTACCATGGGAATGTAGAGGGCTCCGTCTGCCTCTTCGAGAACTTCCGGGCTCAACCCTTCCTTTTCCGTACCAAAAAACAGGGCCGTGGGTAGATCCAGGGTAAAGGCGTGCAAAGGGGTACTGTCCGGCCTGGGTGTGGTGGCAATGATCTGGTATCCCCGCTCCCGGAGCCGCTGTATACAGTTCCTGCTATGGGAGTGACGGTGGATGTCCACCCATCGCTGGGCCCCCATGGCAATTTTCTTGTCCAGACGGTTCCCGAAACGCCCTTCGATAAGATGCGCCTCCTGAATTCCGAAAACATCGCAGGAGCGAATTACGGCACTCGCGTTGTGTAACTGGTATACATCTTCCAGGGCCACCGTAAGATATCTGGTTCGGTGGGAAAGCACCTGCAGGAACCGCTCCTTTCGCTCCGGAGTGATAAACCCTTCGAGGTGTGCCAAAAGATCTAGGTCGATATTTGCCGGTTCTCCCATGGTGGGCTAAATTTAACAAAATCCGGCCGGCATTGAGGGATTAGTTCCCTGTCCCTCACTTAAAGTATAGCGCAGTTGGAAAAAAACGGATCCTATGAAAAAACTCGTGGTCCTCAGCGGGGCAGGTATGAGTGCAGACAGCGGGCTAAAGACGTTCCGGGATTCCGGGGGGCTGTGGGAAGGACACGATGTGATGCGGGTAGCTTCCCCGGAAGGGTATGCCCAAAACCCGGAGCTGGTCCTAGAATTTTACAACCAACGCCGGCGCCAGCTCCGGGAGGCATCCCCCAATGACGGGCACAGGGCCCTTGCGTCCCTGGAATCCCATTTCGAGGTCACGATTGTTACCCAGAATGTGGATGATTTACACGAAAGGGCCGGAAGCACGCGGGTACTGCACCTGCACGGGGAACTTTTGAAGGCCCGGAGTACCGGCCCCAAAAAAACAGTCTATCGATGGGAAGAAGATATTCATCCTGAAGACCGGTGTGAAGACGGTTATCCGCTTCGCCCCCATATCGTCTGGTTTGGGGAACCTGTCCCTCTGCTGGAAGCAGCTGCCGAACTGACCCTGCAGGCTGATCTTCTGGTGGTCGTCGGTACCTCCCTGCAGGTGTATCCGGCAGCCGGGCTGATCCATTACCGCAGGGAGGGGGTGCCCCTGTATTTTGTGGATCCCAACCCGAGCCTGAGCGCGGGTGCTCTGGAGCACCTGGAAATCCTCCGGGAACGGGCCGCGGTAGGCCTGCCTATTTTGGCGAATCACCTAATTGATAAAGGGTCCGGGTTCGGCGGGCCCAGTCCATGACCCTCTTTATTTGCTCCTTCGTCAAGTGGGCTTCTGAATGGGTCCACGTATATTCCTTCAGGGGCATTTCGCCCTCCTCTACTTCTTCGATCACTTCTTCAAGCTTGTGATCCTTCTTTTTGGGGCTGTAGGAATCCCAGTCCGAAAAATTCAAATGTTCCTTACCCTCCTCCACATGGTCCGCCAGCCACCAGGAAACCGGTGCCACCTGATTGTACCAGGGGTATTGGGTATGATCCGAATGGCAGTCATAACAACTCGACTTCAGGATGCCAGCCACCTCTGCAGGAGGATTGGTTTCCGAAAGGAAGGTCGAGAGGTGATCTTCTGAAGATTCATTCTTTTCAGGGCGGTAAAACTGTATGGCCACGAAAACGATAAATGGCCCGGAAGGTCCTGCAACACCCGGAACTTGTTCCACAACTTCTGGCGCTTGCCCTGGAAGAAAACAATGCTACGGGCATCCGGGCTGCCTGGGTCCTGGAATTTGTGGTCAGAGAGGATCCCACCCTGCTTTATCCCTTCCTGGACCATTTCAGCGCAGGCTTGCGAAGCGTAGCTCCTGATTCCACTATCCGTCCCCTGGCAAAGATTTGCCAGGTCCTCCTGACCCGCTATTACGGCCGCGCAGGGAAGAAAGAAAGGCCTCCCCTGACCAGCACACATAAAACAGCCATGACGGAAGCCTGTTTTGACTGGCTCATAGGGACGGGAAAAGTTGCTCCCAAAGCCTATAGTATGAAAGCCCTGCTGCTTTTGGGGAGGGATATTCGGTGGGTGCATCCCCAGCGGCCTATCAGGCACGTGCCCGGGAAGTGCTTAAAAAATTATCCTGAGCCGTACTCCGGGCTAATCCGACATACCAGCTTTGAATCCTCTGGGATTCTGTATCTTTGCCCTTTTCAAACCAGCTATTATGGCAAGTCATCCCTTACTGGCCATTTCCCCTATCGACGGGCGGTACGGCGGAAAAGTAACCAGACTTCAGTCCTATTTCTCAGAAGCTGCCCTGATCCGTTACCGGGTACGGGTGGAAGTGGAATATTTTATAGCCCTTTGCCGGATTCCGCTCCCGCAACTGGCCTCCCTGGGCCCGGAGTTCTACCCAAAACTGCAGGCCCTCTATACCAATTTCGGT